>QHPG01000170.1 GCA_003219005.1 Verrucomicrobiota bacterium
GATTGAACTTGTCGCCCTGGTGCATCCGCGCGTCAGCGAGAAATTTTATGATCTCGAGTTTGCCGACCTGATACGAGATGGCTCCGCCCGGGCTCGTGGCGAAAGCGATCGCTTCCTGGCGCGCGGTCTGTTCGTCCATCGGGACTTTTTCCTTTAGATATTTCGCGGCTTGTTCCAGCGTGAATTCGCCGAGCGCGAGTTTCACGTCCACTTCCACGCGCAGCGCGCGCAGCCGCATGAAATTGTAAATGATCTCGCGCGTGTGTGGGCTGTCATCGAACAGTCCCGTCTGCAACATCATTTCCTCGGCGTAAAACCCGATCCCCTCGTTTGCGCCGGAGTCGTAGTAATGGCGCCGGATCGGGTCCTCATGTTTCCAGGAGAGACAAAGCTGAAAATAATGCCCCGGGATTCCCTCGTGAACTGTGATCGGCCGCGGATCCATCGCCGTCGCACGCCAGAAGTAACCGAGCTTTTCTGAGGGCTCCGGCACGTAGCGGATGCAGTTTTCCTTCAAGCGCGACGGCCCTGTGAAATCGTCAGTCTCGGTGAATCCGAGCACGCGCAGATATTCGGGCGTGGGACGGAGCGTGTAATGTTGCACCCAATCGGGAACGCTGAGGGTGCCGCGCTCAACCAGAAATTTCCGGATCGACAATTCCTTCGCCGCCGCATCGCGAATCCAGTTGTCGATGTTGTCGGCGATTTTCAGCGGCGGCACGTCTTTGTTCCGGTTCTTCTCGTAAGCTTCGAACGCGACTGCGCGATTCCACTCCTGTTTTCCCATAGCCAGAAGTTCTTCCGGCGAAAACGGCATCAGCGCGACGTTGCGCAAAAACCAGACGTAAGCGTCGCGACCAAGCGCGGTTTGTTGCGGAAGCGTTGGCAACTTCTCCTTGAGCTGCTGCTGATATTTCTCCAGCGCATCCGATGCGCGTTCGCACGCGGCATTCAATTTGTCTGAATCCAGAGTTGTCGAACTTGCGAGCGAGCCCGCCATCTTCCGCAGACGCTCGCGAATCCCCTCGAGATTCTGAACGGCGACTGTCGCGAACGGCGCGGGCGGATTCGTCAGGTTCTCCGCGCCTTGCTGCAGGATCAACGGAATATTTTCGATGCGCGTGAAAATCTCGCGACTGCGCGCTTCATCATATGGCGCGGGCACCGTGAGCGCTTCCACCAGCGCAGTCAGCGTCTGTTCGATATAAAAATTCGGATCGCGTTTCCAGCGCGGGTTTTGGTCGAGCTCCCAGCGGACGCGCGACAAGGCCGAACCAACCAGACGATAATCCACTTGCTGCGGAATCGGCCAGTGACTCGCGTCCATTTTCTTCCAGCGCGCTTCGAATTGCTCCAGATCCTTTCGCCGTTGGTCGATGCTGGCTCGCGACCAGTCACGCATTCCGCCTGGCCGCTCCATCCGATTTACATCATCACCAGTGAACGGTGCGTACTTCGCGCGCCACGCCCAGAAATCGTCGGCCAGCTTCTCGAGCCCGCCGGTATCAGCGGCAGACTTTGCACCGGTTTCACAGACAAGATAGCTGAGGTAATGCCGCAGCTTCCATTCGCCGGCTGCGTTCTTCTGCCAAAGCTCGATTCCGCGCGAAACTCTTTGCGTCTGTCCCTGCGATGTTCGGATCGTGCTGGTCCAATGGTCACGCACAAATGCAAAACTGCCCGAGCTGAGGATTTCCTCGGGCTCGAAATCAATCGAGCGTTGCCGATCATTCTGCGCGAAGGAACGCGTATAGCTGTCGCGCAGCTTCGCCAGATCATCCTGAGTGTTGCCCGCATATAAACCCGTGATTGCGGGATCGTACGGCGCAAGCGTGCCTCCAAGATCGCGGCGGTTGTATGATTCTCGCCAGCGCATTAGCGTCTGCCACACTTCGGCGGCTGCGCCACTAAATGTATCGGCGGAGATGCTCGGCAGGCGTATCTCGCACGACAATTTCACCGCCCGCTGGTCCGCTGGGATCGTGAACGAGCGAAGGATTTTCCAAGTCTCGCCTTCTCGCCGGAAAACATCGACGCTCCGGTTCGTCAGCCGGACAGAAGTCGACCCGTCCGCTTGAGTCTCGATGAGCTGCCAATCCGTGAGCGCGTAGGCAAGATCGCCGTCGCCCCCGATTTCCATCTCGATCGGCTTCCACGTTCGTTTGGGTCCGTTCGCGGCGAGTGATTTTTTGTACGAGGCGCGAATTCTTTCGATGCCGGCATCTTCCCCACCGGCGAACGTTGAGATGGCGTGTTTTGAAAAAATGTCTACCGTGCCCGCGAGGTTTTTATGTTCGTACGCCGCTAGCCACTCTCTAAATTCCTCGCGAATCGCTGAACTCGTGTCGGATGTAGCTGCATGAGCGTTCAGAAAAAGCGAACCAAGCAAAAGCAGGCAAGAATATTTCACGACAGATTAAATCTGCGCCGCGGCGCATTGTGATGACACGTGGATCATTATCGGGTCGATAAGCGAAGTGCCAGTTGAATTGCGCGCGACCGCTGCGCGTGCAGCGCTGATGACTTCGTCATGCGAGCATTGAACCGAAACATCGCGGGTAAACAATGCGCAAATATCTATTCGCAGTCATCTCGGGTGAATGGCAGTTTTCCTTCCTGCAGTCGAGCTTCATATCCTGCGCGCATGAATCTTTCCGCAAAACCTTCGCGTCGCTCTTCTGCCAAGCCCGCGTCAAAGCCGAACCGACAAGTGGAAGCTGCGAGAATTCCTTCGTCCAAGGCGGAGCCGCTCTGCGCCGGCGCAGTATTTCTCATTGCGCTCCTACTGTTTAGCTGGACGCTCGCTCCGACGGTCACTCTGACTGACAGCGGCGAATTGATTCTGGTCGCTCAAGGCCTTGGAGTGGCGCATCCGCCGGGCGTTCCTCTCTGGGTCATTCTCGCGCATCTCGCATCGCTCGTGCCGTTGGGAAATGTTGCAGTGCGAATCAATTTTTCGTCTGCCCTGTTCGCAGCGTTCGCTTGCTCCGTGCTCACTCTTGTCGTGGCGGAATTAATGATCACAGCGGCATATCTCCCTGCTCGGAAGAAAGGCGCACAACCGAGGAAAAGGGCTGAGGATTCGAGCATTGATCGTCTTCTGGTGTTCGCTCCTGCGCTCGGCGCGGGTCTGCTCATGGCATTCTCACGCACGCTCTGGTCGTACGCGACGATCACCGAGGTTTACACTCTCAACGCGCTCCTAATTCTTACCATCACGTGACGGTGGGACTGACGCTTCCGGCTCTGGCGGTCATCGTTTACAGGACCCAGGGGCTGAAATTTTTTACAAGCCGTCGATTACTCTATGCCGCGCTGATTTCGATTGGCGCACTCATCGCGGTATATGCCTACTTGCCGTTTGCGGCGTCGCGCTCGCCTCTCATCAATTGGGGCAATCCACGTTCGCTGCAAGAAATCTGGTGGCACATCACCGGCAGACAATATCGGGTGTTCCTCTCGTTTACTCCGGCGATGATGGGAGTCCAGTTTGTTGAATTTTCCCGAATGCTCCTTCGCGAATTCGGGCCTCAGTGGCTGCCTTTGCCGCTGGCGTTTGCTTTTGCGGGGTTCGCCACTGCTTATAGGCAGGACCGCACAACTTTCTGGTTTTTGTTGTTTATTGTCATCGCTAATTTGGCATACGACCTTAGCTACGAAATCGCGGAGGATAAAGACGCGTACTACCTCCCGGTATTTATCTCCATCGCGCTTGCTGCCGGTTTCGGTATCCGTTGGTTGATCCAGCTGACCACTGCGAAGTCCATCTCGTTGGGAAAATCGTACGGTGTTGCCGCGATTGCTGTTCTGCTCACATCTGCGACAGCGTTCACGGCGAACTGGCCATTCAACAACCGCAGGCATTACTTCATCGCGCATGATTACGTGGAAAATCTGCTGAGCGCGATCGAGTCGAATGGGCTTTTGCTTACGCAAGACTGGCAGGTCGCGTCCCCGATGTTTTATGCGCAGCAGATAGAACAGCTCCGGCGCGACGTAAAAGTTGTTGATGCTAATCTGCTACGGCGCTCGTGGTACTTCGATTATCTAAGACGCACTTACCCTGATTTGATCGAGCGGTCCCGAGAAAAGATTGAAATGTTTGTTGAGGACCTCAAAGCATGGGAACGCGATCCCGCGGCGTTTAAAAGCAACGCGCTGCTGACCCAAAAAATCAGCACGGCATTTTTGGAAATGATTCAGTCGATTGTGACGAACGAGAGCGGAGTCGGGCCGGTTTACATAACGCGGGATTTGCTGTTGCCCGACACTACAAACGGCGAAGTGACAAGATGGCTTTCTCAAAACTACCAACTCGTTCCGCAGGGCCTCCTTTTTAACCTTGCAAAGGACTCAGGCTTTCACGATTCGCCCGACGTACGGCTGGAAACCCGCGGTCTGGCTGACGGCACCGTGCGGTTTGAGCAAGACGACGTGGTGAACCTCAAGATCTTGTCAGCCTACACCAGCATGTTGATCAATCGAGGCCGCTATCTCGCGGCATTCAATCAGCATGAGCGCGCCATTATTGCCTTCCAAGAGGCGCTCGCACTCGACCCCAATCTCGCTGCGGCGCGAGAGGGTCTTGCGCAAAGCACAGCAAAATTATCAAATCCTTAGTAACCTATTGGCGACTAGGGCCGCGACGTTGATCCATTCCTTTCTTGCCAGTCTAGCGAATTGCTTCTAAACGGGCAGGATGAAAATCACGTCTTGTGTCCTTGTAATTCTCTTGTGTCTCGGCATCGCAGCGCAAGCTGCCGATCAAACTATCGCACTGAAAGCGGCGCGACTCTTTGACGGTAAGTCGAACGCGCTCGTGCAAAACGCCGTGGTGATCGTTCAGGGCGATAAGATTGTCGATGCGGGAAGCAATTTGCCGATCCCGAGCGGCGCGCAGATGATCGACCTCGGCGACGCGACGCTTGCGCCTGGTTTCATGGATGCGCATACGCATTTGACCGCCGATTTCTCCGGCAATTACAACGAGCGCCGGCTACAGCAACTTGATCTGAATGTTTCCGAACACGCGATCCGCGCGACGGCCTTTGCCCGCGCGACCGTCGAAGCGGGATTTACCACGGTGCGCGACTTGGGTAGTCGTTTCGTCGCCAGCCGTGAATTTGTCGATGTTGCACTGCGCAATTCGATTAACAAAGGCGTAATCGTCGGCCCGCGGATGCTGGTCGCGACGAAAGGAATCGGCGCCACCGGCGGTCACTTCGATCCGACCGGCGGGTTTCGTGATTTCCTTTTTGGGCGCGAACCGGATTACACGGACGGCATTGCGAATGGCCCCGACGAAATCCGAAAGGCGGTGCGATTTGAAGTGAAAAATGGCGCGGACGTCATTAAGGCCGCAGTTTCCGGCGGCGTGCTTTCACTCGCCGATGAGGTTGATACGCCGCAATTAACGCCGGCTGAAATGGCGGCGCTGGTCGATGAATCGCACCGGTTGCGCAAGAAAGTGGCCGTGCATTGCCACGGCGATCAAGCCGCGCGCGAGGCGATCGAGGCTGGCGTCGATTCGATCGAACACGGTTCGTTTATGAAACCGGAAACGCTTACGATGATGAAAAAGAAAGGAGCTTTCCTAACGCCGACGCTGATGGCCTCGGAGTGGATCATGGGCAAGCTCGACAATTACCCGCCGGTGTTGCAGGCGAAGGCGAAAGCGGCCACAGCGGCTCGCTCGGAAATGTTTCGAAATGCGGTTAAGATGGGCATCAAGATTTCATTTGGAACCGACGCAGCAGTCTATCCACACGGACAAAACGCGAAAGAATTCAAGTTAATGGTCGATCTCGGTATGAGTGCGGTCGATGCCCTGAAATCCGCGACGGCCAACGATGCCGAGCTTCTCGGCATCGGGCAAAAAGTTGGGACGCTGGAAAAAGGGCAACTGGCCGATGTCATTGCGATGCCGGGCGATCCGACTTTCGATATCACTGCAACCGAGCGCGTCTCCTTTGTGATGAAAGAAGGCAAAATCATTCGGCAAGGCCTGCCCACGTCGGGGGGGAGCGCCGAAGCGACAAGCTCGCCGGATGTCTCAGATCCGGTGGATTAACGGTGCGATTTGTTTAGGCAAGGTTTTGACAAGCCAGAGATAGCCGCTACGTTCCGTGTCCGCTCGCTAGATTTGAGTGGGACAACTTTTTAAGCAGGAGCCTGGTTGCACGTCACCGGGCATTTGAACTGCACAAGAAATGCAAAAAAATCGAAGCAAACGTTATCGCGCAGCCGCAGAACAAGTGGACCGCAGCAAGAGTTACAATCTTGCGGACGCCATCTCAACGCTGAAGAAGTTTCCGCCGACCAAGTTTGATCAGACCGTGACGGTTTCGTTCCGGCTCGGAGTTGATCCGAAGCAATCCGATCAAATGGTGCGCGGGACCTGCCCGCTTCCGCATGGCAGCGGCAAACAGGTGCGGGTGCTTGTCTTCGCGGAGGGTGAGACGGCCAAGGCTGCCATGGAAGCTGGCGCGGAATTTGTCGGCATGAAAGATCTGATTCAAAAATGCCAGGAAGGTTTTCAGGATTTTGATGTGGCGATCGCTACACCTGCGGCAATGGCGGAAGTCCGGAAGCTGGGAAAGGTGCTCGGACCGCGCGGATTAATGCCAAATCCCAGAACCGGAACGGTGACTGACGACACCGCGAAAGCAGTGCAGGAGGTGAAGGCGGGCCGGGTCGAATTCAAGCTCGATAAGAACGGCAACGTGGCTGTGCCGGTTGGAAAATTTTCGTTCGAGGAAAAAGCTTTGGTGGAAAATGGAAATGCCGTGATCGAAGCCGTTGTGCGAGCGCGTCCGGCGACAGCCAAAGGCCGCTTTCTTGAAGGAGTGACAATTAGTGCGACGATGTCTCCGGGCGTCCACATCGATCCATCGCCGTATTTGAATGTCTAGCGTAAAACACTCAACGTCGAAATAGATGAGACCAGAAAAGACCAGCATTGTTTCAGATTTGTCCGAGAAATTGAAACAATCGCTTTTTGTACTGGTGACCGATTATCAGCACATGAAGGTAGCTGATTTCACCGAATTGCGGAACCGGTTGGCGCCGGCAGGCGCCGAAATGCACGTTGTGAAAAATAATTTCCTTAAGCGTGCCATGGCGGATTTCGGTTTCCCGGATGTTGGTGACCAATTGGCGGGCCAAACGGCTGTCGTCACAGGCGAAAGAGACGTGGCCCCAGTAGCAAAAATTTTTAAGACGTTCGCGACCGAATTTAAAATCGCGGCCCTGAAGCTTGGTTTTGTCGATCGCGCTGTTCTTTCCACTGCGGATTTGGAAACGTTAGCGGAATTGCCGCCGCGCGAAATTTTGCAGGCGCAATTGCTGGGACTGCTGCTGTTGCCCGCCACAAAACTGGTGCGTTTATTGAATGAACCAGCCTCCGCATTGGCACGGTTGCTCAATGCAAAGGCTCAAAAGGAAGGAAAACCAGCGGAGGCGAGCGCATAAAAAGATTTCGGCCCCTCTTTTGGCGGGTCGAGGAACTAAACGAAACTGTCCGAGCCGATGGCTATCGGCTTTAATTCTTCGAAGGCTTTCGGAGGCGGCAATTGGAGGAAAATAAAATGGCAGAGACAGAAAAATTGGTGGAGCAACTCAGCAACTTATCGGTCCTGGAGATTGCTGGATTGGTCAAGCAGCTTGAGGAAAAATGGGGTGTGAGCGCAGCCGCGCCGGTGGCAGTCGCAGCCGGTCCTGCTGCAGCGGGCGCACCGGGTGCAGCGGCAGCTCCCGCGGCCGAAGAAAAGACGACGTTCGACGTAATCCTCACGGAAATGGGCGCAAACAAGATTGCCGTGATCAAGGAGGTCCGCGGCGCCGTGCCGGGACTTGGTCTGGCGGAAGCGAAAGCGCTGGTCGAAGGAGCGCCCAAGACAATCAAGGAAGGCGTGACGAAGCAGGAGGCGGACGAGACGAAGAAAAAGATCGAGGCCGCGGGTGCAAAAGTCGAAATTAAGTAAGCAAATCTGGCCTCGAGCGGCCGCAGTAGCATCATGAAGTGCTTGCGGACCAACCGATCCGAGGTATCGTGAGATTTGGTTAAGCCTAGGCAGGCGTATTTTTAACCCGGCGTTACAAGGCGGAAACACAGTTCTGGCAACGAAATGGGGGTCATCAATTTGACAGACCGCTATTTTGGAGCTAGTATTGTGCCTTCGCTCGTCGCTGAATCGGTAAACTCTTGCCTGCGTCGGCTCCCATTTGTGTGGTCGCCGCGAGGTATTAGCTCTTGATCTTAGTGAATATGTCCGAACGCATTTACTTTGGAAGCATCAAAGAAGGGATTGAACCGCCAAATCTGATTGAGGTTCAGGCCAATTCGTACGTCGATTTCCTGCAGAAAGACGTCCCTTATTCAAAGCGAAAAAATCAGGGACTCCAGGCCGTTTTCAAGGAGGTCTTCCCGATCGAAAGCTACGACGAGAAAGCGGTGCTTGATTTTAGCCATTATGACATCGGCGAGCCGAAATTGACCGCTCTCGAAGCGCAACGGGAGGGACAGACGTACAGCGCGCCGTTGCACGTCACATTCCAGTTGCGAGAAGAGAAAGGCACCAAGGAAGAGAAAGTGTACATGGGGGAAATCCCTCTGATGACGCCGCAGGGTACTTTCGTGATTAATGGCGCGGAGCGCGTCGTTGTGAGCCAGTTGCATCGCTCTCCGGGAATCGCCTTCGAATCGACCGTCCACGTCAACGGCAAAGTGCTTTACAGCTTTCGGATCATTCCAGACCGGGGTTCCTGGATCGAAGTGCAATTTGATACCGCTGATCTTCTTTACATTTACCTCGACCGACGCAAACGGCGCCGAAAGTTTCTCGCCACTACGTTCCTGCGAGCACTGGGTTACGGCTCCGACGAGGACGTCATCAAACTTTTCTATAACATCGAAAACCTGAAGCTGAGCGAGAAACTCGACGAAGAGAAGCTGGCGACCAAGGTGCTTACCGCAGATGTCCGAGATGGTGAAGTGACGGTGGCGCGCGCGTTCGAACCGCTCACTCTGGCGACTGTTCGCCAAATCATGGCGCTCAAGATTCACGAGGTGAAAGTAATCGACATCTCGAACGACGACACAATCGTGAAGGCGCTTAGAAAAGACCCGGCGCACGACCAGGAAGAGGCACTTAAAGATATTTATCGCCGCCTTCGCCCGGGCGATCCCCCGACGGTGGCCAACGCCCGGGCTTTACTAAAAAGACTCTTTTTCGATCCCAAGAAATATGATCTTGGACGTGTCGGTCGTTACAAGATTAATCAAAAACTCGGCATCAACGTTGATGCCACCGAGCGGATCTTGACCGACAAAGATTTTATCGCGGCAATCAAGTATTTGATCAATTTGCGCCGGGGCGAAGGCACCCTCGATGATATTGATCACCTGGGTAGCCGCAGGGTGCGCACCGTAGGCGAATTATTGGCGAATCAATGCCGAGTCGGTCTTGCTCGCACGGAGCGGTTGGTAAAAGAACGCATGACGCTGTTCGACATCAATGTCGATGGGATGACACCGCAGAAGCTTATTAATCCAAAAGCGCTGAGCGCGGTCATCCGCGATTTCTTTGGCCGTTCGCAGCTTTCGCAGTTTATGGATCAAACGAATCCGCTCGCGGAATTGACGCACAAGCGGCGTTTGTCGGCTCTCGGTCCTGGAGGTCTTAGTCGGGAGCGTGCCGGATTCGAAGTGCGCGACGTTCATCCTTCCCATTACGGCCGCATTTGTCCGATCGAAACGCCGGAAGGCCCAAACATTGGCTTGATTAGCTCAATGAGCACTTTCGCGCGCATCAATGAGTTTGGGTTTATCGAGACGCCGTATCGCAAAGTGGAAAAGGGCCGTGTAACGGACCAGATCGAGTATCTTACCGCCGATCGCGAAGAGAATTTCCTCGTGGCGCAAGCCAACGCACCCGTGGACGGTCGCGGGCATTTCACCGGGGAAAAAGTCTCTGTGCGCTACCGCGGCGACTTCCTTGAAGTCGATCCCGCCAAGGTGAATTACATGGACGTGTCGCCGAAACAGCTGGTGTCGGTGGCGGCAGGCCTCATTCCGTTTCTTGAACATGACGACGCAAACCGGGCGCTGATGGGTTCGAACATGCAACGCCAGGGGGTGCCGCTGATCGTTTCCGAGGCACCGTTCGTAGGGACTGGGCTGGAAGAAAAAGTGGCACGAGATTCGCATGCTGTTGTTCTAGCAACCGAGAGCGGCAAGGTCGCTTCGGTCACAGCGGATCAAATTGTTGTCACCAAAGACGGCCATCTGCCGGAAAGCAAAAAGAAGCTTAAGACGGACCCCGAGGCGGGGATTCACGTTTATGAACTCCGCAAATTCATGCGGTCCAACGCAGGCACATGCGTGAACCAGAAGCCGATTGTGCGCAAAGGCCAGCATGTAAAACGCGGTCAAGTTATCGCTGACGGCCCCAACACCGATCACGGCGAGTTGGCGCTGGGACGCAACGTGCTCGTCGCGTTCATGCCATGGAACGGATACAACTTCGAAGATGCCATCATGATCTCTGAAAAAGTGGTGAAGGAGGACATTTATACGTCCATCCACATCGATGAATTCGAGATCGGCGCGCGCGATACCAAGCTCGGGCCGGAGGAAATTACGCGGGACATTCCCAACGTCAGCGAAGAAGCTTTGCGCAACCTTGGCCCGGATGGAGTAGTGCGCGTCGGAGCGGAGGTAAAGCCTGGCGATATTTTGGTTGGGAAAATTACGCCGAAAAGCGAGACTGAATTGGCTCCGGAAGAGCGTCTGCTTCGAGCGATCTTTGGCGAGAAAGCGGCGGACGTGAAGGATACCTCGCTTACCGTTCCCTCGGGCACTTACGGAATCGTAATGGACGTGAAGGTTTCGTCTCGTCGCGAGGTTTCGCGCGAAAAACTCACTCCGGCGGAAACCAGGCGGCAGCTAAAAACAATCAGCGAAGAACATAAGCGCAAAAAAGAGGGGCTGATCGAACAATTGACCGATTCGCTTTCGAACGTCCTGCTCGGCGAAAAAGTCCCTCTCGACGTCGTCAACGCCAAGAATGGTGAGATCATTATTCCAGCCAATCGTAAAATCACCAAAACACTGTTGCGAAAACTGGCGACAGCGCATGATCACGTCGAGATCGATCCGAGTCCGATCCGCAATCGGATCCGCGAAATCATTGGGTCGTACGAGCACAAGTTCGCAGAGCTGGAGCTTGAACGCGATCGCGCGATGGACCGGGTCGAGAGCGGAGACGATATCGATCCGGGAATCATCAAGCAGGTCAAGGTTTATATCGCGAGCAAACGCAAGCTGAGTGTCGGCGACAAAATGGCTGGACGCCATGGCAACAAGGGGGTCGTCGCGAGGATCGTGCCCGAAGAAGACATGCCGTTCCTGGCGGACGGAACACCGGTTGAGATCGTGCTTAATCCGCTAGGTGTACCCAGCCGCATGAATGTGGGGCAGGTTCTGGAAACGCACCTGGGCGTGGCTGCGAAAGCGCTCGGATTCAAGGTAGCGACCCCAGTGTTCGACGGAATTAAGGAAAAACAGATACGTGAATATTTGCATGATGCCAAGAAGAAGGATGGTTTCACATGGGTGCAGGAAACTGGTAAGGCGCATCTTTTCGATGGGCGCACTGGCGATTCGTTCGATCAGGAAGTAGTGGTTGGCCACATCTACATGATGAAACTCGGCCACCTGGTGGCGGACAAAATTCACGCACGCGCCGTGGGGCCGTACTCGCTTGTTACTCAGCAACCGCTCGGTGGCAAAGCGCAATACGGTGGCCAACGTTTTGGTGAAATGGAGGTCTGGGCTCTCGAGGCTTACGGGGCCGCCTACACGTTACAGGAATTGCTGACCGTCAAATCCGATGACGTGCAAGGCCGAACCCGCATCTACGAGTCGATCGTGAAAGGCGACAACTCGCTCGAAGCGGGGACGCCCGAGTCTTTCAACGTCCTAATCAAGGAAATGCAGAGCCTTGGTCTCGACGTAAAGGTCGGCGGACAGGCACCCACCTTCATGGAGAGCATCGCATAATTTTTAGATTCACCCGCCTTTGCCAAGGCTACGGCGGGCAAGCAATCACAATACTGAGTTAAAGACTAAATGAACGAACATTCCTGGCGTGAGTTAGTGGGCGAAGAGCGCCCCGTGGGTTTTGATCAAGTCGCCATCGGTGTTGCCTCCAGCGACACGATGCGTTCGTGGAGCAAAGGCGAAGTCAAAAATCCCGAGACAATCAATTACCGCACGTTTAAGCCGGAAAAGGGCGGGCTTTTCTGCGAACGCATTTTTGGTCCGACCCGGGACTGGGAATGTTCGTGCGGAAAATACAAGCGCATCAAGCATAAGGGCGTGATCTGCGACCGATGCGGCGTGGAAGTCACCCTGGCGCGTGTTCGCCGCGAACGCATGGGTCACATCGAATTAGCGGTGCCCGTTTCGCACATCTGGTTTTACAAATGCATGCCCTCGCGCATCGGACTCATGCTCGATATGAGCGCGCGCCAGCTCGAGCGCGTCATCTATTACGAGGACTACATCGTCATTGATCCAGGCAAGACACCGTTGCAGAAAACACAACTGCTTAACGAAGTCGAATACCGTGAGGCGCAGGAGCAGTACGGCGAAGATTTCGTCGCCGGCATGGGCGCGGAAGCGATCAAGAAGCTTCTTGCCGAGATCGACCTCAACAAGCTCAACAAAGAGCTCGAGAAAGCGATGTCTGCCACCAAGAGCAAACAAATCCGTAAGAAACTGGCCAAGCGTCTCAAGCTCGTTCAAGGATTTCAGAATTCACATGCGCGTCCCGAGTGGATGATTCTGGATGTATTGCCGGTCATTCCGCCGGATTTGCGGCCCTTGGTTCCGCTGGAAGGCGGGCGTTTTGCAACGTCCGATCTGAATGATCTTTATCGTCGGGTGATTAACCGCAACAACCGGCTCAAAAACCTCCTTCTGCTTAAGACGCCCGACGTCATTATTCGCAACGAAAAGCGAATGTTGCAGGAAGCGGTGGACGCTTTGTTCGATAACGGCAGACATGGTCGCGCCGTGACGGGAGCCGGGAATCGGCCTCTCAAATCGCTCAGCGACATGCTCAAGGGCAAGGGCGGCCGTTTCCGCCAAAACCTGCTTGGCAAACGCGTCGATTATTCCGGCCGCTCAGTTATCGTCATCGGCCCGGAATTGAAGCTGTATCAGTGCGGTTTGCCAAAGAAGATGGCGCTCGTGCTTTTCGAGCCGTTCATTATCCGCCGGCTAAAAGACCTCGGTTATGTGCACACCGTGCGCAGCGCGAAAAAGATGATTGAACGTCAGACGCCGGAGGTCTGGGACATTCTCGATGAAGTGACCAAGGGTCATCCGGTGTTGCTAAATCGCGCGCCCACTTTGCATCGATTGTCAATTCAAGCTTTCGAACCGCAATTAATCGAGGGCGAAGCCATCCGTATTCATCCGCTGGTTTGCACCGCGTACAACGCGGACTTCGACGGCGACCAAATGGCGGTGCACGTGCCGCTCTCGGTGGAGGCGCAAATGGAAGCGCGCATGCTTATGCTCGCTCCGAATAACATTTTCTCCCCTTCCAGCGGCAAACCCATTACCACGCCTTCACAAGACATTACGCTGGGTTGTTATTACCTTACCCAAAATCCTCGCGGTCCAAGTAAAGACGGCCAGCGATTACCGCTCTTTGCAGACGCAGCCGAAGTTGAATTCGTCATGGCGGAGGGCAGCGTTCACACGCACGACCGTATCCGGATCAAGAACCCCGATTTTGGAAGAAAAACCATCTACGGGAATGCTGAAGCCAAAACTATCGAGACCACGCCTGGGCGTGTGATTTTCAATGAGATCTGGCCCAGCCAGCTTGGATTTTTCAATAAAGCTGCCGGCAAAAAGCAGCTCAGCGATATTATCTGGCGCTGTTACCAAATCGCTGGTCCGGCGGAGACCGTCGCGACGCTGGACAAATTAAAGGAGCTCGGTTTTGCCGAAGCAACCAAAGCCGGCATCTCGATTGGAATTTCGGACATGATCATTCCGAAAGAGAAGCAGACGGAGCTGGAAAATGCTTACAAGCAAATCCGCCAAGTGGAACAGCAATATCGCAGGGGCATCATCACCGATGGCGAGCGTTACAACAAGATCATCGACATCTGGACGCACGCCGGAGACGAGATTTCCAATATCATGTTCCGTACCTTGGAGCACAACGAGGGTCGCAAGGAATTGAATCCAGTTTATTTGATGGTCGATTCCGGCGCGCGCGGCAACCGACAACAAGTGCGTCAGCTCGCAGGCATGCGTGGTTTGATGGCCAAGCCGAGCGGCGAAATCCTCGAGCATCCCATCACGTCCAACTTCCGCGAAGGTCTTAGCGTGCTCGAGTATTTTATCTCCACTCACGGCGCTCGCAAAGGTCTTGCTGACACCGCGCTCAAAACCGCTGACTCCGGTTATCTCACCCGCAAACTAGTGGATGCGGCGCAGGACGTGATCATCAATGAAGAAGATTGCGGAACAGTAAATGGAATCGTGGTACGCTCGATTTATGAGGGCGATGAAGAGGTGGTCGATCTTGGGCAGCGCATCATCGGCCGGATCAGTTGCGAAACGATCCCCAACCCGGTGGACAAGAAGAAAAAAATCGTAAAGGTGAATCAGTACATCGATGAGAGGATCGCCGCGGAGTTGCAGCGCATCGGCGTAGAGAGCTTGAAGATTCGTTCGGTACTTACGTGCGAGTGTGGCCGCGGCGTTTGCGCGATGTGCTACGGACGCAACCTGGCAACTGGCCAGTTCGTGAAAATGGGCGAAGCAGTTGGCATCATCGCTGCGCAATCCATCGGTGAGCCGGGAACGCAATTAACCATGCGAACCTTCCACATCGGCGGCACGGCCAGCCAGACGTTCAAGCAACCGATCATCAAGGCGAAAAACGATGGCACAGTTCGGTTCAATGATCTGCGAACAGTCCAGGCGCTCGATGGCAGTTGGATTGTTTTGAACAAGAACGGTTCGATCAGCGTGCACAATGATGAGGGACGCGAACTCGAGCGCTACAACGTGGTCATCGGCTCCATGATTTCCAAAGACGACGGCGCCTCGGTGAAAAAGGGCGAGACGTTTGTGCAGTGGGATCCGTACAACGTCCCGATTCTTACCGATAAGGGCGGCAAGATCGAGTTCCGCGACATGATTGCCGGCGTCACCATTAAGCGCGATGTCGATGAAGCAACCGGTCTCATGGGCACGGTCATTATCGAGCATAAAGAAGATTTGCATCCGCAGGTGGTGATTGGGGGCGACAAAAAGGAAGTGCTCGCGAGCTATTCTATCCCGGCCGGCGCGCACGTCGTAGTTGAAGAGGGGCAGAAAGTGCGCGCGGGCGCGCTGCTCGCAAAGACGCCACGCAAGGTCGCAAAGACAAAAGATATCACCGGCGGTCTGCCTCGGGTGGCTGAACTGTTCGAAGCTCGCCGGCCAAAAGATGCAGCTGAGATCGCCAAGATCGATGGCATTGTGGAAATGGGCGGAACTGTCCGCGGGAAACGACGCTTGATTCTAAAAGATCCTGAGACGGGAGCCGAGGAAGAGCATCTGATCTCTCTCACCAAGCACATCATCGTTTTCAAAGGCGATTTCGTGAAGAAAGGTCAGCAACTGACCGAAGGCCCTATCGTGCCGCACGAGATTTTGGAGGTATGCGGTCCGCAGGAGTTGCAGGAGCATTTGGTCAACGAAGTGCAGGAGGTCTATCGATTGCAGGGCGTGGAGATCAACGACAAGCACATCGAGATCATCGTGCGCCAGATGTTGCGCAAGGTGAAAGTTACCGACCCGGGCGATACCTCGTTGCTCTGGGGCGATCAGGTGGACAAACTCTACTTTGGGGAAGAAAACAAGAAGGTCGTGGAAAAGGGCGGCAAACCGGCAGAGGCCGTTCCCGTTCTTCTCGGCATCACGAAGGCCTCGCTGGAAACCGACAGCTTCATCTCGGCTGCGTCATTCCAAGATACGACCCGCGTTCTCACCGAAGCGGCGACACTGGGTAAAGTCGATAAGCTGCGTGGATTTAAGGAGAACGTGATCATGGGTCACTTGATTCCTGCCGGGACAGGGTTCGGGCAGCATCGCCAGATCAAGCTTGTCGAAAAAGGCGAGCCAATCGGCGCGCCTGTAATGGAAGAAGCCGAGCCGCAGCCGGCAATCGGCTAAGTTCGACAGCCATCTACTGAATTGGCGTTTCACAGAAACGTCCTACAATTTAGCGTGTGTCGATCGTAACCAAAACCGGCGACAAAGGAGAGACCTCGCTGATGTACGGGCGACGCCTTTCGAAAGCCGATCCACGTGTTGACGCTTACGGCTGTATCGATGAGCTAACCTCGGTGCTTGGTCTCGCCCGGTCAATTTCCACCGATAAATTCCTTTCAGACGAAATCTTCGCCGCGCAAAAAGATTTGATCGTTGTCATGGGTGAACTGGCGACGGCGTCAGGCGATCAGGAACGTTACATCAAAGATGGCTTTCACGTTACCAGAGTGGAGATGGTGGACCGGATCACGGCAGTCATTTCCGATCTCGAGAAGGACAAATCGCTTTATCCAAAGGACTGGGCGATCCCCGGCGAAACCGCGGTTTCGGCGGCTTTTGATTTTGCACGCGTGACATGCCGCCGCGCGGAGCGGCACATCGCCGCGTTCAGCGTCGGGGACAAAGATTTTAATCCGGAGATTTTGCGTTACCTGAATCGCCTTTCTGATCTCTGTTGGGTCTTGGCCAGATACGCAGAGAAAAAATCACCAGCTTCCAGTTAGGGGCTAAATCGGTGTTTTGCTGCGTCCGTCAGCACCGAATTTCAGGTTGCGCATCGACGCGTGCTGTAGCATCTTCACGCTCCCGCTCTGGAAGCTCCCGCCCTCGGGAATTTCTCTTATGGCAGATACAACAGAATTAGTGCCTGAATTGTTGGAAGCTGGCGTTCATTTTGGACACCAGACGAAGCGTTGGAATCCGAAGATGAAGCCTTTCATCTTCGAACAGCGCAACCAGATTTACATTATAAATTTGGATGAGACCGTCCTGCAACTTCGGCGCGCTACGGAATTTCTCCAGGAAGTCGCTCGCCGCGGCGGCAAAATTTTATTTGTCGGTTGTAAGAAGCAGGCGCAGGAAGCGATAAAAGAGGCAGCACTGGCTTGCGGACAATTTTATGTGAACCAGCGCTGGCTCGGCGGCACACTGACTAACTTGGCGACCATTCGCAAGAGCATCGGGCGATTGAAATACATCGAAGAGATCGAGCAGTCGCCCGAATACAAGAAAATGGGAAAACAAGAATTGGCGGCGCTTAATCGCGAGGCCGCAAAGCTCCGTCGCAACCTCGACGGGATAATCGAGATGTCGCAGTTGCCCGATGCGCTGGTGGTGATCGACACGATCCGCGAGCAAAACGCTGTGAATGAAGCGCGGCGTCTCGGCATTCCAGTGGTCGCCATTGTGGATACGAACGCGGACCCCGAGGTCATTGATTACCCGATTGCTGGCAACGACGATGCGATTCGCGCTATTCGCGTGATTTTGCAGAAGCTCGTAGACGCCATCGTCGCGGCAAGCAACGAAGCGCGCATTCGCGAGCAGGTCGAAATGGCCGGCGTTTCGGCGTAGGCGGAAGAAAACGTCCAACGCCGAGCGTCGCACACGCCAATGTTTAATGAAAACGACAACTGAAATCGATCCGCAACTGGTAAAACAACTCCGCGAGAAGACCAACGCGGGGATGATGGATTGCAAGCGCGCCCTTGTCGAAAGCGGCGGCGATCTTGAGAAGGCAGAAGCGATCTTGCGCACAAAAGGCGTCGCCGCTGCTGGCAGAAAAGCCGCGCGCGCGACGAAGGAAGGCATCGTGGCCTCTTACATTCATCTTCAAGGCAAAGTCGGCGTGCTGGTCGAGGTGAATTGCGAGACCGATTTTGTAGCAAGGAACGAGAATTTCCGCGAATTCGTGAAAGACATCACTCTCCATATTGCCGCTGCGCATCCGCTTTATGTCAGCCGCGCAGATGTTCCCGATAATCTCATCGAATCCGAGCGCGAGATTTACAAAGCACAGGCAAAAGGCAAACCGGAAAATGTGGTGGAGAAAATGGTTGAAGGAAAACTCGACAAATTTTTCAGCACGTATTGTTTGCTCGAGCAAGGATTCATCAAAAATCCAGACGAAACCATCGGTGACCTTATCAAAGCCAAAATTGCTGAGCTAGGCGAGAACATCGTGATCCGGCGCTTTGTCCGCTATCTCGTCGGCGAACCGCTGCCGAGCGAAGCGTAGCGTTGTAGCGACGTTTGTGCCAAACGCCAAATCTTAGGAAAGGCGCGTGGCACAAGCGCCTCTACAACTTCGCGTGCAGCTAACTAATCCGTGATTAGGTTGCGAAGAAATGGCGCTCGAGGAATACAAGCGGAAACGCGACTTCAAGAAGACTGCTGAGCCGACAGGCAAACCGCTACCCCAAAAGGTCAAAGGCGCGTCACGCTTTGTGATTCAAAAACACGCTGCGCGCCGTTTGCACTACGATCTCCGCTTGGAGATGGATGGCGTGCTGAAGTCATGGGCACTACCGAAAGGGCTTCCTTGGAAACGAGGCGAGAAACATCTTGCTGTAGAAGTTGAAGATCATCCGATCCAATACGGAAACTTCGAAGGCGTCATTCCGGAAGGGCAATACGGCGGCGGCACAGTGATGGTGTGGGACCGCGGCAACTATCATGTTTACGGCGAACAACCCGTGAAATCATTGCGGGACGGCAAGCTTCACCTCGTTCTTGATGGCGAGAAAGCTAAAGGCGAATGGACCCTCGTGCGGATTCGCGGTCGTGATGATGCAAAAAATCAGTGGCTGATCTTGAAAACAGGAGGCGACGCAAAGCCCCCATCGAAAAAGCTCGAAGAACAATCGGTGAAGACGGCGCGCACTATGAAACAAATTGCTGAAGCGCGCGATGCGGAATGGGAGTCGAATCGCGACGAAAAAGATGCGAGCGCTACCTCGAGATTTAAGGCACGCGTCCGAGAGTCGATTAAAAAAAAAGCAAACGGTGAAATTGTAGGGCAGCCGCGTCGCCTGTCGGCCGAAAAGCAGGGCAACCGAAGCGGTCGCCCCGCAGCTGCATCACTAAGAGATTTGCCGGCGGCAAAAGCCCGTTTCATCGAGCCGATGAAAGCGAAGCTGGTCGAGAAACCACCAGCGGCGGGCGATTGGATTTACGAGCTGAAATTTGACGGCATTCGCCTGATCGCGGTTAAGAGCGATAAAAAAGTCTCGTTGCTGTCGCGAAACCAAAACGATTTGAGCGAGCGTTTCCCGGAAGTCGCCCATGCGATTCAGAATTTGCCGACGGGCGAATGCGTCATCGACGGCGAAGTGGTCGTGCTCGACGAGGAGGGCCGTTCCTCGTTTCAACTCCTGCAAGCGCGCGAGATGGAAGGGCGAAAATCGCCGGGTTATTTCTATGCATTTGATCTGCTCCAGCTCGACGGCAAGAGCTTGATTGGGCTGCCGCTGGAGGCGCGCAAAGGTGTCTTGGAGAAACTCTGTGCCAACGCAGGCGATCCAACCCGTTACTCGGGGGCTATTGGTGGTGATGCAAAACGGCTTCTCGAAGAAGTGAAGCGCCGCGGTCTGGAAGGGATTGTCGGCAAACAACGCAACTCAGTTTACGAACCCGGACGGAGAAGCGGCGCATGGATCAAGCTCAAATGCGTCAACGAACAGGAATTTGTCATTGGCGGATACACGCCGCCGCAGGGCGCGCGCAAACATTTCGGCGCAATTTTAGTTGGCTATTACGAGAACAAAAAGCTTGTCTTGGCCGGTAAAGTCGGCACCGGATTTACAACAAAGTCATTGGCGATGTTGTACAAAAAATTCCGGGCCGAAGAACGTCCCGATTGTCCATTCGTCGATCTTCCGTCAAAACAAAACGGCCAATGGGTCCAGAGCATCACGCCTTCGATGATGCGCAAAATGCATTGGGTCAATCCAGTTTTCGTCTGTGAAATTAAGTTTGCAGAATGGACGCGGGATAGAAAATTGCGTGCGCCCGTTTTCCTTGGTTTACGCGAAGATAAAAGGGCGGCCGACGTTGTTCGCGAGGGCTGAGGGAGGCACAAGCGGGCATTGATTGGCGCGCTTGTGATTTTGCCCCGATTGCAGGGCCAAAAAATTTTGAACAGGCCTGCATGGTTGGGGGTTTGGAATTATTATGCGAATTGCTCAGGTGGCACCGCTTTTTGAGAGCGTACCGCCGAAGTATTACGGTGGTACCGAACGGGTTGTATCCTACCTCACTGAGGAGTTGGTCAACCAAGGTCACGAGGTCACGCTCTTCGCTAGTGGTGACTCGGTGACGAAAGCGCATCTCGTCGCGGCGTGCCGGCGTTCATTGCGACTGGACAAACAGTGCGTGGATCAATTCGCACATCAAATCCTGATGCTTGAGCATGTGTTTCAGCGCGCTCCGGAGTTCGACATCGTCCATTTTCATGTTGACTATCTGCACTTTCCCCTGAGCCGGCGCCAGCCAATCACAGACGTGACGACATTGCACGGCCGGCTCGATATTCCAGATCTGGTTCCACTTTACCGGGAGTTTCGAGATATGCCGGTAATCTCGATTTCGAACGCCCAGCGGGCGCCTTTGCCGTGGGCGAACTGGCAGGCCACGGTTTACCACGGGATTCCTGCTGATCTGTATCAGTTCCGCGCGCAGCCGGGAAGCTATCTTGCATTTGTGGGCCGAATTTCGCCCGAAAAACGAGTGGATCGGGCAATCGAAATTGCCAAGCGGGTCCAGATTCCGCTTAAGATTGCTGCAAAAGTGGATCGAGTGGACAAGAAGTATTTCAAAAGCGCGATCGAGCCGTTGCTGCGTGACCCGCTGGTCGAGTTAGTCGGCGAGATCGGCGAAGGGGAGAAGGACGATTTCCTGGGGGATGCCTATACTCTGCTTTTGCCGATCGACTGGCCGGAGCCATTTGGACTGGTAATGATTGAAGCGATGGCCTGCGGCACGCCTGTGATTGCGTACCGCGGTGGGGCAGTACCCGAGGTGATTGACGAAGGTCACACAGGATTCATCGTGGAAGAGTTGGAAGATGCAGTGGAAGCGGTCCGACGAATACCCGAACTGAGCCGGAAACGGGTTCGCGAAGTCTTTGACCAGCGGTTTACGGCCGCGCGCATGGCGCACGATTATGTGCAGGTGTACGAACGGGTAATTCACAGCAAGCAAGGCGAGACATTGGAGGCGCGCCTGTAATGGCCAGAGGAGAGGTCATTCGTGTCCGGAACGAGTTTTACATTCGTTCATCGTCACCCCGCGTGGATGTACGCACGAGGGTATTAAAGCAAAATGATACCTTCGCCGTATTCGATCGGTTTGGTGACATTGACACATTCGGCAGTCGTGAACTCGGCCTTTACTATCAGGACACTCGATTTTTATCCCGGCTAACGTTGAAGATGGGGAAGGATCGCCCGCTGCTGCTCAGTTCCACCGTAAGGGAAGACAACGCCGTGATGGCCGTTGACGCCACCAACCCCGACGTCTCGCGCGACGGCGAGATGACAATCCCCCGAGGAACACTGCATGTTTTTCGCTCCAAGGTTTTGTGGGAGAGAACGTGTCACGAGCGGCTTCGAATCCATAACTACGGACGCGCAGCTGTCGATTTTGTTTTGTCGATGGAGTTCGATGCTGACTTTGCCGACATTTTCGAGTTGCGCGGCACCAAGCGCCAACGCCGGGGTGATCGAATCAAAACAGAAGTGACACAGGACGCAGTGGTGCTTGCGTATAAGGGACTGGACGGCTGCCTTCGGCGGACACGGATTGTGTTCGACCCGCGGCCGGCTCGTCTGGGTGACTCGCTCGCCAGCTTCCAAGTTCATCTTGAACCAGGCGAGGACGCCAGCTACCGCTGGGCGATTGCGTGCGAACTGGGTGGCGATTCGCAGGTCGAGATCAAGCCTTGCTACGAAGAGATCGTTCAGGGCGCGGCCGGTGCGCTCGAACGCGTGCGTGCCCGTGAGCCCCAAATTTTTACTGGAAACGAGCAGTTCAACGATTGGCTGAACCGTTCGGTGGCTGATCTCCACATGATGCAAACGGAAACGCCCTATGGTCCCTATCCTTACGCAGGTGTTCCCTGGTACAGCACGGTGTTCGGGCGCGACGGAATCATTACCGCTCTGCAATGTCTGTGGTTTGACCCATCTGTGGCCCGTGGTGTCCTGGCGTATCTGGCAGCTAACCAAGCCGACACAGATAACTCCGAACAAGATGCGCAGCCTGGCAAGATATTGCACGAGTTCCGCGAGGACGAAATGGCTACTCTGGGCGAGGTCCCGTTCAGGCGCTACTACGGCACGATCGATGCGACGCCGCTTTTTATCATGCTGGCAGGCGCATACTACAGGCGCACAGGCGACCGCGCGTTCGTGAAGTCAATTTGGCCAAACGTGCAGCGCGCGCTCGAATGGATCGATCGGTACGGCGATTTAGACGGCGATGGATTCGTAGAATATTCGCGCAAGTCTGACGATGGCCTCGCTAATCAGGGCTGGAAGGATTCTCACGACGCGATTTTCCACAGTGATGGCGCCTCTGCCGAAGGACCTATCGCCTTGTGCGAAGTACAGGGTTACGTGTATGCGGCAAAGACCGCCGCCAGTGAGTTTGCAAAAATTCTCGGTGACGCTGCACGGTCGCGAGAGTTGTCAAAACAAGCGGAAGCGCTCCATCGTCGGTTCGAGAAAGCCTTTTGGTGCGACGACCTCTCCACCTACGCCATTGCGCTGGACGGGAGGAAGCAGCCTTGCCGGGTGCGAGCGTCGAACGCAGGTCACTGTCTTTTCGCTGGTATCGCGACTGACGAACACGCGCGCCGTGTAGTGGCAACTCTCACAGACGAGACCTCGTTCTCCGGATGGGGAATCCGCACGGTGGCTAGCAGCGAAGCGCGCTACAACCCCATGTCCTATCACAACGGATCGGTCTGGCCGCACGATAACTCCCTGATTGCTGCGGGATTCGCCCGATACGGGTTGAAAGAGTCGGCCGCGATAATCCTCGCAGGTTTGCTCGACGCCACTCTCTTCTTCGATCTCCATCGTCTCCCGGAACTATTTTGCGGTTTTCCCCGGCGCCCCGGTGAATCGCCGACACTTTATCCGGTAGCCTGCGCTCCCCAGTCTTGGGCCTCGGCAGCGATCTTTCTTTTGTTCGAAGCTTGTCTCGGCTTGAGCGTATCGGCTCCCGAACAAACGCTGGTTTTTTCGAAGCCGGTTTTGCCGGCCTTCCTTCCCAAGGTAAGCATTCGCGATCTGAGAGTAGGAGATGCGCGCGTTGATCTTTTGCTCACCAGACACGATGAAGGCGACGTAGGCGTTAACGTGCTCCGACGGAATGGCGCGCTCGAGGTTTTGATCTTGAAGTAAGAGTCTTTACAGATGAACGGAGCTTCGACTATTGCGCTTGTCCGCGTGGTCGCCGACAAATATCGTGAAATGATGAAGGCGAAGGTGATCGTGATGCCGAAGGCGGCGGTGCTCGATCCGCAAGGCAACGCGGTGCGTGATGCGATGCGGCACCTCGGAATGCCGGAGGTGCGCAGCGTGAGGATCGGCAAATACATGGAGATCGATATCAAGGGACAAAACGGGGAGCTCGAACCGCGATTGCATCGTCTTTGCCGCGATCTGCTCTCGAATCCGGTGATCGAAGATTATGAGTTGCAGAAGGCCGAAGGCGGGAAGCACAAGAAAACGCCGAACGTCCAACGTCCAACGTCCAACGTCCAACCAAAGAAAGGAAAGAAGAAGCCGCCCCGCCTTCGATCGCCGCGGCGACCTACCGCGCGACAGGCGAGGAAGGGTTTGTAATGAAAGCGCTGCGATATTTTTTCTGTGTAGTGTTTCCGCCTCTTGCGGTGCTTATGACGGGTCGGATCGCCAGTTTCTTCCTCAGCATTATTTTGACTTTGCTCGGCTGGATTCCGGGAGTCATTCACGCTTGCCTGGTCGTGAACGATTATCACGCTGAACAGCGCGCGGCCGCACATTAGATGGACATGAAATTCGCTGTTATCCAATTCCCGGGTTCAAACTGCGATCAGGATTGTGTCGCCAGTATCAATGGCCTGGATGG
>QHPG01000287.1 GCA_003219005.1 Verrucomicrobiota bacterium
GGTTGGGGTCGGCGTCGGTGTTGGCGTGGGGCTTCCCGCCGGGCAGTAGAAGGCGGTCAGGGTCTGCGACGGCTTGGCTGGCATCCTGACTTGATCGTCGCCGACCGCCCACACGCCCACGCCGAGCACGTTCGCCACGGAGTTGAATTCATTGACTGCGCCTTCGATTTCGCCCGCGGGGTTCGGGGTGGAGAAGACCTGCCAGCCGATGCCATCCCAGTGCTGGGCAAGCGTTAATTGCGCGCCCGGCCCGTAGTAGGTGCCGACAGCCCAGACATCAGTGGGTGAGAGGGACGAAACAGCGGTTAAGGCGGTCAAGGAGCTGCTGAGACCAGGAGATGGCACGACCTGCCAACTGGTGCCGTCCCAATGCTCGGTTAGNNCGTCGAAGGGTTGCCGTCGTTGCGATAATAAAATCCGACTGCCCAAACGGCCGACGAATTCGGCACGACAGCAACTGCTCGTAGCAGATTATTGTTCCCTGCGTTCGGACTCGGGACAATGCTCCAGCTGCTACCGTCCCAATGTTCGATCAGTGTGAACTGGCCGCCGTTGGAGTAGTAATAGCCGACAGCCCATACGTCCGTAGCCGAGACCGCCGCTACGGCGTACAGACCGCTGTAAGTAGCCGGATTCGGACTGGAAACGGTACTCCAGTTTGTGCCATCCCAATGAAGGATGAGCGTGGAAGTGCCTCCAGTATCCGGTTCATACCGGCCCACCGACCACACGTCATTAGGTGCGACGGCGGCGACTCCGTACAGAAAGTGATTCGCGCTCGGATGATTCGGGCTGTCAATGACTTGCCAACTGGTGCCGTCCCAATGCTCGATCAGCGTCTGCCAGTGAAAGTTAGCGTTATAATTTCCCACGCTCCAAAGTTCAACCGTCCCCGGCACATGGGCCACACCAACCAAGCTGCCGTTGCCGTTAGGGCTGGGACTGTAAACAACGTCCCAAGTACCGCAGGCAGGCGTGCGTGGCTTCCGCGTCTCTTGCGATCGTGCGCGCGCCGGAAGGTTCAATAAGAGTAACATACAAACCATCAGGAGTGGGAGCACGCGGTTCATGCAGGCTTAGATATGGTCTTGGATTTTCAGCGAGTTTGTTGTCAGCTACGCAGTTGTCCCTGCGCTTGGATTTATTTTTCTCCGCAAAGCCGCATTTCGAAGGCGTTCCCATGGGTCAATACTAATCATTTGGCGGCAATACCCTGTGCGCCAAGCGGCAGTCCTCCGTCGGTGTCAATCAAAGTCAGACTGCCATCGAATTCCACGCGAAAGGAAACAACCGATTGTAAACCGCCGGCAAGCACGTACAGGAAATGGCTGCTGTTGTTTAGAGCCATGTCTATCGGCGCGCTGTTCGCACCCGTGTCACCGGCTACGGAATTGATCAAGTTGAGTGTTCCGTCGCCGCTGCCGATGCCATAGCTGGAGATAGTGCCGCTGGCGGTATTCGAGATGAAAGCAAACCTTCCATTGTTGGTGGTTACCACCCAGCACGAGGCAGTCTGAGAATTTGGAACTGAGCCGCTGATCACGCTTAGAGTGCCGTCTTCTGCCGCGCTATATGAAGAGGCCGCCGATTGATTTGGGGCGCCGCCAAAAGCCTCTGAAACGACCAAAAAGCTGCTGTTGTTAAAGGCAAAGCCAAACGGTGTCATCCCATTGGAGGGATTATCGATCGGTGCGCTGGGCAATCCATTCTCATCAATCGTGTAAGTATTCAAACGGTTGCCCGCTTTTTCCGTCACAACCAGCAATGTGCCATCGGGATTAAAGCTGACCTGAGCAGGATCGGCAGCCGTGCCGCCAATCAACGGCTGAGTAGAGCCAGGCAACGGTGTCAGCGTT
>QHPG01000194.1 GCA_003219005.1 Verrucomicrobiota bacterium
AATTGCGGCGGGTAGCCAAAAACTAATCGCCGGTCAGGTGGCCGATCTCGAAGCCGAAGGCAAGAACATCAAACGCGATCAGTTGCAATTTATTCACCAGAACAAGACCGCAGCCATTTTGAAAAGCTCGGTGCGGCTTGGGGCGATGAGCGCCAACGCAGACGCCAGAAAACTTTCTGCTATCACCCGCTTCGGGCAGCGGCTTGGTCTGGCTTTTCAAATCATCGATGACATTCTCGATGTGACGCAGACTTCGGAGATATTGGGCAAGAGCGCTGGCAAAGATGTGGCGGCAAAAAAAGCGACCTACCCCGCAGCGATCGGCCTAGAAAAATCTCGCGCCGAAGCCCGACGGCTCACGCGTCAGGCGCACGATGCTCTGTCGGCGTTTAGGAGCCGCGATTCCGAACCGCTGCATGCACTGGCCAACTATCTTCTCGAGCGCGAGTACTGACACTGTAGGGCGTCTGTGCCAGACGCCGCGCAAAGCTGGCGTTCATAGAAACGCCCTACAATTTTTTACACCAGCGCCAAATTCGGATCGATTTCTTCTATTATCTTCGACTGAAATCCAGCCTGCAGTCGCAATATCGCTGCAAACGCGATCATCGCCGCGTTATCGGTGCATAACCACGGCTCGGCACTTTTGAATTCAAATCCTTTGCGACTGCATCCTTGGTGCAGCTGCCTTCGCAATTCCTGATTACAACTCACGCCGCCGCTCACCGTCACAAGATCGACATGGTATTTCTCCGCTGCCGCAATCGTCTTTGCCACCAGCACGTCGATAATTGCTTGTTGAAATGACGCGCAGAGATCACTCAACAGTTTGTCATTCTGAGCGAATGCCAAGGACCTCTCATAGGGTGGCCCTAGAGGATCAAAACTTCGAGTGCGAGGTCCCTCGCCGTCTCTGCGACTCGGGATGACGCCGATTTTTGGCAACAAATATCGCACCGCGGTTTTCAACCCACTGAAACTGAAATTCTCCGAATCGGGCATGCTACGCGGAAGATCAAAACGATTCGGATCACCACCGCGTGTGCGCTTTTCAATTTCCGGGCCGCCGGGGTAACCGAGCCCGAGCATCTTAGCGACTTTGTCGAACGCTTCGCCCGCAGCGTCATCCACCGTGCGCCCGATCAATTGATAATCCGCCAGGTCACCAACGAGGACGGACATTGTATGGCCACCGCTCACGATCAGTGAAAGATTCGGCTTGATTGGCTCGCCACCATCTGCGCCACGAAAAAAGGGGGACAGCAAATGGCCTTCGAGATGATTGATTGCGAGGTAAGGTTTGCCAAAGCCTATTGCCAAACCCTTGGCGATGGACGCGCCAATCATGAGCGAACTGGCCAGTCCGGGACCGCTGGTGGCCGCAAATGCATCCACTTCCGACAAATCAATCTTGGCCGCGCTTGTAGCGCGATCGAGCAACCGCGGCGCGTAGATCAAATGATTGCGCGACGCGATCTCCGGCACGATCCCGCCGAATTTTTCATGCGCGGCAACTTGCGACGCGACCTCGCTGGCAAGCAACTCGTGCCCGGAGTGATCGTCGCGTCCGCGCAAGATCGCAACGGCGGTCTCATCGCACGAGGTTTCAACGGCTAATACTGTCATGTCGAGTGAAGTCGAGACATCTCTCTCGAAGCTAAATCCCCTGGGATATCAGAAACAAACTGAGATTCCTCGACTCCGCTCGGAATGACAAACAGGCGGAACGTCTCGTTTATTTCTTTACTGCTTCCGCTTTCGGCGCGCTCTGTTGCGCGTAAGTCATGACACCCTTCAGCGCGTCGATCGCGCGCAACATCTGGGCATCTTTGATCTTGATAATCTTTGTTTCGTCCTCGGGTTTTACATTTCCCGCATTGCGCAAGGCAAAGAGAGCGCGCTCCTGCTCGGCCGTCACGGCCACACGAATATTCGGAGTCACCCCATTGCCCTGGATGACCTGTTTGCTCGGCGTGTAATATTTTGCAGTGGTAAAACGCACTGCCGAGCCGTCTGGCAATTGCATGACATTTTGCACGGAACCTTTTCCAAAGGTGGTTTCACCAACAAGCACGGCCCGATGCAAATCCTTGAGCGCTCCAGCAACGATCTCTGCCCCGCTCGCGCTCCCTTCGTTGATCAGCAACACCATCGGGAAGTTTGGACGTTCTTTTTTCGCGCCAGAAGTCGAGTAATCATGCTGCTGGGAAACGACGCGTCCCTGCGTCGAGACCACTTTCGTGTTGGGCGGTAAAAATTGCGCGCACACATCCACGGCGCTATTCAACAGACCGCCCGGATTATTTCGAAGATCGAGAATGAGCGCTTGCATGCCTTGCTTCTGCAAATCATCCAGCGCCTTCGAAAGTTCCTCGGCCGTAGGTTCGTTAAATTGGATCAGCCGGATATAACCGATCTTGAATGGGCCGGTCAGCTCCGCATCGAGCAATCTTGTGCCTTTGACACTTTGGACTTTGATCTCCGCCCGTTGCAGCGCGTATTCCTTGATTTCATTGGTGGAAGGCCGCAGCAAGGTAAGAGTCACTTTCGCGCCCGCAGGTCCACGCAAAATATTGATCGCGTCCTGGAGATCCATTCTCTCTGTGGAAATGCTGTTGATGCGCAAGATCTGGTCGCCGGAGAGAATGCCCGCCTTGGCCGCAGGCGTGTCCTCCATCGCTGTGATGACTGTGGGCAGGCCGTTTTTCATGGAAACCTCGATCCCAAGGCCGTTGAAGCGGCTGCGCGTGTCGTCTTGCATGTCTCGAAAATCACTCGGGTCCATGAACTGGCTATGCGGGTCCAGCGAAGAAAGCATGCCCTTCATTGCCGCAGTGACGAGATCGTGATAGCTCGTCTTCTTTTCATCCACGTAATCTTGCCGGAGCAATTCCAGAGTCTTTGCGAAAATGGAAATCTGCGCGTAGCCGTTATCTTCTTCGCTCTTCCCTGGCTGCGCTTCTTGCGCGAACACGCCAGGAAAAGCGCCAAGGACGAGACAAACCAGCAACGGGATGATGACCAAGCGCCTCATATTTCAACCAAAAATTCGGAACAACCTACCATCGCTCATGAGGAAATTTTGGCAACGCCCAACGCAAAGCGTTGTCTTAATTGAGACTCGCAAACATGAGTAACCATTTCGCTCAACCGTCTGGGGAGCACACGCTGCCAGCCTGTAGTTCGCGGCAGCTTGTCGCGAACCTCTTATCGCTCATTCTTATCCTCGTCGCGCTCTGTCTCCCCAGTGCGAGCAACTTCGCTGCGCAAACAGATGACGCGGAATACGAAGCGGTAGCCGAGGAATACATTAAAACGTATCTCGCAGCCCACCCGCTGGAGGGAACCAGCCTCGGTCTCCACGAGTACGACGGCAAAATCAGCGATTACAGCCGTCTGGCGTTGGATGCCGAGCTTTCCCGGCTCCGGCGGTTTGATGATCGCCTGGCCAAGTTCGATCCAGCCAAATTGAGTGCACGCCAATCCATTGACCTACGAATTCTGCAGGCGGCGCTGAAGAAGGATCTCTTTGAAATGCAGGATATGTCGGTCTTCGACCGAAATCCCATGGTCTATGCCGGCGCCGCCGACGTGAACGTTTACATCAAAAGAAATTTTGCGCCGCTTGAGGATCGCGTTCGCAGCCTAGTCGCCATCGAATCGCAAATCCCAAATATCCTGATTGCAGCCAGGACAAACCTCAATGACGTGCTTCCCAAACCATATGTGGAATTGGCTATTGAGATCGCAAAAGGTTCCGCGGATTTTCTAAAAAAAGATCTGGTGTCCGCCGTTAGCGGCCTTAAGGACGAACAGCTCCGCGCGGCGTTTTTGGACGCCAATCGCAAAGCTGCGAGCGCGCTCCACGATTACGCAGCATGGCTGGCGCGAGAGAGACTTCCGAAAGCTTCGCTCGATTTCGCTCTGGGCGAGGAAAAATTCCAGCGTTTCCTGGCCCAGACTGAGCTGGTCGATCTTCCGCCACAAAAAATTCTTGAGATCGGCATGGCGCAATTAAAAGCCGAACAGGAGGCGTTCGCCGAAGCCACGAAAAAGATCGATCCAAACAAGTCTCCGATTGAGGTTTTCAAGCAAATCCAGAGCGAACATCCGACGCCGGACAAACTCATTCCGGACGTAGCCAAAGATCTCGACAAAATTCGGAAGTACGTCTTGAGCCATCATTTGGTCAGCATCCCCTCGGAGATTCGCGCGAAGGTCAAAGAGACTCCGCAATACCTGCGTGCCACGTCTTTTGCATCGATGGACACGCCCGGTCCGTTCGAGAAGCGCGCGACCGAGGCCTATTACTATGTCACACCCACTGAGAATAATTGGCCAGAGAAACAAAAGCAGGAATGGCTCACGGCCTTCAATTATTACACGTCGGACATTACGTCGATCCACGAAGCCTACCCCGGTCATTATGTGCAGTTCCTGCACTTGAACGGGTCGCCCGCGACCAAGGTCGAGAGAATTTTCGGCAGCTACGCGTTTATCGAAGGCTGGGCGCATTACTGCGAGAAAATGATGCTCGACGAGGGGTTCGGCGGCGCGAGCAGCTCAACCCCTAGCGAAGACGACGTGAAACGCGCGGCCAAATATCGCATGGCGCAAGCCGACGAAGCATTGCTTCGTTTATGCCGGTTATGTGTGTCGATCAAACTGCACACGCAAAACATGTCGCTCGACGAAGCGACGAAATTTTTCCAGGACAATTGTTACTACGAGGAAAAACCGGCGCGCCAGGAAGCGATGCGCGGCACTTTCGATCCGGGCTATCTCAATTACACCCTGGGCAAATTGCAGATCCTGAAATTGCGCGACGATTACAAGGCGCAAGAAGGCGACGAATTCTCATTGCAAAAATTTCACAACGAGCTGCTCAACCACGGCATGCCGTCCATTCGTCTCCTTCGCGAGATCATGCTGAAAGATCAGAGCAAGTGGAACGACGTGCTGTAGTTTGGAGTGCGCGGACACGTCCGCGCTTTTGAAAGCGGCGACACGTCGCCGCACTCCAAAACAAGCCCGCCCGCCGTAGCCTTGGCGAAGGCGGGTCACCACGGAATTTCCTCGCGATCACGCAAGAATTTTCCGGTAAGCTCCTGCGGCGCATCGATGGCCAGCCACACAATCGTATCCGCGCCTTCCTCGATTGAGCGCGTCGCGTTGCGTCCGCCCATATCCGTTCGCACCCAGCCTGGGCAAACCGAATTGACCGCGAACTTCGGTAATGCCGCGGCAAGCTGCGACGTCACTCCGTTCAACGCAGTCTTAGAAATGCAATAAGCCGGCGACCAACCATCCGCGCCACCGGTCAACTGACCGCCGCCGCTGGAGACATTGATAACCCGCGGCGCTTTACTTTTTGCCAACAACGGCACGAACGCGCGCGTCACGCGCAACGCGCCGAGGGTATTCGTTTCCAACGTTTTTCGAACGAGGTCGTCGCTGATCTTCAAGATCGCGTCGTCACCGTCCATCATGATTCCCGCGTTATTCACGAGCACGTCGAGATGATCCACAATTTTCGCGAACTCATGCGCCGCTCCGGTCACGCTTTCATTGTAGTTGATGTCAATTTCCAGGAATGTGGCTTTGCCTCCCTGCTTGGCGATCTCCTCCGCTGCTTTACGGCCGGCATGGCGATTCCGCGCTCCGATAAACATGTGAAAGCCTTTCTTCGCGAGCTGAAGCGCGACCTCGCGCCCGATACCTTTGTTCGCTCCGGTGACTAATGCCGTTTTCATGCGCGCTTTGATAGGACTCACTCACGAAGATCTTCGTCATCCTCATTCGGCAAAAGATCTCTCAGCAATGGCTGCGGGTTCGACGGCAGTTCTTCCACGTGGCGCAACTTTTTGGTGATGGCACGCGAGCGAACATCGACATCTTCCATTTTCCGTGAGGCCTGATCGATTTTGTCTTTCACCGCCGACAATGCTTCACCAAATTTTCCGAACTCGGTCTTCACGGTTGCCAGCAAGTTCCAGACTTCGCTGGACCGCTTCTGGATCGCGAGCGTGCGAAAACCCATATGTAAGCTATTGAGCAATGCCGCGAGTGTGGTCGGCCCGACAAAGGTGACGCGGCAATCGCGCTGCACGTTCTGCACCAAGCCAACGCGACGAATCGCTTCCGCATAAAGTCCTTCGCTCGGCAAAAACATAAGCGCAAAATCGGTCGTCTTAGGCGGGTTGATGTATTTGTCGCAAATGTCTTTCGCGCAGCGCTTCAACTGCGTCTCCAAAGTTTTCATCGCCGTTTCTACCGCTGTGGGATCGCCACTTTCCTGCGCGTCGGTCAGTCGCTCGTAGTGTTCCATCGGAAATTTCGCATCGATCGGTAGCCATACCGGCGCGCCGTTGTCGTTACCGGGCAGTTTGATCACGAATTCAACGCGCTCATCGCTGTCGTCACGGGTTTTCATGTTTTTGGCGAACTGCTCCGGCGTCAGCATTTCTTCCAACAAGACGCCAAGTTGCCATTCGCTCCAGCCGCCGCGCGTCTTCACGTTTGTGAGCACGCGTTGCAACCCGCCAACGTCACTGGCCAGTTGCTGCATCGCGCCGAGTCCTTGATGCACCTGCTCAAGTCGATCGCTTACCAGCTTGAACGATTCGCCGAGGCGTTTCTCCAATGTGCCTTGCAATTTTTCATCGACGGTCGAGCGCATCTTGTCGATTTGCTTCGCATTGTCCTCCTGCAGTCGTCGCAGTCGATCATCGACAATCGAGCGTACGCTTTCGAGCGACTTGGTCAGTTCTTCGCGCTGATTCTTCGCCGACGCGCCTGCTTCCTCGCGATTACGCGAAAATTCATCACGCAACCCGCGATCGATCATTTCCAATCGCTTCACCACCTCTGTTTCCGCGCCACTGGCGGCTTTTCCGCGTCGCAACAGCAGAGCAATCACCGCAACCAAGAGCCCGCCAACGATCAACCCGATCATGAGATAGAGCAGCGGACTCATATTGCGTGCTTAAACGATGCGGCACGGAATTCAAGTTGTAGGCGCTTCGGCGTGGATTTCTGCAAGCCCTGCACGCTGCGAGTGCATTGAAGGTCGCGATTTCTTGTCGCCCGCCCCGCCTACTTTTCAAACAGCAGTTCGCCGGCGCGGCTGGTTGCCTTCACGACTGCCTTGATGAGTGTGACACGCAGTTTCCCTTCTTCGAGTTCGAGAATCCCGTCGATTGTGCAGCCGGCCGGGGTAGTGACCGCGTCCTTTAGAAGCGCAGGGTGATCGCCGGTTTCGAGAACAACGCTCGCCGAACCCTTCATGGTCTGCGCTGCAAGAAGAGTGGCTACATCGCGCGGCAAGCCGACTTTCACGCCGGCCTCGGCAAGCGATTCCAGAATGATGTATGCGAATGCAGGGCCGCTCGCCGAAAGACCGGTCACGGCGTCCATGTGTTTTTCATCCAGCACAATGGCGCGGCCAACCGCCTCAAACATGCTGCGAGTAATTTCAAGATGGTCCGGTGCCGCATGAGCACCGCGACAAATTGCCGTCATGCCGCAACCGACCGCGGCCGGCGTGTTTGGCATCGCTCGAACGACCGCCACGTCATTATGCTTACCGCCACTCGCCGCAGCGAGTTGCTGCTCCACATAGGTTGTCGGCACTGAAGCCGCAACGGAAACGAGCAACGTTTTGGCGCCAATTTCAGGAGTAATCTCCTGCAACACCTCCGCCACGGTCTGGGGCTTAACGGTCAGTAGAATGATGTCGGCGCCTTTTACCGCTTCGCGATTGTGGGTGGTTACCGAGATGCCCAGCTCTTTTGCGAGCGCGGCTGCTCTCTCCGAATGTCTCACTGTGGCGGTGACGCGGTTGGACACAAAGAGCCCTTGCTTCAGATAGGCACGCAGCAGAATGCCGCCCAATTTGCCGGCGCCGAGTACGGCCAGTTTTTTGTCAGAGAGTTCGCGGGACATGGTCAACGGTTTGCCTAACATCAAGAGATTCCTCGACTTCGCTCGGAATGACAAGAGCGACTAAAACCGCAGCTTCACACCTCCATATGCGGCGCGGCCGAGCGCGGGGAAACCGAAAACTTCTGAGTAGTGTTCGTTCGTTAAA
>QHPG01000195.1 GCA_003219005.1 Verrucomicrobiota bacterium
CCAGGTTTTGCACTTGAAATCCGCTGACTGTTTTAATCGGGATTGTGCGCCCGTTAATTGAGACATCGGTCAGGTTCAGAACCAGCGGACCCGAGCGGAACGGATTTGCTTGCGACGACTCGATCTTGCCGTCGAACTTTGTCCCGGCTTGGAGCACGACTTTCCCATTCACCGCGACATCCTGATCAAGTTGTGCGGTGAAAGTTCTGCCAACTCGGTCGGTCGACTGGAGGGTATTGAGTGTGCGCACAACCAGAGTTGTGCCGGCAGGGATCGTAGCCGCGAATGAGGTCGCGATCCAGGCGCAGCTGGCTATCGCAGTTATAATGAATGTTTTCTTGGTCATGGGTTCTCCTAGTTAGTGCTGGATTGGTGTTGGGGCAACGAACGAATGCGTTATTTGCCAAAGGCGGCGGTCTAATCAAGAACGTGGGGAAGCAGGTTCAAACTCGAGTCGGTTGTGTTCTCGTGGTCGATGAGCGGATGGCCGATCAGCATCGAGAAAGCCGAGCGCGTGCGGTACGTTGATTACCCGGACACCAGCCGCGCGTTGCCGGTCTAAAATCTGATCGTGGAGCGCTTGCATTCGCGTCCAATGCACCTTCGGCCGGAAATGATGTTCCGCGTGGTAGCCGTTGTAGAACCAAGTCCAGTTATACAGCTTGCAGTAAGTGCTCACGCCCCACGCAATCGGCTCGTCCGGATTGCCGCCGTAATGCCGATAGTAACCGTTCAAATAAGAGAGGCAATGGCCGAAATACCAAAACGGCAAAAGAAAACAGATGTAATGCCAGTTGAGAATACCGAGCATAACAAATGTGCTGACAAATAGGGCGAGCTCGGTCACCCCCCAAAACGCCTCGCGCGGATTCTTGCGCTTTAACTCCTTGAAGACTGTCTTGGGATCTTCACGGAAAAAGCTCAAGAACGTGTATTTGAATGGATGCTCGGCTTCGCCGTCGTGGCCGTGCTTGTAAATGGAGATCCAATCGACGGTCTCACCGTGCCCGTCCGGGCGGTCGGCATTGCCTTTGTGATGCTGCATGTGAATGCATTCGTAGAAAACCTGGCTAAAGCCGACTGTGATCGACTCCAGGATGCTGAACAAACGATTGAGAAGCGGCGAACGGAAATATGGATTGTGAATGAAGTTGTGGGAGACGCCGTTGATGTTCCAGGAAATGCTTACCGAATAGATGAAACCGAGAATCAGCATCGCCCAAAGCGGTACGCCCGGAACAAGATAAAACATCCCGAAAAAGTAAGCGCACTGTAGAACGGCCGCGGCAACCGGGAGCGCATCCCAGCGCGTGTGCGCAAAAATCCTGGAATTAGTTGCGGGGCGCTCGATCGCTGCGAATTCGCTCGAAGATAGTGGCATGGTGGTTAGTAAACGCTCTAAATTAGCCGACGTGCGCTGTCCAGAACATTGGACTTTAGACCTACATCAGCGTCACGGGCGTTGCGTTCCAGGATCGTAGATAAGTTCGGTGGCAGGCTAACCGACGCAAATCGGCTCACTCGAACAGGCGCGCCAAGCCCTTTAGCGCAGAAGGGTCATCATCGAGTAAGCAGACAACAATGGGACTCCGCTTTCGCACGATACAAAGCTGCGGCAAAACAGCGGAGCAGGCTATGGGACTTTAGTCTCACATTGGCCGCACTCGCTGAGCCTGTGAGGCGAGGGATTGCCGATCAGTCTTTGCACCATTCAACGCGCAACGCTCAAAAAGCGGAGCGTTGAGAGTTGCTTGCCGTATTAAAAAGTACCAGGGAGGGGACTCGAACCCCTAAGGATTTCTCCACCAGATCCTAAATCTGGCGCGTCTGCCAATTCCGCCACCCTGGCAATTGGATTTCTGATCTTATGTTTGCGATTTGCGATTGCAAGGAGCGCCGATTTCCCCAGCCGGCCCGTGACGCTGTAGACAGCGCCCTTTTAAGATGATCGCGTCGATGTCGCTGGCCCGGTTGAGACCGGCGGCGCAGCGAGCGCCACAGGTTTTGCCGAAGCTGTGGCAGCTTTCTTTTTTGCCGCTGCTTCGGATGTGGCGGTGAGTTTTGCATCGACTTCAGCCGCGTCTGTCGGGCAGATTTTGTGGTAATACTCGTTAGGCTTCGACAATTCTTCCTGGCGCAAGAGCAGATGGTTAAAACGTTCGCGCTTACTTAGCTCAAACTCCTTATCCATCTTGATCGCTTCAAACGGGCAAACCTCGACGCAAATCTGGCAGCTCATGCAAACGGAGATATCAATGTCGAAGACCTTCGGATAAAACTGCGGCTTGCCCATGTAATCGGGCTTTTTGTCGTCGCTCTTGACGATGTAGATGCACTGCGGCGGACATTCTTTCTCGCAAATCTTGCACGCCACACAGCGCAAGCCAGCCTGCGGATCGTCGCCATCGTAAATCAGAAACGGAAAGTTGCGATAGTTCTCAGGAAGCGGAATACGCTCCTCTGGGTACTGCACCGTGATTAAGCGGTCCTTCTCGAAATAACTTCCGGCAAAATTCCGGAGCGTTACCGCCATTCCCTTCAGTATGCCAGTACCGATCATGACTTCGTCACCATTGAACCGTTAAAGCGTATTTCGCATGAGCGATTCGCTCACGCGCCTCCTCTATCCTGTGAGTTCCACTTTGCATGCTGGTGACGCCTGACGCAAAAATAAGTCCCAGCCTTACTGCGCTGCCGTTAAACCTTCGTACGTTTCCGCGACGATATGATCGACTACTGCCGTCATATCTTGCGTGCGTTCCCAAACCGCCAGTTGTCGGTCTGCCCCTGTGCCTTCGCGCATGATCCGTTCGATATGGGCCATCTCGCGCTGCGTTCCAAACTCGTTCACTTCACTGGCCACAAACTCCAGCAGTTCGTTTAGTAAACTCCGTTCCTCCACTTCAGTTTCCCTGCCGAAATCGATCAATTTGCCATTAATCCCATAGCGCGCGGCGCGCCAGCGGTTCTCATCCAAAAGCCGGCGCCGGTAAATCCGGAAAGTGATGTTTTGCCGCAACAATTTAAAAAGCTTGGCAATGATGGCCTGGATCAGCGCCGCGATTGCGACCGTATCGTCTATGCGGGTTTGGGCGTCGCACACGCGCACCTCCAACGTGTCGAAGAACGGATGCAGCCGAATGTCCCACCAGATTTTTTTCGCGTTATCGATGCAACCGGTTTTGACCAGCAGCTTGCAGTAATCCTCGTACTCTGAGAGCGATTCGAACGAATCTGGAATGCCCGTGCGCGGAAAACGTTCGAATACCTTCAGTCGGTAACCTTTCAATCCGGTGTCTTCGCCGACCCAAAACGGCGAGTTGACCGAGAGCGCATAAAGATGCGGCAAAAAATAGCGCGCCTGATTCATCACGTGGATGGCCATTTCGCGGCTGGGGATGCCCACGTGCACGTGCAAACCAAAAATGAGATTCGCGCGCGCGAGCAACTGCATGTCTTCAATGATCTGCTTGTAACGTTCGCCTTCAGTGATGTGCTGCTCGCGCCAGTGCGAAAACGGATGTGTGCCGACAGATGCGATTTTTAGTCCAGCTTTGGCCGCGAGATCAGCCAACTTGCTGCGAAGATCGATCACATGCGTGCGCGCGTGCTCGACGGAATCGCAAATCTCAGTGCCGAGCTCGACGACGGACTGGTGCATCTCCGGTTTGATCTGCTCTTTGAGCACAATCTTGCCGCCCTCGAGGATTTCCTGAATATGCGAACGCAGCTCGCGCGTCTCCGGATCGATAATCGCGAATTCCTCTTCAATGCCGAGAGTAAACGTGTGCTTCTTCGCGCTCATGGCGAGGTGGGAATGTCCCTCACAAACAATCTGATGTCATCCCGAGTCGCGCAGACGACAAGGGACCTCACCTTTGGTGATTGATTACACAAATTACTTTTAGTGATCCGTGAGGTTTCGTGAGGTCCCTCGCTCCGCTCGGGATGACACGCGAAGTTGATTGTCGACCTTACGCGAATTCGCCTAACGAGCGTCGCGTTACTGCGGCTTGCAGGAATTTGCCCCAGCTCAGATTGTCGCGGCCGGGAACGTGCTCGCGCGCTTTGCGGATAGCCATCTGCGAAATTGCTTCGACGACCCATTCAAAATTGGGCTGACCGATCCACGCTGCTTCGCAATCCGGCGCAGGATTGCAAAAATCGATCGCCACCGGCACGCCGTCACGCATCGCGAACTCGACCGTGTTCAAATCGTAGCCGAGAAATTGATTCAATCTGAGCACGCCCTCCTCGACTCTTTGCAAAATCTCTTTCGGCGCGTGCCATTCGGTTTGGTAGCGCAAATGAAACGGATGCCGCGGCTCATACGGCATGATGCGAACGTGGCGTTGATCGATTGAGTAACACCGGAAATACATTTCGAATTTTATTTCCTCCTGCAGCATCATCACCAACTGGCCGGTGTCGTTGTAAGCGCGGAAGAATTCTTCGCGATTGTGCAGCCGATAGACGTTCTTCCATCCGCCACCAATGAACGGTTTAAAAAACGCAGGCCACCCGATGTAATTGAAAATCGCTTCCCAATCGAGGGGATAACCAAGGTTACGAAACGATTTATCGTTCGTGTCGGCGGGGAGCTCGTGTGATGGAAGCAACACCGTGCGCGGAACGGCCACGCCGATTTTCGTCGCCAGCGCGTTGTTGAAAAACTTGTCGTCAGCGCTCCACCAAAACGGATTGTTGACTACCGCAGTGCCGGTTAGCGCAGCATTCTTGAGCCAGGCGCGATAGAATGGCACGTCTTGCGAGATGCGATCGATCACCACGTCGTATCCGCACGGCTCGCCTTGAATCACCTTGTCGATCTTGACAAACTCGGCGGCGATATCTTTGCCGCCGGTTTTCTGATTCACTCGCTCGACAAACGCCGGCGGAAAACTGTGTTCCTGTCCAAAAAGAATTCCGATTTTTTTCATAACTGTTTCGCTGTCATTTCGAGCGTAACCGGAGGCGAAGTCGAGAAATCTCTGGATGTCTCAAACGTCAGGAATCCCGCAACTGCGGGAGACTTCGCTCGACATGACAAAAAGCGAGTCTACCGATTCTCATTAACACCGGACTTCAGTCCGGTGATCACCGCGACGCACGGCAATAAAGCCGTTTCAACGGCTTTGTCCAGACAAGGAGTTTGAACCCATCCCTAGCAAGAATAAGCTAACGCATGGTTAAGAAACTACTGCACACGCGCTATCGCGTGCAAGACTTGGAGAAAACCGTCTCGTTCTACAAGGATGTTCTCGGGCTCCAGGAGATTCGGCGTCATACCTCCGGTCGCGGGTCGCAACTGGTTTTTTTGAAGGCGCCCGGCAACGACGAGGAAATTGAGATTTGCAAATTTGACGAGAGCGGTCCGGTAGTAGTCGGCCCCGATCTGACGCATCTCGCTTTTGAAGTGGACGACCTCGAAAAGTTCGCGAAAGAGGCGGCGGCAAAAGGTTATCCATTGTCCGACGGACCGCATGCGAGCGGTATTGGCAAGATCGCCTTCATCGATGCTCCGGAAGGGTACGAGATCGAACTGATCGAGCGCGGGCCGAAATCGTAATCGCTGCGTTGCCAGATATGCGTCCGGGCGCTTGCGCGGGTAAACGTTTTGTCGCTAATTTCCCGTCTATGATGTGGCGCAAACGTTTTTTCTTCCTTTGCGCATTAGTTTCAGTATTCGCGCTGAGCGCGTGGAGTCAGGACGCTGCTGACTCGCAGGCGGTGCGGCCGGGCGGGATCTCCGGCCCGGTTCGAAAAGCGAAGGCGGTCACAGCGAAGGACACAGACGATGCCGATAGCGAGTCCACTCCCGCTCGTAAGACAAAGACGTCCAAATCGACTCATGCCGCATCGCACCGGAAACGCGCTAAGACAAAAGGAACTGAAGAATCAATTCCCGCGCCGACGGAGTACACCCCCGAAGGAATACCCAAGACCAGCGCAGCCTCGGTGATCGTGGTGGACGCGAACAGCGGCAAAATATTGTACGAAAAAAATGCGGACCAAACAAGAGTCCCAGCCAGCACACAAAAGTTGCTCACCGCGCTCATTGTGGCCGAGAGCGGTTTTCTGGATCGGACGGTCACGGTTCAACCGGTGGATACGCTGGCTGAGCCGGTGAAACTGAACATCAAAGCGGGCGACACATATCAGCGTATCGATCTTCTGCGAGCGCTGTTGGTGAAAAGTCCCAACGACGTTGCGCGATGTCTGGGGCGAGACAACGCAGGCAGCATCGAAGCGTTTGCGGAGATCATGAACAGACGCGCCCAGGAACTTGGTGCTGTGCATTCGCATTTTGTAAATCCGAACGGTTTGCCCGTGCCAGGACAGTACTCAACTGCGCGAGATCTCTCGATTATTGCACGCGCAGCCTATGCAAACCCGACCATTCGCTCCATCGTTTGTCTTCCGCAGCTTGTCTTTCGGTATGCCAACGGTCGCACGCGCGAACTTGAGAACACAAACAAACTTCTCAGACGACTCCCTTACTGCAACGGCATGAAGA
>QHPG01000289.1 GCA_003219005.1 Verrucomicrobiota bacterium
GGCAGTTGCTCCCCGAACCAGACGACGCCGGGCCGCATCAGCGCATCGCATTCCGGACACCGCGGAAGGTCGACATCCTCTTCCGAGGTAGCGGCGATTGACCTCAATCGCCTACCCTGGGCAGAAATCGCGTCGTCTGCAGACGGTTCGGGTGAACCGCCCCTACCTAGATGTTCAAAATCGCAACGCGAGCATTTGGTAACGAAAATGTCGCCGTGAATTTGCACCATCTTTTCCTTTGGAACTCCGGCACGCGCGTGCAGGTCGTCCACGTTCTGCGTGACGAGCAGGAACTCGTCTGCGTGTTGCGCCAGTTTCGCAATGGCTTCGTGCGCTGCATTCGGTTGCGCGTTGCAGATGCGCTGGCGCCGTTCGCGATACCATTCCCAAACCAACTTTGGATCGCGCGCGAACGCTTCCGGCGTGGCGAGCTTTGCCTGATCGAGGTTCCGCCAGTAACCGTCTTTGCCGCGAAAAGTCGGGATACCGCTCTCAGCCGAAACACCTGCGCCTGTAATGACGAGAATACGCACAGAGATTGGCCCGCGAATTACGCGAATGATGCGAATTTACTTTTTCGCCGGCGAATTATTCGTGTGATTTTGCGTGATTCGCGGGTGAGAAATATCCAAGAGAAGTTCGATTCGCACACCGTGTCGAGGATAATTTGAATGAGCAAACTTCCTAAGCGCGATAATCATCAAAACAAGGCACAGCATCCCAGCGCCCGTTGTGAAGATGAACCTACGACACGCGGAATTCCTCGCCGCGTTCGAGCGCCACTTCAGCTTTCAGATTCTCCAGGTCGCGGCCAATGCTGGCGACAGCGGTAAGTTTATCGCCAGCGCGGAAAATCACTGAGGCATCTTTCGCTTTCAAATCGCCAGAGACAGTTGCGCGATCATCGCCGCTGCCGTGACCAACGTAGCGGATGCCCACGTCGAAATGATTGCTCCAGAAAAACGGCGGCACGGTAAAACGCTCACGCGCGCCCAGAATATTGCGTGCCGCTGTCTGGCCCTGGCGCTCGGCCACTACCCAGTGCTCGACGCGTATGCGGCCCGCACGCGGATCGGGCCAGCTGGCGATGTCGCCGGCGGCAAAAATTCCCGGCATGTTCGTTTCCAAAAATTCGTTGACCAAAACGCCGTTGTCAGTCGCGACCCCTGCTTTTTCAGCAAGCGCAGTGTTTGGGCGTACGCCGATTCCAATGACCACCAAGTCGCAATCCACGATTGTTCCGTCATCGAGCTGGACCTGTCGGTCTTGTATAAGCGCCGGCGTTCGTTCGAGATAAAATTTTACGCCGTGCGCCTCGTGAGTTTCGCGAATCAAGTTGCCGAGTCGAGAGTTCGCAAATAACAAACGTGCGGGAGGTTATCGCCCGGAATTGAGAGGCGAGCCGCCTCGGCGCCAGTCGCCAACAGCAGTGCGCCGTAGCCTAACGAGCGGCCATCGGAGAGAGTCACCTGTTTCGCTTTTGGATCGATCGCGGTGACAGATGTGTTCGTGAGCGTGTCGATCTTTCGTCCGCGATAAAAGTCTGCCGAACGCAACGGGATCCACTCTTCGGGCGCGGTGCCTGCAAGATAATCTTTGGAAAGATTCGGGCGAT
>QHPG01000196.1 GCA_003219005.1 Verrucomicrobiota bacterium
GATTGAGGGCATGCCAGTCAGAGTAGGTCTCTGTTGCTGGGATGGAACCACGCGAATGGTTCCGATCGCGCCGGCCACAGGCTGAATCTTTACGATTTCGAAGGCGACCTGCAAATTCAACGCAGATTGAGCGCGCTGAGGCGAAGGCAAACGCATCGTGACAAGCTTCGATATGGGACGCACTTTCAAGACACCCATCTTAAAGCTCGGCGTCAACTGCATGGAGGCGATCTCAAAAGAGAAAGTAAGCTGCACGGATGTTTGCATCGTGGCAGCAGGTGGTTGTGGCTTGGCCACGGGCGGGGCCGGGGCTTTGTGAATTGGAGCGGTTGGAGTTTGGGTTGTTTCTGGCATGGTTGCGGGTGTTGTTATTTGCGGAAATACAGGTTCACTGGAAATAGCACTTGGAAAATCATATACGGACTCGGTAGTCGCTTCGACCATAGGAAATTGACTCCCAATCGAGGGGATTTGCTGAGGTTGCTCTTGCGCGACCGGCTCAACTGCAAACTCTGCTGACGGTCCTCCGGCGGGCCATGCAAATTCTGCGATCGCAAACGCCGCTTCACGCGGCTCCTCCTCTGCGGGCAATACCGGTTCTTTCAAATCTCCGAAAAATTCGCTCGGCTCCTGCGCGTAGAATGTGGCTCCCTCTCCGTTTCCCAAGGTCTCGTTCGACTCTTGCGGAACGAACGCAGAAACTTCGCCAAACTCAGTGGCTGCTGAAGCCGTAGCCATTTCAACAGCTTCCGGGACGGCTGGTTGCAGGATCTCCGGTGTTTGTTCGACTACTGGTCCTACACAAGATTCGAAGTCCGGCTCGGCAACTGGCGTCAATTCGCGCTCGGGCTCGCGATGGGCCGGGGCTCGTGAGGCCTTTGTTCTTCGTTCTTTCAATCGATCAAAAGCGCCGCTCAATTTGCGTGCAGGCACGGCAGTGGGCCGCAATGGAGCTTGCCACGGTTTTAATTCCACCGAAACGTGACGGGGACCCCCAACAAAGCCGTTGTCTTGCACACTAGCCTCCTGCGTTGGCGCGACTCTCGGCCTGAAGACAGGAGCGTCGCCGCCGGTAGCCCCGGTGGGAGGCTCAAGCCGCATGTGACGCGGGACGCTGGAAGCGTGCCGGCGAACAACGGGCACGATTACCCAAGCCAGTATGATTATGGCCGCCAACAGTAAGCCACCAACAATCGCCAACCTTCGGCTCGCGATGCTTGCAATGGCGTGTGTTGAGACGCTTGCGGGCGCTGGTGCGACAGCGGATTTCTCCGGCGGACTTGTTTGGACAGAGACCTGCTGACTGTTCTGTTCGTTAGAAGCAGACGAGGCCTGCGGCGTCTCGGCTGCGACAGCTTGCGCCGCAGTTGCCGATTCGCCGCCAGCTGGGGGCAAGTCGGACGCCGGTTGTTGTGGCTGAGAACTAGTTTCCGCAGTTGCTTCGCTCGAGGCCGAAGTCGGCTGGCCAGCTGTTGCCTCAGCACTGGCAATTTCCGTCCCCGCATTTGGTTCGTTCACTGTCGGGCCTAAGGAAAGCGTTTCTCCGCTCGACACTTCGCCTTGTTTGTTTGCAGCAGCCACCTTGTCCGGAATAGGACTCGGCTCAACCGCGGGACCACCCTCCGCCTGGGGCGCAACGACATTTGTTGTGTCGAATGCCAGCGCAGGCGCAGTCGAACCTTCCGGCCTTTGCATCCAACCGACATCATAAAAAGCGTCGGCGAAAACAGTGTTAAGCGCCGGCGAATAAATCTTGTCCGCCGAACCGGTCCAATCGGCGGCCTTCTCCGGATTGTTATGCTTATATTCCCACGCTGCCTGGGCATAGTAAAGAGCCGGCGTATCTCCGGTGAATTGAAACTCCTCCATCATCGCGTGCGCCCGGCTCTCTTTTCCCTCGAGTAAGAGCGTCATGTAGATCTTGAATTTAATAAGCTCTGCCGCCTGATTTTTGTCGCCGCCCGGGATTCGATTATATAGCGCCTCAAAACGCTCTTGCGCCTTTGCGTAGTCCTTCTTCTTAAAGGGAATTTGAGCCAGGTTGTATTGCGCTTCGCGGAGTTTCGGGTCCAGCCGGGCTGCCTTCTTAAATGCAGCTTCGGCCTGGTCAAATTGCTGCTGCTGCATCAGAATCTCGCCACGTAAATTCAGAGTAGCCGGCTTATTCGGGGCCGACTGGTCGGCTTCATCGATCAATTTAAGGGCTCTAGCGAAATCACCTTGCCGAAAGGCCTGTTGCGATTGCTCGAATTTTGAAAGCGCAGCGGCTTTGGTCTTTTCCGAGCGTTCGGCGGCCGTCATGAGCGGCAATGAAGGTCGCCCTTCGCCGGACGGCTTTTCCAGCCACCCGACTTCATAAAGTGATTCTACGAAAAGTTTGTTTAGCTGCGGCGAATAATTCTTCTCGGCTGCGCTGATCCAATCCTTGGCTTCGCTTTGATTCTTCGCTTGGAGCGCGACGGCTGCCTTCACATAGTCAACAGCCGGCGTATCGGGCGACAGCTCCAGCTTAGCCAGCATCGAATCCACCATGTTCCCGTTGCCTTCCTGCAGGTACGTCAGAAGAATTTTGTATTGAATCAGCTGCGAAGCTTCTTTGGCCAGATCGGATCCACCACTGGCGAGCAGTTGCTCAAAGCGTTTCCTCGCCTCAGCCCAATCCTTTTTGAGAAACGGAATCTCCGCCAGGTTAAAGCGCGCATTCCAAAACTTCGGATCGATCCGGGCCGCCTCCTGCAATGCAGTTTCCGCTTCATCGTATTTGGCCTGCCGCATGAGGATGACGCCGCGCAGATTTTTTGACGCGGCAAGATCAGGCTGGCGAGCATCGATGGCGTCGAGTTGCTTTAGTGCCTCAGAAAACTTCTTTGCGTCAAACGCCCGGTAAGCGGCGTTGTACATCTCTTCCAGCTCCGCTTTCGTCGGCGCAACATTGTCCGCCGCAACTGCGATTGTTGCGAAAAAGCCAAGCACCAGCGCGGCTATCGCCGCCATCCCCCAGAATCTCATGCGGTAGCGATTGAAGCCCTGTTCGGGGCGTCTGACAAGTGGAAAGTTGCTCTTGCGAATCGATTTTTCAGCCGCCTTCGGAAAAAGCGCCAACCCTTGGTCGTCTTATGCTGACTCAATCATTGAGATTGGCTACGATCCGTAAACCTTCCAAAGTGAGGTGAGGACGAACCACGCCGATCTCTGGCAGGCGTCCGGCGATCAGGCGCGCGTAGCCGCCCGTCGCTACGACGTAAACCTTTTTTCGGGGAAACTGCTCTGCCCTGATTCGTCCTAGAATTTCGCGAACCAGCCCACGATACCCGAACACGGCGCCGGACAGCATCGCCTCGATCGTCGATTTACCCACCGCGCGTCGCGGCTCTTCCAACGAAAGCCTGGGCAAGAGCGCCGTTCGTTGATAAAGAAAGTTAGTCATTGCTTCGAGTCCCGGCGCAATCACGCCGCCGACGTACGTGCAGCGCTCGGAAACGATATCGAAAGTTACCGCGGTACCGAAATCCACCACGATCGCCGGAAATCCATAAAGCTCCGCAACTGCGGCAGCGTTGGCCAGCCGATCTGCGCCGATCGATCGCGGCTTGGGATAATCGATTTTCACACCCAGCTTGAGCTTCCAATCCAGCCAGATCACTTTCGCCTTTTTTCTCGCAGCCCTTGAGATCGCAGACTTTTTTGCCGGCACCACTGACGAGACGACCACTTTCCGCACTTCCCGTTGTCCGAGAAATCCGGCGACCAGATTGCTTGAAAGCTTATTGGTAGCGATCCGGGCAGGGGCCGAAACTCGTCTCTTCGACGCAAACGCAAACTTTGCGTACGAATTACTGATATCGATCAACAAGTAATCGCAGCTACGCGCCACGCCAAGATGCAGACACAGAACTGTTGCCCGCGTCAAGCGTCCCGTCTCATACGACCTGTTCGGCGTATACGCGCTTGCGACGCTCCCGCCAGCGCGTAGCCTCGATTTGTGAGAAGATTGGTGCATCGCCCGCGCCGCTTGCGGCGTTCTCCCGCTGTGCGAAATCTCGTCCGCGAGACACAATTGAGCGTTCACGATCTCATTCTCCCGCTGTTTGTGAGTGAAAAATTGGAGCAGCGCCGTCCGATCGCCAGCATGCCCGGGGTTTTTCAGTTGTCGGTGAAAGAGATTGCCGATGAAGTGCGCGCCGCTCAGGATCTCGGGTTACAAGCTGTCCTGCTGTTCGGCATTCCGGAACAGAAAGACGAACAGGCCACGGGCGCTTACGCAGAAAATGGAGTTGTTCAAAGAACGCTGCGGGCGATCAAAACAAAATGTCCGGAGTTGATCGCCATCACCGATGTCTGCCTGTGCGAATACATGAGCCATGGCCACTGCGGTGTCACTCGAATTGACGGAGATCATTTTCATGTCCTCAATGACGAGAGCGTCGAACTCTTGGTGAAGACCTCGCTTTCTCACGCAGCAGCAGGCGCAGACATGGTTGCGCCGAGCGACATGATGGATGGGCGCATTGGCGCGATTCGCGAGGCGCTAGATGCGCATGGATTCGATCAAACGGGTATCATCAGTTACGCCGCTAAATTTGCGTCGGTGTTTTATGGGCCATTCCGCGAGGCAGCCGAGAGTCCGCCGCAGTTTGGCGATCGTCGTTCTTACCAGATGGATCCCGCTAACGCTGAAGAAGCGCTGCGCGAGGTAGCCCTGGATATCGATGAAGGCGCGGACATCGTAATGGTCAAACCTGCCTTGCCCTATCTCGATATTTTGTGGCGCGTCCATGAGCGCTTTGGAAAACCTACGGCGGTTTATAATGTCAGCGGCGAGTACGCGATGGTCAAAGGCGCTGTCGAGAAAGGGCTCTTGGACGAGCGCGCCGCCGTCCTTGAGATCATGACTGCGCTCAAGCGCGCCGGCGCAGACATTATCGTCACCTACTGGGCACGCGACCTCGCGAAATGGCTGCGGCAGTAATAAGCGTCAATGGCGAAACCGCGCAGCATGCCCGCCTGAAGCGACTCGCGTTCCTATGGGCGCAGGCCCAGGGATTTTCCGCATGCGCAATGGAAGTGAGTTTGCCAAAGTGCCGGTATCGGGCCGACGTCGCTGCCTATCGAGCGCAACCAAGACAGACTGAATCGACAGCGGTCTTCGAATGCAAACAAGCGCTTTGTGATTTGCGACGAGACAATTGCCGCACCGATGCCACGCGGCAGCGGCTCGAAGCAATCTGTAAACGTCGGCTAATTCTCGAAACCCACTTGCACGCACATTATCCGAACTTGCGGAGCGCTGATTCGCTCTTCCCGGAATTTGACTCGCAGACCTTCGCTGCGATCGGTCACCGCGGCTACGCGCGCCTGTTGGGTGAGCTACGCGCACTTCAAAATCGTCTCTACGATTGCACCAAGTTCGATAGAATAGTTCGCTACCGCTGTGCGAATTTATTTTTCCTTGTTGTGCCTGAGGAGTTATTTCGTGATCCGGAAATCCCGGCGGGCTGGGGTGCGCTCGTGGAATCAAGCGGCGCGCTCATACTCGCCCGCAAACCAGTCTGGCACGAAACTACAGAAGAGAACCGCATCCGCCTTTTGCACCGAATCGCCGTGAGGGCAACGCGATCTCTAAGTCAAAACTGCATGATCCGGGCGTCTTCCTGCAGATTAACCTAAGCTGGCACCAGCAAATTGTGACCGGTCATTGCTTTTGGCTGCGGGAGCCCGAGCAGAAAAAGAAGAGTGGGCGCGACATCGGCCAGGATTCCATCTTCGCAGCGGAATTTTGCGGCATCTTTGGCAACATAAATGAAGTGGACGAGGTAGTTCGTGTGCGCGGTGTTCGGCGAACCGTCAGGGTTGCGCATCTGCTCGCAATTTCCATGATCCGCGGTGACCAGGGCCTTGCCGTCGAGTTCGAGAAGTCTTGAAATGATGCGCGCGCAACACGCATCGAAGGCGCTCATCTCGGGTTTGAGGTCGTAAGTGGCGACCTTTGGCGAGGGAATCAGTTTGCGGTCTTCGCGGGGAAACGATTTCTCAATTCCGCCATTAAAAAAGTAAGTTACGTGCGCGTATTTCTCCGTCTCGGCCATGCGTAGCTGCGATTTGCCAGCCGCGCTTACTACTTCGCCCAAAATATTTGGAAGGTCTTGCCGCGAAAAAACAAACGGCGAAGAAAACCGGACATCATATTGGGTAAGACTCACAAAATGACCTTGCGGCCAAACTTCGCGGTCGAAGCCATCGAAATCTTTCAATAGAAATGCTTGCGAGAGTTGGCGCGCGCGGTCGGCACGAAAGTTGAAAAATAGAACCGTGTCGCCATTGCGCACGCGTTGCTCGTTAGGCAAAGCGAAAACGAGGGGTAGCATGAACTCATCCGTCGTGCCGGCCCTATAATGGCGATCTAACGCCGCCGCTGGCGAATCTTTGCAAATTTCGCCGCGACCAAGAACAATTGCGTCCCACGCTTTTTTCGTTCGATCCCATCGCCGGTCGCGATCCATTGCGAAGTAGCGGCCAACCACCGTGATGATCTGGGCGTCGCTTTTCGCAAGTTCCTCTTCGCACGTTTTCAAAAAATCTGCTCCGCCAGTGGGAGAGGTATCTCGCCCATCGGTGAAAGCGTGGACGAAAATCTCGGTGACTCCTGCTGCATGCGCTGCGTTGGCCAGCGCGATCATGTGCGAATAATGGCTGTGCACGCCGCCGTCGGAAACCAAGCCTAACAAATGCAGCCGATGTCCCCGAGCCGCAGCGAACGTTTCCTGCAAAACACGATTGCGTTGCAGTTCACCATCCTCGATCCCTTTGTTGATCCGCGTCAGGTCCTGATAGACAATTCTACCCGCTCCCAGGTTGAGGTGGCCAACTTCCGAATTGCCCATTTGTCCCTCCGGCAGGCCGACATCCTCGCCGCTTGCACTTAATTTGCTCGCTGGATAATCGCGATAGAGCTGGTCGTGAAACGGTGTGCGCGCCAGCAGCGTGGCGTCTCCGTTCTCCTTGCGCTTGCCCCGGCCGCCCGGATTGATACCCCAGCCGTCGCGAATGATGAGCATCACTGGACCCGCCATATATCGCACACTTTGCCGATGAATGAGAAGAGCGACAAGCGGTTTCACGTGCTTGCGGGGTTGACAACGCTAAGGACGCGCGCCTAGATCGGCCTCGTGAAATGGCGCAACCAGTTGCTGGCGCTTTTTTGTCTCCTTGTTTTTGCCGGGCTGGGCGTTCTTTATTTTCGACATTGGGTCTTTCGGAAGCCATTCGGAATTATTTTGTTTATCGGCGAAGGACTTGCGCCGGATCGACTGGCCCCGACGCGCGCTTACGCGGGAGGCGCAGGCACACGCCTGAGCTTGGATTCGATGCCTCGTATGGCTTTGCTCACGAATTACTCAAAAGATTTCGCTGCTCCAGATCAAGCAGCTGCCGCCACGGCAATTGCGACCGGCATGAGGGTGCCTAACGGCGCGATCGCGATCAATGGCGATAAGAAACCCATACCGAGCATTATTGAGTTAGCGCGCGAATATGGACGCGCCACGGGCTTGGTGACGGACACAAAATTGACCGATCCGACAAGCGCCGCTTTTTATGCGCATCCGGTCGAGCCGAACGATATCGAGAAGATCGCCGCCGAGTTCGTCGATGGCGGAAAGATCGATATCGCGATGGGAGGCGGTGCGTCGCAATTCCTTCCCGCTACAAAAGGCGGCGAGAGACAGGACAGACGCGATCTTTTGCTCGAGCTCCGCGGCAACGGCTTTGATATCGTTCATACCCGGGCCGAGCTAGAGGCGATCCCGGCGTGGCGGCGGCCGAAGCTTTTTGGCGCTTTCAACGATGCGGAGCTGGCGTTCGCAAATCAGGTCGAAGAGCGCGGCCAGCAACCAAATCTTTCGGACATGGTGCGGCGAGCGATCCAACTGCTGCAATATAACGCCGGCGGATACCTGCTCGTGGTTGATGCCGGTCTGATGCGCAAAGCGGCCCAGGAAAACAACGGAGAGCGGACGCTCACGCAGACGGTTGAATTAGATCGCGCCGTCGCCCTTGCCCGACGGTACGCTGGAGAAAAATCGACGATCATTGTGTGCGGTGATGTCGCAATTGGTGGCATGAATTTAAATGGTTTCCCGTTTCGACAGGACAGCGGCATCGCGCTGCTCGGGCTTAATTCTGCAGGCCAGCCATGGATTACCTGGGCGACCGGTCCGCATAGCACAAAGTCTTACGGGGCAGCGAACGTTCCCAATAACAAAACCGCCACCGCGGCACCGCCCTTTGTCTGGCAGAATGAACAACCGGCAGAAAATCTGGAACCGGCCGCACTGTACACAAAATCGGCGCTACCCACCGTGGACGACGTGGTAGTGTTTGGCAGCGGCCCCGGGACGGACGTGCTGCAAGGGGTAGTCGATAGCACAGTAGTTTTTAAGGCACTTCGCGGTGAGCTGTAGCGGTATTCGCATCTCTGCCAATCGGAATCGGCTGGAAGCCGATGCCACAGCCTGCGCGTTCAATATTGATTTTCTCGCCGAATTAAGAGACACTTGCCTCACACACCAATGCAGCTCCTCAGCGCATTCTCACGTCCGCAGACTGTTCCCGGGGTGCAGGTCGCGGCGCCGAAAAAAACTCTCTGGATTCTCAATAGTTGGCGCGACCTGATTCTCTACGTCGGGACGCCGCTGTTTCTGTTGCCAATGTTTCTGTTGGCGCAGGCGCGCTGGAGCGCACAAGACATTTACCTTTTCGTCGCTGCGTTTGGCGCCATGGGTCATCATCTGCCGGGAATGATCCGCGCGTACGGCGATCGTGCTTTGTTCCGCCGTTTCCGCTGGCGCTTTATCTTCGCGCCGATTTTTTTGCTCTCGGTTTGCGTCGCTTTTTATTGGTGGGACCTCAAGGGAATCATTCTGATCGTTTTTTTCTGGGGCGTCTGGCACGGGATGATGCAGACCTACGGTTTCTGTCGAATCTACGACGCGAAAACCGGCTCCTTTGCTGCGCTGACGCGCCGGCTCGACTTTGCCGTCTGTGCCGTCTGGTTCGCTGCGGCGGTGCTCCTCTCGCCGCAACGCATGACCGACACACTCGGAATGTATTATGCCAGCGGCGGATTATTCATTCCGCCATGGCTCCTGCACAATGCGCAACAAGTCGTTTTGGCTATTGCCATCACCGTGGGCGTTTTGTTCCTGTTCAATTTTTCCCGGATGTGGGCGGAAGGCAAACGTCCCAATCCCGTGAAGCTAGCGCTGCTGGCCACGACCATTGCTTTCTGGTGGTACTGCAATAACGGCGTCACCAACGTTCTGGCCGGCATCGCGTTGTTTGAAGTTTATCACGATGTGCAGTACCTCTCGCTGGTCTGGATTTACAATCGCAGCCGCGTGGAAAAGGACAGTTCCATCGGGGGTTTTATGCGCTTTGTTTTTCGAAGAAGCGGTTCGCTCGTCGGTCTCTACATCGGGCTGATTTTTGCCTACGGGTCACTCGCCTTTTTTACTTCCCAACTTGAGATCGAAACCATGAAGCGCGTGCTCACTGGTGTGGTGGCTGCGTCAGGTCTTCTTCATTTTTATTATGACGGATTCATCTGGAAAGTGCGCGACCGCTCCATGCGCGAGAACCTCGGTCTCGCTGCCGGAAGCACATCTGCGCCATCACGTGAATTCCTACCCACTTGGGCGCTGCACGGATTAAAATGGGTTGCAGTCTTTGTGATACCGCTCGGCGCGCTCTGGCTCGGGCAAACATGGAGCAACACGCCCGAGGTACAACAGACAGCGTGGGTCGCATCCGATTTGCCGAACAGCGCTCGCGCCCATTGGAAGTACGGCTTTGCTTTGCATAAAGCCGAGCGTCTCGATGAAGCAGCAGAAGAGTACCGCGTTGCGATGCGGCTTAATCCCAAGGAGAAGGAGGTCCATTACCATCTGGGGCAGCTTCTGTTTGCGCAATCCAACTTCGATCAAGCCCGCAGCGAAATGGAGGAAGCTTTACGAAGTCAGCCTCGCAATGGCGAATACCATTCCCAATATGGGTGCGTTCTGGAACGGCTTGGCCTGAAGGAACAAGCCGGCGC
>QHPG01000288.1 GCA_003219005.1 Verrucomicrobiota bacterium
TTTAGCATCCTGCACCGCTTTCGCGACCAATTTTTGCGGGACGTCGACGCTGAAGTTGATGCGCTTCCAGGCCTGCGCCACCGCTTCCGGGTCGAAGCTCGCTTTCGTTTCCGCCTTTAATTCCTCAATCAACAACTTCTGCGCTTCTGCTGGATTATCCTGGATCCATTTGGTTAACTCCACATTGGCAGCTGCGATTTTCTTCGCCAGCTCACGGCGATCGCGCAGGAACTTCACACTGGAAGCGAGCCATGTGGTAATCGTGTCTTTATCTTCGAGAAAAACGCGAGCCTTCGCTTCGCGTTCCAGCCGAGTCACCCAAGGCTCGACTGTCCAAACGGCATCTACTTCGCCCTTCTGAAAGAGGCCCAACTGCTCCGGATTTGCGGTTGGGATGACAATGACGTCGCCACCCGTTTGCGTGATGCTAAATCCGTGCGCTTTCAGCCATGCCCGGCAGGCAATGTCCTGCGTATTGCCGAACTGTGGGGTACCAATTTTTTTCCCGCGAAAATCCGCCGGAGTCTTGATGGGTGAATCGGCTTTAACAACAAGCGCCGCGCCCGCCGTAGCCGCGCCCGAGATTACGCGGATCTCTTCGCCGTTCGATTTAAGGTATGCGTTAAGGGCTGGATTTGGACCCACATAAGTCAGGTCGAGCGAGCCGGCAAAGATCGCCTCCATGGCCGAGGGCCCTGCATTGTAGGTGAACCATTGAATTTCGATATTCGGACCGAGGCGTTTTTCAAACCAGCCCTTGCCTTGCCGCGAAAGCGCGTGTGAGATTACGCCCTGGGCATGAGTGATGTTTGGGAAATGCCCAAATCGGATCGCCGTTTTCTGTTCCGCAGTCACAAACTGTGCGCAAAACAGGAACATTCCGATAATTGCTGTTATTTTTGTTTTCATAGTTGGTTTCAATAGCAGAGCGCGCTCATAAGCTGACAGATAGTCTGCGTCCTCGCGGCTCAATATTCGCTGACTAAAACATCAGTTGCATTCGCCCAATAACTTCATCGAAGTCATCCTTGCCGAATTCAGGATTCGCTTCGCGGAAATCGGACCACGTATGAATATAGTTCACCATCAGCTTCAAGTCGTCGCCGCGGATGTAGTAATTCAGGCCAGCGACAATTGACGAGATACCGTCATTACCCTTTTGCCCCGGGTTTAAGTGTTGCCACTGAACCACAGCCTGAAGCTTTTTCGGGACCAAGAAATAACCCGCGGTCACGTAGAATCCATCCGTCGTGAATCTGTCAAAGCCCGGAGACACTCCGTTGACCGTACGAGGATGAACCCTTTCCTGAAGAAACTCACCAATAAGGTCAAACGGACCCATTCTGAGCCACGCGTCGGTGCTCCACGCCGTTCGCTCATCCGCTCCGGGTAGGACGAAAGGCGAAAGGGAACCGTCCGAATTCACCAGCAGAGTCAAGCTTTGCGAGATATTTGTTCCCTTGTCATCGCGGCTGTTCAAAATGTCGGTGCCGAGCTTGAGGAAAGATCCCTTTCCAAAAACGTCCTTGAATAAAGTAGATTCCAGCCTGCCCACATACATGAAGTTGTTGTTGTCGTTGTTGTAATCGCTCCGGTCGGCAGAGTTCGCTCGATGGTGTACAAGTAATAATCCGGAGTCAGCTGTTCCAAGCCGAATGGCGCTTTCCACTGACCCATCTTGATCTGCGCCCACGGAAACTGATGCCAGTTGATAAAAATGTCCGTGGCCTCGAACGCGGTTCGATTCGCATTAAGTCCGTCGCTGTTTTCAAAGTCCCCCTACATCTTGAAATCGAACTGCTCGGCAAAATCGCCAGTGAGATTGATTCGTGCGCGCCGCAGACGAAACCGATCTTTCAAGGCGGTCTGGCCGAGACGGCCTTCAAACGCCGAGACATCACCCTCTTCGAAATTCATCTGGATAAATCCGCCCAGCACCAGTTTCAATTCTGGTCCCCGCTGCTGCACGTAAACCGGCGGTTTCTCTTCTTCAACGACGGCTTTCTCGACGTACGTTTTTCCGTCATAACTAACTTTCTTTTTCAATTTCCCCTCGGGAACGAGTCGCTGAGAATCGGAAGCGGTTTCCGCAGCGAGCGGTTGGATTCCTAACAGCACCATCGGAACGACAGCGCTTAGTTGCCATGAGAACCATTTTCTGATCGCCATAATTTTCTCTCCTTAGTCCGCATTTTTCGCGCGATTATTGTCTGTATGATCTTCTCTATCTCTTGAAAATTGCTTGAACCTATTTGCTTTTCGCTGGCTGCGCAGCGTCGACTCGCCCGTTCTAGCTAGAATTGGCGTAAGCGGGATCGAGCGATGAAGAAACGGCGGCGCGACCTTATCCCTGCGATATTTGCGAAGCGTGATCTCGACGATGTCGGCGAGGGTGAAACGATCGAGCAGGGTGCTGATGGCGTTTCGAACGTCCAGCATCAACAT
>QHPG01000171.1 GCA_003219005.1 Verrucomicrobiota bacterium
CGCATGGCGTCGCGTGATTATCGACGCCATCCGCAACGACTCGGCATGGAACGGTGGCGAATACAAAACGCAGCCGCCGAGTCTGCGCACCGCCGCCGAGATGCTCTGGTTCATGAGCAGTAATCCGGTGTTGCGCCAGAAGGATGCGCCTACGCTCGCAAAGACAGATGAGATCCTCGACAAGTTCGTCAACGATTACGTGAAAACGGCTGATGCAAATGATGTGCTCTACGCGGTCGAAGCATCACACGATTACGATCCCGGACCAAACCTGGAAAAAATTCGCGCGCCGCTTCTGGCGATCAATTCTACCGACGACCTGATCAACCCGCCCGAGCTTGGGATTCTGGAGAGCGAAATCAAACGCGTCCCGCACGGACGCGCCATAGTGATCCCGTTCAGCGAGAAAACGCGCGGCCACGGCAGCCATACCGTCGCAGCACTGTGGAAAGATGAGTTGGTGAAGCTGCTACAGGAAACCGGAAGGAGTCAGTAATCCCGACACATCATGTGAGTCAGGATGAGATTCACCACTAAACATCTAACCATCCGATGGAGCGAACGGCGGACCGCGGTACGCTCGACTTTGGGGATGATTTCGACACTATCACTCCGAGCAACGCGCGGCTTCGTCCGCCGTCGCTCAGCTTGCTCTCGTTAGGAGGTGGGCTATGAATCGAAAATACTTATCTCGCCCGGCCACATTGTTATTGCCAGCTTTTGCTCTGGCAGAACAACCAAACGAAGCGAGTTTAGTTGAGCAGGCAATCAAGGAATATGTGCGTTCACAAGCGCATGTGAAAGTGCACATAGAGCATCTTCGTATCGTTGGAAACTTTGCGAGAGCAACTGCGGTCCCAACCAATGCAGACAGGGATCCTGTGATGGTGTTTATGAAAAAGGTTCGTCGACAATGGATTGGAGTTTCTTTTGGGACAGCTTTTCTTCCGGCAGACTGCCAAAAGCTTGGTCTTCCCAAGGAAATATGTCCCTAACAAATCGTTAGACCTCAAATGCGCGCGCTCTTGGCCTCACTTATCACCGTCCTGCTGCTTACATTTGCGGGCACCTCACTTGGGAACGATGTTAAGTACCGCCCCGGAGGGAAAGCGTTTTCCCGTGTCTGGGACGCCTTCTACACAGATATTCCGCACGAGCCAGAGATACCGGCTCCTCTCGTGGCTGCGGGTCCAAAGATGACTGAGGCTATTTGTGATGCCGTCACCCACAAAGACATGATGTATCGCCGTTACGCACTAGCTGCGCTTGGTTTTGTTCGTGACCGCCGCGCGCTTTCGACGCTTGAGAAGATCATGAATGACGAATCGGAGCTAGATTACTTTCGTGGCGATGCCTTGCAGTCGATCTTTCGCATTGATCGCATCTTGGGGCGTCGTTATGCCAAACAATATGTCAGCGGCCCAAAATATCTGGCCATGATTTCTGCCGCAATTGAACGCAATGAAAAGTGGCTCACAGAGCCATCGACGAACCATTGAGGTCTAACCTCTCGGTCAACCGGGCCGCCTCCGCGCTTCGTGCTCCGACGGCCGGTTACCTCAAACGTTAGGCGCCGACCCACGATGCAGCTTGTCCGCCCTGGCCCTGAACACCTTTCCGGCTATGTCGCCGCGCTCGAACGCGGCTGGTCTGCCGACAACGAGCGCGGCGAGGAAGCCACGCGCGAGGAGCTGGCACGCATAGAGGCCGATGCAGTCGCGTTTTTGGACAGCATGGAGGATCGCAAGGCGAAGGGACCGCCCGTGACTCTCCCGGACGGTTCAGTTGTCCAGCGTCTTCCTAGTTTCAAGCGCTGGCTGTGGGACGGCGAGTTTTGCGGAAGCATCGGGTTTCGGTGGCAGCCGGGCACTACCGAACTTCCCTCGCACTGTCTCGGTCACATTGGCTATGCGGTCGTCCCTTGGAAGCAGGGGCTGGGCTATGCAAAGTGCGGTCTCCGCCTGATGCTCGCCGAGGTCAGAGCCGTTGGTCTGCCATACGTCGAAATCACCACCGATCCAGACAACATTGCGTCCCAACGCGTCATTGCCGCTAACGGCGGCGTTCTCGTCGAGCGCTTCACGAAGCCTCCGCAGTTCGGTAGCAAGCCTGGGTTGCGCTTTCGCATCGCTCTACATGAAGGCGCCTAACCAATCGCTCCAGCCAACTGGCGGCCGCCATACTGAAAGGCTGAAGGAAAAATTATGAAGGAAGAAGTGAAAGCCTAGTCAGTATTCGGCCTTGTTCCTCGCCTACTCCGTCGCTCTCCTCGCGGCGCTCGGCATCTCGTGGCGGGCGCCGCGCCTCTGGCCATCGGGGGCCGCTCCCGCATTTCCACACCCGTGGCGCGAAGTTGCGTGGGCCCTGGTCGCGACCGCTGCGGTACTCAGCCTGGGGGTGCTCTACTCGCGCGGCCGGCTCTTCCCGGCGACCAGCCAGCATCGCCCGGCGCTGGACGCTATCAACCAGATTGTGATCTACGCTCCCTTCCCGCTGCTCCTCGTGCTACGCCGCCAGGGGCCGGAAACTGCATGGCTACCGAGACGGGACATCGTGCTCCGGGTCGGCATCGGACTGGGACTCGCTCTTCTGGCGCTCATCGTCTATGCAGTCGCAAGGTTCGGCCTCGGGGTGTTGCCGCAGTTAGTCGCCCATGTCTATGCGCCCTCGCACGTCTCCTACCTGGTTCAAGTGCTGTTGGAGGACCTCAGTATCGCGATCCTCTTTGTACGCTTCCGGAATGTGCTTGGGTTACGTTGGACTCTTCTTCTGGTGGCCCTGCTCTTTGCTGCTGCCCATGTTCCTGGACTGCTCGCGAGAGGGGGGAACACCAGCGACTTGTGGCGCTTGATCGGGGACGTCGGACTAGGCGTATTGGGGCTGGCGCTGCTACAACGATTGCAAGACGTATGGTGGTTCTGGATGGTTCACTTTGCGCTCGATATGACACAGTTCTACGACCGTGGAACGGCGGCCTAACCGTTCTTAATGGGGTCAGTCCTCGCTATTGACACACGCGCTTCCACGCCGCTTCCAACTGCCGAATCAAATAGCCGAGCGCTTGGTCGGCCATAGGCAGAATCTTGCCTGTCTCAGTGAGGCAGACAATCTTGTCTGCCGGGTTGGTCGGTCCTCGCAGGCAAGATTGCCTGCGTCACTCATTTCGGCGATCGAGTGTCGGCGTGCGTTTTCACATCACGCCTTTGCTTGTCCACGACCCGGCGCAACTCGCGCTCCATCGTTTTGAACGCGTCATGGATCACTTTGTTGAGCGGCTGGTGCGTGCCGTTGTCCATCTGCCTTTCATCAGCAACCAGCTCGTGGCCTCGCGCCACAGTCACATCGATGCGGCAGCGATACGGATTTCCTTTGTGATGCGTGTGGTTGGTTTGCTCGATGGCCACGTTGCAGCGGTTGATGTGGTCGCAAAATTTTTCAAGTCGCGCTGCATATTCCAAAACGAGATTGTCGATCTGGTCAGATTTTTCCAGACCCCGGTACGAGATTTTAACAGGCAGTTGCATGATTAATTAGATAAAATTTAAGCCGCTCGCGTTGCCAGAGCGAACAAAAAAAGCGCGTCATGCTGAGCGAAGCGAAGGACCTCCCCCTCGAAGCGAGCAGTACTCCAGATACACTGCGTAACCAATTATCCGGTGTGAGGTCCCTCACTTCGTTCGGGATGACACTTGTTGCGTGCACGAGCGGCTCAAATTTGCTGCAACGAGCGAAACCGCGAAATGAGTTTCGCCGGTTCCACCTTTACCAAATCCGATTTCACGTGTTCGACGATCCGGTCGCGTACCGCGGGCGGCAAAAGCTCAACAACTGCCGAGTGAATTTCAGCCGGCGCGGCAAAGGACCAGCCTTCCTTTCCATTGCGCGAGACGATTTTCGTAATTTGATCGGCAAGCTCTCTTTGAATGCGGCGATCCGTTTCTGTTGCCAACTGTGTCCGCTCGGCAATCGAAGCCGCTCCATGGTGGGCGCCAGCACCGTCGCTGACCGGAAAGCGGCCCGCCTGATCGCTCACTTTATCCATCAGTCTTCCATGCGCGTCGGTGATGTTGAATGCCTGCACCAATTGCAGGCTCGGTCCGCGCGTTGGCGTCTGGTCCACCCGATATGCTTTTAAACTGCCCCGATCAGTGACGATAATAAGAGAACTCGCTGTCATGACGATCACTGACCAAAAAAACTGGCTGCGCACGATAAAACGCGCTTCGTATCTCTATAAACTAATTCGTTTCTCGCGACAAGATTGCGTTGGATGAATTTCTATTCCGGGGAGCGCACGCGTCTCGCGTGTTGGCGAAGCCGTCTCGGGTTCGCGGACTTCTCTGATCACAGCGCTTAAAAACAAGAGCGCGCAAAGATATTAGGCAGCAAGGAAAAAGTTCGTTTCGGCGCGACGCCCCTTCGGCTTCGGTCAGGGCAGGCTTTACCAGCACGCGTGACGCGCGCGCTACCCTTTCGCCGCGCGTTCTTCCTCTGCGCTCACTGGAGGAAATTCGACACGTCGCTTTTTCCATGATTCCTCGCGCGCCTGAGCTTGTGTGCCGCTTACCAGTTGAAGCAAACAAGAGGCGCGCCCACCGAGATCGACATCGTCGCCCGATGCGAATTTTCTTGGCTCCGCCAAAAATCCGCTTGGGTTTGTTGTGTCGAGAATCAATTGCCACTCAAGATTCTCCTGGCCAGGCAGCACAAAAGCTATCGGCTCGTAATGAGCATTGATCAGCAGCAGAAACGTGTCGTCACGGACAGGCTCGCCTTCAAAAGTGACAACGTCGCTCGTATCGCCGCTTAGCAGCATGCCGAGGCAGCGAACAAACGGCGATGCCCATTCTTCCTCGCTCATCAGGTTACCGCCGGGATTGAACCACATCACGTCCCGAATCTCGGAACCGGGGATGCGGCGACCTTTTAAAAATTTCGGCCGGCGAAAAACGGGATGATCTTTGCGGAACTGAATAAGCTTCCGGGTGAACTCCAGAAACTGATTCTGCTTTTCATCACGCGTCCAATCGAACCAGCTGATCTCGTTGTCCTGGCAATAAACGTTGTTATTGCCGTTCTGCGTCCGGCCCCACTCATCGCCGCCGGTCAACATCGGCACGCCCTGCGAAAGAAAAAGTGTCGTTAGAAAATTTCGCCGCTGCCGTTCGCGCAGGGCGTTGATCTGCGGGTCGTCCGTTGGGCCTTCTGCGCCGCAATTCCAGGATTGATTATTATTGTCGCCATCGTTGTTGCCGTCGCCGTTCGCCTCATTGTGCTTTTTGTCATAGCTGACCAGGTCGTCGAGAGTGAAACCATCGTGCGCGGTAACGAAATTAATGCTGTCATATGGACGTCGCCCGTTGTGTCGATAAAGATCGGGGCTACCGGTGAGTCGGTAGCCCATCTCACCGATGTGGCCCTCGTCGCCTTTCCAAAAACTGCGAACCGTGTCGCGGTATTTGCCGTTCCATTCCGACCATGGCGTGGGGAAATTTCCCACCTGATAACCGCCGTCACCCACATCCCACGGCTCGGCGATTAATTTCACCTGCGACAAGATCGGATCCTGCCGGATGACTTTGAAAAAGGCGTGGAACTTGTTTACGCCGGTGCCGTCGCGAGCCAGGGCGGGCGCGAGATCGAACCGGAAACCATCCACGTGCATTTCGCTCGCCCAGTATCGCAGGCTGTCCATCACCATTTGCAGCATGCGCGGATGCAACGTGTCGAGCGTGTTGCCGGTGCCGGTGTAATCGAGATAGAAACGCGGGTTATCCGCAAGCAGGCGGTAATACGAACTGTTGTCGATCCCGCGGAAGCAAAGCGTCGGGCCGAGTTGATTTCCTTCAGCGGTATGATTGTAAACCACATCGAGAATCACTTCGATGCCGGCGGCGTGAAGACTGCGCACCATCGCCTTGAACTCGGAGACCTGTTGGCCCATTTGCCCGCTGCTGGAGTACTGCGCATGCGGCGCGAAAAATCCGATCGTGTTGTAACCCCAGTAATTCGTCAGGCCGCGATCGATTAAACCCTTATCGTCAATGTGCGCGTGCACAGGCAACAACTCGACCGCGGTCACATCGAGTTTTTTGAAATAATCAATGGCCGCCGGGGTGCCAAGTCCCGCATAGGTGCCGCGCAACTCCTCAGGCAGGTCATTCCAAAGCTTGCTGAATCCTTTCACGTGCACCTCGTAAATCACAGAATTTTGCAGTGGGATCCCGGGTCTTCGGTCGCTCTGCCAGTCAAATGCCGTGTCGATGACCACCGACTTCGGCACACCCCACGCGTCATCGCGAAAGTCCTGACTTAAATCTTCCTTCTTATCACCGACTACGTAACCGAACATCTCATCTGCCCAGCTCACTTCTCCGGCGATAGCTTTCGCGTACGGATCGAGAAGAAGTTTCGAACTGTTAAAGCGCAACCCGCGCTCTGGATCGTAAGGACCGGACACGCGGTAACCGTATAGCTGGCCGGGCCGCACATCGGGCAAAAACTCATGCCACACCTGATCAGTGTGTTCGCTCACCGGAATGCGGATGTTTTCTTCGGTCGCCTCGAGATCGTCGAACAAGCAAAGCTCAACAGCGGTGGCATGCTCGGAAAAGAGGGCAAAGTTGACGCCGTTACCCATCCATGTTGCACCGAGCGGATACGGATAACCGAGGAACGTTCGTACTGAAGTCATAAACGCGCTGCGCATTTATGCCAGCATTGACTGCGCAATGGCAACGCCGAAGTGACGCGGACAATCCCGTCTGCGTCTTTTCAAGGAGCGGCGATCTCCAGATCGCCCCAGCGGCGGACTATCCCGACCTGTCGGGACTAGTGCCACTCGCAGGCACGATTGCCTGCGTCACGTTTCCCTCACGACAAGCTACAAATCCTGCAACGCGCTGTGCGCTTTCTCGATATCCGACGGCCTCAGCACGATGAGGCCGTTTTCGACGCCGCGGCCGCCAGCGAGATAAACATATTCAATATTCACATCCGCCTCCGCGAGACGCTCGGCGATCGTGGCGAGCACACCGGGTTGATTCGCGGTTCCAATCATCAGCACTTCGGTCTCGAGCGCGAGCACCCCCGCTTCGCCTAAAAGCATAAGGGCCTTGGTCGGATCGCTCACCACCATCCGCACCACACTGTGATCGACTGTGTCCGACGTGGCGAGCGCGTTGATGTTAATTTCCGCCTTTGCCAGCGCTTCACACACGCGGGCGAGCGCCCCGGGACGATTTGCAAGAAAGACCGCGAGTTGGGTGGCCGTTTCAATGGAGAGCGAAGGGTTCATGCTGCTTTCAAAGTGATGCCGGGATTGGCTTCTGACAACTCAGGAAGATCGAATCTGTCATGTTGAGCGAAGCGAAACATCTCTGAGCTTTTGCTCCAAAGCGCTGCCGAAACAAACAACCAGAGATTCTTCGCTTCACTCAGAATGACAAAGGGCTCGTTCGCAAATTATGAACTTGAATGCCACACCGAAACAATTCGCCAGTCCGGATAATTTGGGGATTGTCGATTCAACGATGACCATCGTCGGCGAGCGCCATTCAGTGAAATCGCCACGCCCACGGCGGAATATTGGCTTCGTCACTGCTTCTTCCATCGTTATCGCCAACATCATTGGCACGGGTATCTTCACGAGCCTCGGTTTCCAACTGGCGGACATTCAGTCGGGATTCCCGCTGCTGATGCTATGGGTCATCGGAGGAATCACGGCGCTGTGTGGCGCGTTTTGTTATGGCGAACTAAGTGCGGCGCTGCCGCGCTCGGGAGGGGAATATCATTTTCTGTCGCAGATTTATCATCCGGCGCTCGGGTTCATGGCGGGATTTGTTTCCGCTACGGTTGGCTTTGCCGCGCCCATCGCGCTCGCCGCGATTGCGTTTGGGAAGTATTTCGTTGGAGTCTTTGGTATCGGCTCGCCGGTCCTACTGTCGTTTGTCGTTGTATGGGTGGTAACCGCATTTCATCTTGGGAACCTCCAAGTCGGCAGCGCATTTCAAAATCTTTCTACGCTTGTGAAATTGCTTCTCATCAGTGCGCTTATCGGCGCTGGATTATTTGTGCACTCAAAGCAGCCGATCAGCTTTTTGCCTGCGCACGGCGATGCGATAACGATCTTCGGAGCGCCGTTCGCGGTGGCGCTGGTTTATGTGATGTATTCTTATTCGGGTTGGAACGCGGCCGCCTATATCAGTGGCGAAATTAAGCATCCGGAAAAAAATGTGCCGCGATCGCTCCTTGCCGGCACAGGCGTTGTGATCGTCATTTACGTGCTGCTCAACGCGATCTTCCTCGCCACCACGCCCGTCCAGGAATTGAAAGGTCAACTCGAAGTGGCGTTGATCGCAGGGAAACATATTTTTGGCGCAAACGGCGGGCGCGTTGCCGGCGCGGTCATTTGTCTCGGCTTGATTTCCGCGATCAGCTCAATGACGTGGATCGGGCCGCGCGTCAGCATGTCGATGGGCGAAGATCATTGGCTGCTGAGATTGCTTGGTCGCAAGAATCCTCATGGCATTCCCACCAACGCCATTGTGCTCCAGTTGCTCATCGTTAATCTGCTTTTGCTCACGGGCAGCTTTGAGAGCGTCGTGCAATACACCCAATTTAGTCTGCTGCTCTGCTCGCTGTTCACTGTAGTCGGCGTGATCGTGCTGCGCGCGACGCGTCCGAAAATCGCCCGGCCCTATCGGGTATGGGCATATCCATTGCCGCCGATTATCTTCGCTGCCATCACGCTTTGGATGATGTTTTATTTGCTGCGCTCGAAGACAATTGAATCGCTGGCCGGACTCGCGACAGCACTGGTGGGACTGCTCCTCTACTTTTGCGCAGGAAAACGCTCCGCATGAAAAGAAACCTCACATTGTCTCTGATCATAGGGCTGGCGTTCGTAACTACGCTCAGCGTCCGCGCGCAAGAGAATCCCGAGATTGCGCCTCGCGCAGTCCCGGTAAATGTCGGGCCAAATGATGTCGCGCATTTTCTTGCGGGAATGCCAGTGCCGGAAAATTCCCCGCTCGCACCGCTGACGCGCGATCCGGCATGGCAGGAACACGCCGCATTTTTCGAGAAGGAATTCTCAAAGCTCAATCTCCGACAGCTCCAGAAACTGCACGCGTGGCAGGAGACGTACCTTCCTGAATCGCTGCAACCGATCCCTGTAGCGTTTTACATGTTCAGCGGTCCCGACTTTCTCTACGTCGATCAATTTTTCCCGAAGGCTTCGGTTTACGTCCTTTGTGGGAAGGAATCGATGGGACCGCCGCCTGATCCGTTGCGCATCGCGAATCTTGCCGGTGCGCTCGGAAATCTGGAAAACGCGATGAAGTCCTCGCTGGAAACGAGCTACTTCATCACCAAAGACATGAAAATCGATCTGCTACAGCAAAACCTCAACGGCGTGCTGCCGATTCTCTACGTTTTCATCGCCCGGGCTGATAAAGCGATCACCAGCGTGACGTTCGGTTCCCTCAACGGCAGCGGCGCATTTCAGGAAGGCACGCGCGGCAGTATTCCCGGAGTGCGAATCCGTTACACCGACAACCATTCGGGCGATTCGCAAACAATCTATTATTTCACCACAGACATTTCTGACGGCGGAATCAAATCTACGCCCGGTTTCCTGAAATTTTGCGAGCGCCTCGGAACCGGTTCGAGTTTTCTCAAGTCATCATCGTATCTGATGTTCGAAAACGGCTTCGCTACGATCCGGAATTTTATTCTCGAACACAGCAACCGCATCGTGCAGGACGACTCGGGAATTCCTCTGGCTTATTTCGACCCAAATAAGTGGAGTCTGCGCCTCTTCGGCACCTATCTCGGCCCGATCGAGCTCTTCAAACAACATTTTCAGCCCAAACTGCAAGAGCTCTTCGCTCAAGGCAATCCGCCGCCACTTGAGTTTGGATTCGGTTATCGTTGGAACTTGAAGGAAGCCAACTTGCTGGTCGCGGAACGCAAGTGACAGCCCGCATTGCCTGTGAGTCGTTCGCTTGTTAAAGATGCTCGCTTCATGGGGAGATCGCTCTTAAGAAGTGGATCGTCATGTTCACCGGCCTGATCGAAGAAGTCGGCGAGGTTGTTGCGGTACCAGCGAGCGACAGTGGCACGCAATTACAGATTGCCGCGCCGGCCATTGCGAAAAAGTCACGGAGCGGCAACAGCATTGCCGTGAATGGCTGTTGCCTCACATTGACTTCGCGACGCGGCAATCGTCTCAACTTCGATCTTCTCGAGGAAACAATCGCTCGCACGAATTTGAAAAAATTGCGTCGAAACGATCCAGTGAATCTGGAGCGCGCTCTCTCAGCCGAGGGACGGCTGGGCGGACATTTCGTGCAGGGCCATATCGATTGCGTGTCGCGTATTGTTGCCTTCGAGAAGAAAGGCCCGGATTTTCGATTGGAAGTCGAGTTGCCCGCCACGTTTGCGCAGTATGTTGCCCGCAAAGGTTCGATCGCTCTCAACGGAATCAGCCTCACGGTCGCTGATGTTTTTCCGAAAGGCTTCGCTGTATGGATCATCCCGTACACGAAACGCCATACAAATCTCAGTCGCACTCAAGCCGGCGATCTGGTGAACGTCGAGTTCGACATTCTGGCCAAGTACGTCGAGAGAGTGCTCGCTATTCGTGGTTAAAAAATGACGGCGCGCAGCTCGGCCACGAAGCGTTCGCGCGTAGTCGGCGTGATCGCATCGCGCGCGGACATGGGTCGCGCCACGCGGATGCGCAAGCCGCCTGATTTATTCGAGCTGCGGCTCGATTGTCTTGCAGGCATTGTCGATCAATTGGAAAACAAATTGCCGAGGTTACGCGCGCCGCTCCTCATCACCGCCCGACATCCCCAGGAAGGCGGCGCGAACAATTTGTCGTTGCGGCAACGGCACGATTTGCTGACTCGATTTTTACCGCATGCCGCCTATGTCGATGTTGAACTGCGCTCGGCGTCTGCTTTGCGTTCATTGCTCATATTGGCAAAGCAGAAAAAAGTGCGGCGCATCATTTCATTTCACAACTTCAAATCCACACCGCCTCCGCGAGTGTTGGTGGCGAAAGCGCGCGCTGCGAAAGCATGCGGAGCAAACATTTTCAAGGTCGCCACGCGTACAGACACACCAATCGAACTCACGCGTCTGCTCGATTTCGTCACAAAGAAGAGCGTCAATCTTTCCGTTGCCGCGATGGGGATCGGCAAACTCGGCACAATTTCGCGCGTCCTGCTTGCGCGCGCCGGCTCGGCTCTGGTTTATGCATCCGTCGCTGCCAGGCCCGACATCGAAGGGCAACTCTCGCTCGAACAACTTCGCTCGCTCGGCTTGCTCTTTCCCCAGCGCACATATCGTACAAAAAAGTAAGCGTCATGTCTTCACGAGTAACTTTGCCAAAGCAACTGCCGGTGATGCCGCTGCCTGGCGCGGTGCTTTTTCCGCATGCGTTGCTCCCGCTTTACATTTTCGAGCCGCGCTATCGCCATATGCTGGATCATGCGCTCCGTCATCACCGAATGTTTTGCGTCACGCTGACCAAGCCGAGCTGCCCGGAGTGGCACGCGCCGGAAGATTTCTTTCATCTCGCCACCGTCGGATTGATTCGCGCCTGTGTCGGGCGCGGCGATGGCACATCGAATTTGATCCTGCAAGGTTTACAGCGCGTGCGCTTCGCCAGTTTTGTGCAGGAAACGCCGTTTCCGATTGCGAGAATCGATGCCGTCGACTTGCGTGTCGCAACCACGGTCGAGACCGAAGCGCTTGGCGCAAAAGTGCTCGAGCTTTACGCAAACCTGAAACATGAACGCCGCCAGCTTCCGGCAAAAGTCGATCGATATCTTTCGGAATTGCGCGACTTGGAAATGCTGGCCGATCTTATGGCTTCGACATTCGTGAACGATCCGTTGCGACGGCAACGCGTGCTCGAAGAACGTTCGCTCAACCAACGCCTCCGTTTTCTCATCACATATTTGCGTGACGAAATCGGCAACGCCGCCGCATAATAGAGACAGTGCGCCTCCCTACGCTGTGAGTCGCGCATATTCCTCCATCAAATATCGGTCTGTCATTCCCGCGACGTAGTCGCAAACTGTGCGATGCAATCCCTCTTTCTCAATTCGTCTTGTCGCTCCATCTCCGAGCCTCTCAGGGTCGACAAGGTACGCTTCAAAAACGCGTCGCAGCATTTCGCACGCGCGCCGGTTCACTTCGGAAACGCGCGGATGATAATAAACGTTTTGATACAAAAATTTCCGCAGCGCGCGATTCGCTTGGGCTAATTCATCGCTGTAGCAAATCAGCGGCGCCGGTTGCCGGCGTACGTCATCTGCGCTTTGCACGGCGGATTCGGCAATCGATTTCGCGCTCGTCGCAACAAGGTCGTGCACCTCGTTGTCGATAATGTCGCGAATGATCAGTTTGTGCAGCTCGGGTTCCAGCCCGCCACCGTAACGCGCGAGCACAGCGCGATGGCTTCTTCGCCACACTTCGTCTTGTTCCAATTGCGCCGGACTCAGGATTTCAAAATCGACGGCGTCATCGAGGTCGTGGCTGTAGTAAGTGATCTCGTCCGCAAGATCGGCGACCTGCGCCTCGAGCGATGTGCAATTATATGTCTCCCCGTCCGGCGTCTTGAACGCGTGCTCGTGTTTCCGCAGACCTTCGCGCACCTCGAACGTGAGATTGAGACCCGGAAAATTCGGATACGGCGTTTCGAGCAACTCCACCACGCGCAAACTCTGGCGATTATGATCGAAGCCCCCGTGATCGCGCATACATTCGGCCAGCATTTCTTCGCCTGAGTGCCCAAATGGTGCGTGCCCCAGATCGTGCGCGAGCGCGATCGCTTCGGCGAGATCTTCGTTCAATCTCAATGCGCGGGCGATCGTCCGGCTGATCGATGCGACTTCGATGGAATGCGTTAAACGGGTGCGCAAATGGTCGCCTGCCCCATTCAAAAATACTTGCGTCTTGTATTCCATCCTTCGAAACGCACGGGAGTGAATGATGCGCGCCCGATCGCGCTGAAACTCCGTTCGGTAGGCGTGGCTCGGCTCGGAGTATTTGCGCCCGCGTGAAGCGCCCGATTTTTCGGCAAACGGCGCCAGCGTAGCGCACTCGGTCGCTTCCATCTGTTGGCGGGCCTTCCAAGCGTCTTTCACTGCCGACTACTCCTTGGTGTCGCGCGTACCTCTACCACGCCGAAGCCTCGGCGAAGGCGGGTCGCTTCCATTTCTTCGCGCGTTTTGCAGTTCGTGACGCTCACGACAGGTGAATTTGCCAGCGCTCGCGCGCTTGCTACTTGTCGATCTTACAATTCGAGAAATCCAAAGTAAATATGTCGAAGAAAAGTCGCCCGAGAAAACAAGTCACTCCCGAACGTCTGCAGCAGCTTGGTTTTGCTTACGCGCCGCCGTTCATCATCAGCGCAGCGGTCTCGAACAAAGTTTTCGACACGCTGAAGAACGGCGCGAAAACCGTCGAGCAAGTCAGCAAGGAGACCGGCGCGTCGGTGCGCGGTTTGCGCGCGATCATGAATGCGCTCGTGGGCCTCGAACTGCTGAAGAAAGATCGACAACAAAAATACTCGCTCACGCCAGAAAGCGAGGCGTTCCTCATCAGCAACAAGCCGAGCACGCTCTCCGGATTTTTCGAGACTATCCTGCCACGGCATGCCTCCAAATGGTTGCAGATAAGTGAGGTGGCGCGCACTGGCCGGCCAGTAACGGCCGTGAATGAAGAGACCGAAGGCACGGAGTTCTTCAGTCAACTCGTCGAGAACATCATCCCCATGAGCTACGGCGGCGCACAGAAGCTCGCGGATCACCTGAAAGTGGCGAAAACAAAAGATGAATTGCGCGTGCTCGATCTCGCCGCCGGATCCGGCATCTGGGGAATTGCACTGGCAGAGAAATCGCCGCGCGTGCGAGTGGCCGCAGTCGATTGGGCCGGAATGATTCCCACGACCAAACGTATCACGCAAAAGTTTGGCGTCAGCGATCGATTCAAATTTATTGGAGGCGATCTGTTGGAAGCAGATTTTGGCAACGGCTACGATATCGCGACGCTGGGCCATATTTTGCACAGCGAAGGCGAACAACGCAGTCGGCAATTGCTCAGAAAAACCTTTAGCGCATTGAAAGCCGGCGGCACAATCGTCATCGCCGAATGGCTCGTGAACAACCGGCGCACAGAGCCGGCACATTCGCTCATGTTCGCCGTGCAGATGCTCGTCAACACGGAGCACGGCGACACTTTCAGTTTTAACGAAATCAAAAACTGGCTCGAAGACGCCGGGTTCAAAAAAGTTCGCAAGCTGGAAGCGCCCGGGCCTTCACCGTTGATTCTCGCGACGAAACCGTAGTGGTAATGTGCTACAAGGAGCGGCGGTCTCCAGTCCGCCTCCTTGACATGTCGCAGGCACGATTGCCCGCAGCACGAAATCGTCTTCCCATTCGCGCCGCAAACTGCTTTTATAGTCTCCATGAAACAGGTAAAGGCGAAAACGCGCGGCAAGAGCAAGCCGCGACCGACTCACAAAGATTCTAGGGGAGATACGCCGTACAGCAAACCTGCCCTTCGCAGCGATGCATTTGTCAGAGCGTTAACCGATGCGAAAGCGTGCCTGAAAAATCCGGAAGATCTGCAAGTGCTCTTCAACGAAGCGGCGAAAAAGGCGGCGGCCGTTCCCAGAGAGCCGTTTAAGGAATGCTGGCCTTATCTCCAAACGATGCTGCGATTAATTCGCGCGCATCATCTCGGGGAATACGATCAGGTTCCGAATGACGCGCTCTTGTGGATCGTTGCTGCTCTCAATTACCTGATTGATCCGTTCGATTTGATTCCTGATAAGACTCCATTTCTCGGTTTCGTGGATGACGCGACGGTTATCGAATTTGTAACCGATAAAAACCGGCAAGCGCTGGACGACTTCATGATATGGGAAACAGCGAGCGCCGGCGGTGCTCTCTAATATTCCCTTTTTTCAGACCAAGAGCAGCGCCGGATTTTCCAAAAGTTGGCGCAGTTCTTTCAAATACTCGGCGCCGAGCGCGCCGTCGACGACGCGGTGATCGCAGCTCATGGTAAGCGACATACGGTGGCCGACGACAACCTGACCGCAATCGTCAATCACCGGAACCTTCGTCATTTTGCCAACGGCAAGAATGAATCCTTGCGGCGGATTTATGACGGCCGAGAAACTGTCGATCCCCATGCCGCCGAGATTTGAAACGGTGAACGTGCCGCCTTGAAATTCCTCAGGCTTCATTCGCTTATTGCGCGCGCGATGGGCTAAGTCCTTGGCCAGTTCGCTGATTTCGCGGAGCGATTTGTTTTGCGCCGCGCGAATGACCGGCGTCAGCAACCCGTCTTCGATCGCCACCGCGATTCCAAGATCGACATCCGCGTACTGCACGATCGCGTCAGCATTAAACGAGGCGTTCACCCGCGGCACTTTCACCGCAGCTTGCACCGCGGCTTTTAAGACGAAGTCGTTCACAGTGATCTTCGCAGCATCCGCGCCTTCGCCGGCGGATTTTAATTCCTCACGTGCTTCCATGAGCGGGCCGGCGTCAACGTCGATTGTGAGATAAAAATGTGGGACCGGGCCGAGGCTTTCCACCAGTCGCTGCGCAATAATCTTGCGCATCCCGGAAAGTTGGATGCGGGCGGCTTCGCTAGCCTGTAGTGGCAGCCGAGTCGGCTGCTTTGCCGCGGGCGACACGCCCGCCTCCACAGTTTTTGATTTAGCAGCAGCGCGCACGTCGGTTTCGGTGACACGACCTTCCGGGCCGGTGCCTTTCACGCTCCAAAGATCAACGCCGAGTTCAGCTGCGACCCGACGCGCAACAGGCGACGCTCTTACGCGGGCTTCCTCGACCTTTTCCGGCTTCGGCGCAGCTGGTGCGGCTGCCTCGACAGGCTCCTCTTTCTTTTCCTTCTGCTGTTCGGCTTTTTTCTCTATCTCAGGTTCTTTCTTCGCTTTTTCTTCTTCCTTTTCCTTTTCGGCCTTTGGCTTTTCTTCCTTTTGTGTTTCCTCTTCCTTCGGCTTCTCTTTTTCCTCTTCCTTGGCTTCCGGCTTCTTCTCCTTTTCTTCCTTGGGTGCTTCCTCGCCTTCACCACCGATAAAAGCGATTTTGTCGCCGACGTTTACCTTGCCGCCGTCTTCGACGTAAATCTCAGAAAGCGTTCCGTCCTCGGGCGATTCCCATTCCATGGTTGCTTTATCGGTCTCGATTTCGGCGAGCACTTCGCCGGCCGAAACCCGATCGCCCTTCTTTTTCTTCCACGCGACGAGAGTGCCCTCGGTCATCGTGTCGCTCAGCTTGGGCATCTGGATTTCAGGCATAAGTAGAAGTGACGAGTGACGAGTGACAAGTGATGAGTTTTCTCACGCGTAACAAACCTGTTTCACGGCGGCGATGAGTTTGTCCGGGTTGGGCAGCACCGCTTTTTCAAGGCGCTCATTGTACGGCATTGGAACATCTTCTTGTGATACGCGCATGATCGGCGCGTCGAGCGCATCGAAAATGTTTTTTTGAATCCGGTAACAAACCTCCGCGCCGACGCCGCAAAAGGGATGGTCCTGTTCAACGATCACCGCCCGGTGCGTCTTTGTTACCGAATCGAAAATTGCTTTTTCATCCAACGGTTTGATCGAACGAAGATCGACAATTTCCGCAGAGATGTCTTCCTCTTCGAGCTGAGCCGCAACTTTGAGCGCGAGCGGAACGGTCTGCGCGTAACAAATAATCGAGACGTCGCTGCCTTCGCGTTTCACGTCGGCTTTGCCGAGCGGAATCAGCAGCTCTTCATCTGGCGGCTCGACCATTCCCTTGGAGCTGTAGAGCAGCTCCGCTTCCAGAACCAGCACCGGATTGTTGTCGCGCACTGCGGTCTTCAACAAACCTTTTGCATCGCGTGGCGTGGCCGGTGCGCACACTTTGAGCCCAGGCACACTGGCGTAAAAGTTTTCTGTCGCGTGCGAATGAGTGGCGCCGAGTTGATGTGCTGGCCCGTTCGGGCCGCGAAACGTGATGGGAATATTGAATTGCCCGCCCGACATCGTGAACATGTTGGGCGCGTTGTTCACCACCTGATCGAAGGCTACGAGCGAAAAGCTGAAGGTCATAAATTCAATGATCGGCCGCAATCCGACCATCGCCGCGCCGACTCCCAGGCCGGCGAATCCATTCTCGCTGATTGGAGTGTCGATGATCCGCCGTGGCCCGAAGCGCTGAAGCAAGCCCTGGCTGACCTTGTATGCGCCCTGATATTCGGCGACTTCCTCGCCCATCAAAAAAACATTTGGATCTCGCTCCAGTTCTTCCGCGAGCGCTTCATTGAGCGCCTGACGATAAGTGATTTCTCTCACGGCTTTGCTCCATCGGCATACGTGTAATCGTAAAGTCTTTCGAGCGGAGGCTGCGGACTTTCCCCAGCAAACTTCACCGCGGCCAGAACCGTTTCCTTCGCCTGTTTGTCGAGCTGGTCGAATTGTTCGTTAGTCAATTTTTCCTCGCGGGTGAGCTGCGCGCGCAGGCGCGTGATCGGATCGTCGAGGCGATATTTTTCCAGTTCCTCCTTGGTCCGGTAACTTGCCGGGTCCGACATCGAATGTCCGCGATAGCGATAAGTTCGTGCTTCCAGAAACGCCGGATGAGGCTCTTTGCGAATGGAATCGGCGACCTCGGCGATCTTCTCGCGCACTTCGCGAAAGTTCATTCCATCGACGACTTCTCCAGGGATGTCGTAGCCTTCGGCGCGATCGACAATTTGCTTAAGTGAAGTCGATCTTTTGACCGAAGTGCCCATGGCGAAAAGATTGTTTTCGCAAATGAAAATGATCGGCAATTTATAGAGAGCGGCCAGATTCAACGCTTCGTGGAACGCTCCCTGATTGATTGCGCCATCGCCAAAAAAGCACAGCGTCACGCGATCTTCGCCCCGGTACTTGATTGCAAAAGCCATCCCCACCGCCAGTGGAACGTGCGCGGCGACAATGGCGTGACCGCCGTACATGTGATTTTTCCGGTCGAAAAAATGCATTGAACCACCGAGCCCACGCGAGCACCCCGTTTCTTTGCCGAAAAGTTCCGCCATGCATGCGTTCGCGCTGGTGCCGCGGGCCAGCGCGTGAGCATGATCGCGATAAGCGGTGATGACATAATCGTCGTCCCGCACCGCGGCCACTGCGCCGGCCACCACTGCTTCCTGACCGATGTAAAGATGACAAAATCCGCCGACCTTCTGCGCTTGATACTGCTGGCTGGCGCGTTCCTCAAAGCGCCGGATCAACAGCATCAGCGAGAGCATCTCGACTTCGTCGCGCTGCTCTCCCCGCTGCATGGCCGTCAAGCCGTGCGCGGAACTGCGGCGCGGGCCCGCGATCCTTCCGCGCTTCGGCCAAGGTTAATGCAGACAACAAAAAGCACAGTGAACAATAGGTCGCTGACGACCGAGTTTCGGAAGAACATCCAGCTGGGAGTAGCGCTGTATTGAGGCAAGCCAACCGTCAGCGACTGAATAAGTCCGGAAAAGTTCTTCGTGTAGCCAGGATCGTAAATCCAGGAAACGGCATTGGTTACCACGTAGAAGATGAACGATGCGGCGAACGATGCAGGCAGAAGCGTCTTCCACGAAGCGCGGTTTTGCAGGAGCAATCCAAGGCAGCCGATGATCGCAAAGCCAACATAGTGCGAGAGCACAAAGGGACTAGAAAGTGAAAATCCGTAGTGAGCGTCCAACACAATGTCCGAGATCAGCAGCGCGATCATGGGAACAGTGAATTTGTACTTACGCGGAAAGTATGCAGCCGCGCAGAGTGCAATCGCAGCGATGGGCGCGAAGTTCATCCACCCGATCGAACCGGAGTGTCCGAAGAACCCTGTGACGATACGAAATACGACCGACGCGATCACGAGAAGAAGCGCAGGAATCATTCCACAGAATCTATCTGGTCGGTGCGATATGCAAAGGGAAGATGGTAGGGATATCGCGCGGCGATGTCTCCCGAAAACTTTCGGGACAGCGCGGCGTCGCTACCTACTTCGCCGCGGCGAGCGCTTTGTTGAGCCGCGCTTTGCGACGATTGGCTGCGTTTTCATGAATGATGCCGCGCTTGGCGGCTTTATCGATTGCCGAGATTAACGCGCGGATTTGATCCGCGTCGGGCGTTTGTGTGGAACGCGCCTGCTTTTGCATGGTGCGCAAACGCGTCACCACGCTGCGATTACGCAGCGATCGTTTCAACGTCTGGCGAGCTCGTTTGGTAGCTGATCTGGTGTTGGCCATTATCGATCAAAAAAAATTGTGGAGCAGTCCGCGCGCCGTGCCGAAGCCGAAGGTTACATGCGTTTGCCCAACGCGAGCTTCGCTTTTTCGCGCTCGGCAGCGAGCGTTCCACCCATTCGCATTTGCTCGACGCTCAGTGTGCTTGAAGCAGATGTTGGTTCAGGCTGCGGCTGCTGGCTGGCCGGTTTCTCGTTTTGCACGACCGACGTGCTAACAGGCGGCGCCAGTAACCGCGCCTTTGCCACTTTGGGCAAACGATCGGGAGTGATTTGCACCAGCGCTCCCAGTGGAACTTGATTATAGAGCACGGCGACATCGGCGGCCTTCATTCTGATGCAACCGTAGCTGGCTGGCCGCCCGATTGTTTTCTCTTCCGGTGTGCCGTGGATGTAGATGCCGCGGTGAAAGGCTTGCGCGTTTTGGGCTTCAAGTCCCGTCAGCCAAATAATCCGAGTAGTCACCGGATCCCGCCCGGGAGCATTTGGCTGGAGAATTTCGCCGGTCCACCGCCGATGGTGAAAGACCGCTCCGACTGGCGCGTTGTCGCCGATCTTTTTCGCAACCATCAGGTAACCGAGCGGCGTCGTCATTTTCCCGCGAAAATCACCGACGCCGTACTTCGACGTTGAGACGGGGTAAATTGCCACTCTTCCGCCGTTCTCCATAAGCATCAGCTTCTGGTCGGGGATACTGATTATCAGACGATAGGACGGATCGATCTGTGTGAGTTGCGTGGCAGAAAATGCCGGTGCGATCGAAACCAGACTAAAAATCACAGCCAATGGCCGAAACATGCGCAATCCTTTACCCGATAATTCGGGTTTTGTCACGCGGGAATTGCAGCGCTTGCGCGTGAGCTGTCTAAATTGATTTTGGACCAGCGACTCCCAAATGAAGAGAGGCAAACGTAAAGGAAACCGGCCTGGAACATCAGGAGGAACGGGACTGAGAAGAACTGGCCGTGCGCAATGGCAAACACCACGAAGTAACTGAAATAAATGGCGAAGGCCAGTTCCGCCAGCGGAAGCGTTGACTTGAGCGGGCGGTACTTGCAGCTGCGCCACCGCTGCGATTTGCGTTCAATGCCGTACTTCGGCGTACGTGTGAAATCCGATTTGTGATTGATGAGCGCTTCAAGCACTGCTCGCGCGTTATTTAGCGAGAGGCCAATTCCCAAGGCGAGCAGACATGGCAGAAAAAGAATCTCTTTCATCCATGTCCGCGGATACAGCTCCCGCTGGGCGCAAATATAGAAAACGGCGACGGAAGCCGATGCTGCAAGAAATATCGGAATATCGATGAGCACTGTGCGCAGCCAGCCACCTTCAGGCCCACCAGTGGATGGATGCAAAAGAACACACAGAAACGCAAGGAGCAGGTAAGCGAAGTTGGACATCAAATGCCCCGTCGCCTCGAGCTTGATTGGAAACGGAAGCCGGCTGCGCCAGATCGTGGGCAACAGTTTCTTGCACGTTTGGACCGAGCCCTTGGTCCAGCGATGCTGCTGAGACTTGAAACCGTTCATGTCCACGGGCAACTCTGCAGGAGTGACCACATCTGAAAGATAAATGAATTTCCAGCCTGCTAGCTGAGCGCGATAGCTCAGATCGAGGTCCTCGCACAACGTATCATATTGCCAACCTCCGCTTTGTTCGATGCAGGAACGCCGCCAGAGACCGGCGGTTCCATTGAAATTAAAAAAGCGGCCGCTGCGACTACGTGCAGTTTGCTCGAGCAAAAGATGCCCGTCCAAAAAAATCGCCTGCATGCGCGTGAGCAATGAATACCCCCGGTTCAAATGGCCCCAGCGAGTCTGGATCATTCCCACTTTAGGGTCCGTGAAGAAATGGATCGTCCGTTTCAGTAAGTCTCTTTGCGGGACAAAATCGGCGTCCAGAATACAAACGAACTCACCCCCTGCCGCCTCAAGCCCGACCGCCAGTGCGCCGGCTTTGAAGCCGGTGCGGTCAACCCGATGAATCAGTTGAACATTGAAGCCGCGCTGACGCAGTTCCTCTACGCATGAGGCAGTGATTTCGCGCGTCTCATCAGTTGAATCGTCCAGCACCTGAATTTGCAAAAGCTCCCGCGGATAATCCACCTCGCTTACCGAACGCAGCAATCGCTCGGCCACGTACACCTCGTTGAAAATTGGCAACTGCATCGTCACCTTCGGGAGTTGTTCAAAACAATGGGCTGGCGCCGGCGGCCGCTTCCGGTGTTTCAGGTAAAGGTAAATGATGAAGTAACGATGGACGCCGTAAGCGGAAAGCCCGATCAGCACGCTCAGGTAGCAAACCGTCCAAATGATATGTCCGACACTTCCTTGCATAGGAGTTCCCATGGCCACCAATCGTTGAGCCAGTAAGGGCGTCATGATGCCGTTTTCAGCGGTTGCGTCAATCCAAAATATCGCATGTTTGCCTGTAAGAACCGCGGTCATATTGTCTTGATACACAGCGGTCTCCTATCGATCTTCGTAATTGCGGGAGCGACCGGTTTTGCCAATCTCTCTGGTCGTCCACCGCTTCCCCGCTATTTGAAGAAATTGCGCTGGCCTAAAGGCCGTTCAACGTGTCCCGACATTCGCCCTTGCCTCAGACGGTCAGCAGGTTAACCGTGATAGGCCAATTTTTCTGGCAAAAGCAGGCATGCAGCTGGGAGACACAATAACGAAACGAAGGCACGACCGTTTCGAGCGTTTCAAGATCATCTTTCCTATTCTTCTGGCGGGATGGATCCCGTCGATCCTGACGCTAATTGTTTCCTACACCATCCTGCGCGACACCCTGGAATCAAGAATACTACGCGACCGGCAAACTTTGGTCCAACTGGTGGGCCATCTGGTCGGCCACGATCTCAGCCGCAGCAGTGCCATCATTAACTATTATCAGACGCTACCCGAAGTTGCGCGAATTCTGGGTGCGACAAATCCGACGCCTGTGGCTCAGCAATGGCTCAACTCGGCATTTTATTCGCACCCGAATATCGACGGAATGTTTTTTACCGCACCCGATGGTGCCTTAATTGCGTCGATCCCGACGGCACCCGAGGTGGTCGGAAAGGATTTTGGAGCCAGTTACTGGCGCGAACAAGCAGAGGCATCCAACGAAGCCGTGGTCTCGCCCGTTCATTCGCGGCTGACGGATAACCGGCTGGTCACCAATATCGTCGCAGCAGTGCGCGCGCCCGACCAAAGGATTCTCGGCTATGTTGGCGACTCGGTGCTTGTGGAGAGAATTGGCCGGCGTTTGTCCGCCATCGAATTTTCCGATCGGTTTCTGTTCGAAGTTCTCGATCAAAACGGCGTTGCGCTTTTTGCGAATGACTTTAAGCCGAATCCTAGCGGAATTTCGCCCCAGGGCGGCGCGTTGATCAAAGAAATCCGTGAAAACAACGCCGGACATTTCGAGGAGCATGGGAACCTTTATTCATTCAGTCCGATCGAGAGCACTGGTTGGGTGGCAGTAGTAGAACAGCCGAAAGCGCTGGCTTACAAACCGGTTCATGATCTTCTCGGGCGAATGACGTTGCTGGCAGCGTGGCTGGTCGCGCTCACGACGGTC
>QHPG01000033.1 GCA_003219005.1 Verrucomicrobiota bacterium
AAGCTCAATCGTAGGGAGTTCAAGCGGCACGAGCCGCGCGTAGTGCGTCAGCGTTTCGCGTTGTTCCTCGGTCAATGCTCGAGCGGCGCGGCTGGAAAGCACCAGCAGTTTCTCTCCACTAGTATTGTGTAGTTCCAAAGCATTGCCGGCGAAGTTCGCGATCTGGTCTGCGGATAACTCAACGATCTCCTTTCCGGTCTTCTCCAAGTGCGCTCGCACCTGTTGCCGTTCGGCTTTGTTCCCAATCATCTTCAGACCAACCATCGCGAAGGCCGTGCCGATGCACATCATCACATTGGTGTGATAGATCGGCTGGCCATTGGAGCCGGTACTGGTGAAGGTGACCGGCTCGTAGCTGAAATCATTGGCAAAGCGTTCGATCACCTTCGGATTAGAGCGATTTGAGAGCGAGGCGTACGCAATGTTGTTCAGGTGATCGAACACAAGACTGCCTGTGCCTTCCAGGCAGCAACCTTCCTCCTCGAACGCCGAGTAATCGATCACTTCGGTGACCCGATAATGCTTCCCTAGTTCCTCGACGATATCCTGCCGACGCTCGCGTCGCCGCAGGGCTGAATACATCGGGAAAAGCGCGATGCGCCCATCGTCGTGCATCGAGATCCAGTTGTTGGGGAAAACGGCGTCTGGTTTTTCGGGTTCAGCTGTGTCTTCGAAGACGTGCACATTTACTCCAGCCGCCCGCAGGGTCTGCACCGCTGCGTCGAATTCGTTTCTCGCCGCTAACGTCAACGCGTCCGAGCCACGATCGGCATCACGCTGAAACGCATTGTCTGCCGCCGTTTCCGGATTGGGATAAAACCGGCCTGGGCGAATCATCAGCACCGAGTTGGTGCTTTGCGTATGCGCAGCACTTTGCGTCATTGAGCAGCTGCATACTACCCCACTTGCCCGGATATCGCATCAACCAGCAGCGAACTTATCGATGTGTCGAGGCCGTCGAATATGCGAGAATGATTTTCATTTGGTCGCGATCAGCAAACGCCCAACGCCGAACTCTCAATGCTGAAGTCAGAATCTGAATTCGACATTGGACGTTGGGCGTTCAGCGTTCGGCGTTTTCTGTTTCCAATCGCTAATCGCCAAAGGAAATGTCCACGTCGCGCGCGGTTTGGACGAGTTCGCCATTGGGAGGAACCAGCTTAAGGCGATTGACGGCTTCGGCGATCGGCACGTGGCGCACCTGATAATTTTGATAACTAACCATTGAGCCAAAGTGACCTTCGTTTGCGAGTTGCACAGCTTTTACACCGAAACGCGTGGCGAGAATTCTGTCCAATGTCGTAGGCGCGCCGCCGCGCTGGAGATGGCCCAGCACGCAGCAGCGCGTTTCTTTGCTGGTGCGTTTGGCAATTTCGCGCGCCACGATTTCGCCAATCCCGCCGAGCCGAAACTCGCCCGCCTCGACGTCGCGCTTCACTTGTTCGCCGTGTTTCGGTCGTGCCCCTTCTGAAACAACCACGACTGTTCCCAGACAACCAGCAGTCTCGCGCGCCTTAATTACGCCAGCAATCCTGTCGTAATCGAACGGGATTTCGGGAATCAAAATAATATCCGCGCCGCCTGCGATGCCGCCATGCAGCGCGATCCAGCCTGCGTGGCGTCCCATCACTTCGACGACCATCACTCGCCGATGACTGGTCGCGGTAGTGTGCAGCCGGTCGAGCCCGTCCACCACCACATCAACTGCAGAATCGAATCCGAATGTCGCTGCCGTGGCTTCAAGGTCGTTGTCGATCGTTTTCGGCACACCGATGCAATTAATACCGGCTTCCTGCAATTGCTGCGCCGTCACCATCGAGCCGTCACCACCTACGATGATCAACGCCTTTACCTGAAGCTCGCCCAATATTTTTCTCGCGTCGGCAATTACCTGTGCAGGCACAACGGTGCGATCGCCAGCGCCGGTTTTCGCCACGAAATGACCGCGATTCGTCGTGCCGATGATCGTGCCGCCCAATGCCATGATTCCATCAATGCTTTTGCGATCGAGAACAACATGATCGCCAGGTGGAAGTAGTCCCTCGAATCCGTCACGGAAACCGATCACTTCCCAGCCGAGTTTTTCCGCGGCGAGCACGACTCCGCGCAAGACCGCGTTGAGGCCAGGACAATCGCCACCGCTGGTTAGAACACCAATTCGCGGCTTCATCTTCGCAATAGCGGGATCAGAGCAACTTTTTTGGATCGGCAAGACGACCGGCAGCCGCCCATTGGTCATATAGCTGCCAGCCGCGCTGCAAAAGCGCTGCTCCTTCATTAAATCGATTCGAGCTGCCCAGGAGCACCACCATTAAATGACGCGGATACACGGTTTCCATCTGGCCCTGGCGAACAACTTCCGACTCGCGGTTCGCATAGAGAATCAAACACTGTCCCGACCGCGCTGAGGTACCGGTCTTGACTCCGTCGATGCCCATCCTGCCAAGAAGTTCATTCGTGTTGCGAAGCATGTAATTGAGTCGATGGCCTGCTCGATCGAACGAAATTTGGCGTTCCTTTTGCGACACATAAAAACGGAAACTCGGCTTGTTCATTGCGTATCGAGTCAGACGCGCCATGTCTTCCGCTGTTGAAAAAGGCAGCGGTCTGACCTTGTAATCGATACCGTGCGGATTAACAAAACGCGTGCGCTCCATCTTCAATTGTTTGGCGAGCGCATTCATCTGGGCGATGAACGCATCCACAGGCGTCAATTTCGATGAAATGTCGCTCGGCAGGAGCGATCCCAACTGCGAACCGACATGGTGCGCCAGTGTGTAGGCCGCGATGTTGTCCGATTGCACAAGCGCGGCGTAGAGAAGATCGCGCAACGTGATGCTGTCGCCCGGCTGAAAGCCGATATTGTTTTCGGAACTCCCAACAAACGCCGCCTGCGGAATCGTGACGACCTGGTTCAGGTCGCCTGATTTTCGTTCTGCCCAATCGAGCACGACACTCGCCGTGGCGATCTTCGTGAGGCTGCCCACTTGCAATTTTTTCCTGGGCTCTTGTTCGTCCAAGATGTAGCCCGTTTGTGCATCGGCAATAACGTATGCCTGCGCCGCAGCCGCCGTGCGAAGAACCGACGCGCTGGCAAAAATGACTGAGAAAATGATGAAAAATCGAAGCGACAAACGCATAAACACCCCCGAACGGCAGCACCTTAATCGGCGCATTCTGATTCGCAAACCAGCCTTCGCATAAAGCTATGGCTTGGCAGGCGCCCGACTCAACATGAGAGAATCCTAATCTGTTTTCTGCAGTGTTCGAGCGCGGCTAATCAGCAAGCGCATAAGAAAATAAATAACGATCGCCGAAGGAATCGCAAGAAACAGCGAACCAACAAACGCGGGCCAGAACGTGGGCCAAACGACCCGTGAAAATACATGCCAGTGCATATAATCGTGCAGTCCAAATTGACGAAAATGCACACGCTGAGCTGGCGGGCGATGCAAGCTCCAGCACCCCAATTGATACTCGGCAAGATAGATCGCGGGCATCGCCCAAATAGCGACGTCGTGCACCGTCACCGCAATCGCAGCTGCGATTTTGTTGCAACGGCAAATCCACGCCACGGCGATCGACAACAACGTTTTGAGCGGATACAGCGGTGTGAAACCAAAGAAAATTCCGATCGCCGACCCGAGAGCGATGGAGTGCGGGGTGTCGGCAATCGCCATCAACGTCATGTGATGCGCGACGAGCCATTGCTTCATCCGCGCCAAGGTGCCGGGCAATCGTGATTCGTAAACCTGCTCGTCTGCCTTTTGTGAGTTCTGCGCTTTCAACGTTAATCAACTTCGCAGAGAAACGCCGAACGCCCAACATCGAACGCCGAACATCGAACACCGAACATCGAATCACGGAAGAGCGTGATAGTGATTCCAACGCAGCATAAGAATCTTACTTCAGCATTGGATGTTGGATGTTGAGCGTTGGACGTTTTGTTTCCTGGCTGATCTAAAACAATTCCGGTGTCTCCGCCGATGCGTTGACGATTTGCCCCAGCGCCTTGCGCAGGCGAAGAGCCGCGCGCGGCGCATAATCGAGATTGTTATTGTTGAAAATCACATGCAGCTCGCGCGCGTCCTGGACCAGCTTTCTGCTGCGGTCGGCCACCTCTGCGATTTCCTTGTCGCCGTAATCGTAATCGAAACGCGCAGCCACCGTTTTGCCGGTGACGTAGGCTTTGGCGTTGCGCCCATGCAGCCGGAGATATGCCGCTCTCGGGTTCGTCACTTCATCCACGTCTGACGGCATGACGGTGAAGTGATCAGAAGCGGGCGCGTCCACGTTCACAAAAATCGCGCGATGCTCTCGCTCAAAATCAATTGTCGAGTCCAATTGAGCGCCGACCGCCCAATTACGATTTCGAAACTCAATCGCAAGATCGTAATCGCCCAGCATTTCAATCAAGGGCTCCAGCTCGTTTAGCTTGTGTTTCCGCGGTGAAAACGCCGGCGAAAGTTGCAGAAGCAACACGCCGAGCTTTCCAGCGCTGCGCAGGATCGACATCGGGCGCAGAAAAGTTTTGAGCAGCGCTTCCTGCAAATCCGGTGTCGATTTCGCGTTCCCTTTCGCGTCTGTCGCTGTGCGCCTTTGCAAATCCGGCGGCAACAACTTCGCCGGTGTCGAGTGAAATGAAAACAGTTGGTGCAGCTTTACATCGAACGTGAACTCATCCGGCGTCGCTGCGCACCAGCGCTCCACCATTCGCGGTTCGGGCACGGAATAAAACGTCGAGTTCACCTCGACCAATTCGAAATGCTGCGCGTACCAGCGGAGCCGCTCGCCCGCCGGCATCTTCTTCGGATACCAACGCTCCACAAAACCGGGGTCCGACCAGCTGGCGGTGCCGACAAGAATTTTTCCGCTCACACATCAACGAAGTCGCAGCGACCGCGAAAGCAAACCCGATTGCATTTTCCAGATGAATTCCAGGCGAACAAACGTTTTTTGATTTGCGCAGCATCCACATCGAACCTATTTTCGACGCGCGGGGTGGAGCAGCCTGGTAGCTCGTCAGGCTCATAACCTGAAGGTCGCTGGTTCAAATCCAGCCCCCGCAACCAACTTTTTTCAAATGGCGCGCTGCGTCAGCAGCTTTTTTCGTTTGGGCGCGAACGGACACTTGCTGTGAAGGATTGGCCACGCAAGAATATTGCTCCGCGTCTCGCAATGATCCAGCGTAGCTCAGTGGTAGAGTCCCGATGCAGTCGGGATTAACCGATTGGCAGTTGCTTCGAGAGAATCACTACGCGAAAATACGCCCGCGATTTTCAATCTAGCGATCCAGCGTAGCTCAGTGGTAGAGCGGTCGGCTGTTAACCGATTGGTCGTAGGTTCGAATCCTACCGCTGGAGCCAAATTTTAAATTGCTTGAAGTGAGCAGCCGATGACATCTCGCGCCACGTAATAAAACGGTATGGAAATCATTCGAGATAACGGCCACAGCGACCGGCTAATTAAAAAATGCCAGCGCATTGATGGACTGAAAGCCCTGCTCAATGAATGGGAGCTATCCGATAATCTTGATCATGATTATATTCGAGGACTGAAGGCGCGACTCCTATCTGTCAAAAACCAGCTAAGGAACATGTGCGGCCATGACGGATCACAGGGAATGGACGATTGGTAGTTAGTGAGTGAAACAAAAAGCCGCCATGCAGTGAAGCGTGACGGGCTGATTGTGAAATGCTGCTGGTTTGTTGGGGCGAGCGCGGTTTTTAGGGATTGTTGACCACTTGCGGGGCAGGTTTGCTCGCTTCAAGCTGTGCGCTCACTCTTTGGATTTGCTCTTCCTGCTCTGTGAGGCTTGCTGTGAAAGCTTAAATTTCCTTCTCCTGTTACGGGTCGCTCGAAAGACTTTGGGTTGAGTACCCTTAGCGTGCCGGCGGCAAGGTTTGAGGCTTGGCGCTTGCGCGTTTCAGCAATCCAAACAGATCGCTATCAGTAGAAAAGA
>QHPG01000034.1 GCA_003219005.1 Verrucomicrobiota bacterium
AAATTTCGAAGATTTCCAAGCGCGTCGCATGCAGCTTCGGTTCAAGGATCGCGATGGCAAAAACCGGTTTTGTCACACGCTGAATGGTTCAGGCCTGGCGTTGCCCCGGCTATTCGCTGCGCTCATCGAAAGCTATCAGCAGCCGGATGGCTCGATTCGCATCCCGGAAAAATTGCAGCCTTACTTCGGTGCCAGCGAGATTCGCTGATTTGTAGCGGCGTTTGTGTCAAACGCCGAACCCTTGATCAGGCGCTTGGCACAAGCGCCTCTACAACATGCCGCCGAGGCCTCCCGTGATCTTCGTCATCTCCGATTGCGCCAGTGCTTTGCCTTGTTCGATAGCTTGTTGCACGGCGCTTAAAACCATTTCCTCGAGAAACTCGACATCGTTCGGATCGATAACCTCCTTGTCGATTTTGATCGCGATGATTTCGCCTGCGCCGTTCGCCGTAACCTTCACTTTGCCGCCAGCTGCGCTCACTTCGATGGTCTTTTTCTCAAGCTCAGCCTGTGTTTTAGTCATTTGCTCCTGCATCTTCTGAGCCTGCTTCATCAATTTGTTTAGGTTCATAACAATCAGAGGGTTGTCATATTGAGCGGAGCGGAGCGAGGTCGAAATATCTCTAAATTTCAGACTGAAGTCAGAGATTCCTCGACTTCGCTCGCAATGACAGAAGGCGTGATAACGTTGAGTTCACGGTCTTACTTGAGCGTTGAAAAGTTCGATGGCTTCCTGGATCAGTGGGTCGTCTTTAAACGATTCCGCTGGTTTCGCCGCGTCAGCGGCAGCACTCGATGGAATCCCGTCTTTCGCCACAAATTTTACCGACCAATCGCGTCCGGTCGCTTCTTTGAGAAGCGCTTCCAGTTGCCGCCGATTGTTTACGCTGGCGAGTGCTTCAATCTTCGACTTGTCGTCCGGCGAATGGCCCAGCAAGAAATTGCGACCGTCTGTTCCGATAGGACGAACTAGGTCGCTCAACGTCCGCAAAAAGCTTTTCGCTGGAACTCTGGCGAGTACCTGGTGCCAGATCTTTTCAGGGTCAACGGTCGCGGGTTTTTCCTCGACGCGCGGCGCGCTGTAGCCGGGGTCGTTGACCCCGGCTTTGCCTGGCGAGGCTTTGTCGCCGCCGCGGTCAGCGCCCGCGGCTACAGGTTCGGCGCTCGGCGCACCCGGCGGTCGCGCCCTACCGTTGCGAAGCTCACCCAGTTTTTCGATTACCTCATCGAGCGTCGCTTGGCCGAGGCTCTGGATTGCCTTGATGATCGCAACTTCGAAATGGAGCTTCTTGTTCGGCGCCCATTTCATGCGGCCTTCGGCGGCGGCAAACTGATCGATCATCTCCAGCAAACGATCCGTGGCAATCAGTTCCGCGTGCGCGGCAAGCGACTTTTGCACGTCAGAATCGACGTCCCCCTTGAGCGCGTCCGGCTTGGCTTTGAACACAAGCAGATCGCGCAGGTACGCGATCAGGTCCGACATGAGTCGCATCATGTCCTTGCCGCTTTCACTTTGCTGATGCAACAGATCGATCGCCTCCGGCGTTTCGGCCCGCAAGATGTGTCCCATTAGATCGACCACGGTTTGTTCGCTCGTGAATCCGAAAACATTAAGCACATCGTTCTCGCTGATTTTCTCTCCGCAAAACGCCACCAGCTGATCAAGCATCGATTCCGCATCGCGCAGGCCGCCTTCCGCGCCGCGCGAGATCGCGTGCGCAGCCGCCGGCTCGAGCGTGATTTTTTCTTTTCCGGCGATGAATTGGAGGTGCTGCGCAATGAGATTCACCGGGATGCGATGGAGATCGAACCGCTGACAGCGTGACAGGATCGTCGGTAAAACCTTGTCGGGCTCCGTCGTGGCGAAAATGAATTTCACATGTGGCGGCGGCTCTTCGAGCGTTTTCAACAATGCGTTGAACGCTTCCTTGGTGAGCATGTGCACCTCGTCAATGATGTAGATTTTGTAACGGCCCTTGGCCGGCGCGTAGCGCACGTTGTCGCGCAACTCGCGCACGTCATCAATACCGCGATTGCTCGCGCCATCGATTTCGATTACGTCGAGGCTGTTGCCCCCGGCGATCTCCCGGCAGTTGTCGCATTCTCCGCACGGCGTGACCGTCGGACCTTTGATGCAATTGAGCGACTTCGCCAAAATTCGGGCGGTCGAAGTTTTGCCGATGCCGCGGGGCCCGACAAAAAGGTACGCATGAGCCAGGCGATTCTGTGCGACCGCATTTTTCAAAGTGCGCGAGACGTGCGCCTGCCCCACCAGATCGTCGAAAGTCTGTGGTCGATATTTTCTGGCAAAGACTTCGTAACTCACATGCTCAATCTAGATGCGCCAGTGCATCGGTGAAAACAGAAAATAGAATTCTAATCACGAATCCACACGAATGGACACGAATCTAGGGCAACAGAGTTTCTGTGATTTCGATTCAGCGTTGGACGTTGGACGTTGAGCGTTGAACGTTTTCTCTATGTCCAAAAGGTCGACACCTAGTTTGATCTCTGTGTTCCTGCTCTTGCTCGCCATCGCGCTTAATTCCTCCGCACGCGAGCCGATCAAATCACCGCCTCCAACACAGTCGAAGATCGTTCGCGCGCGTGATCTCGGGATTCCATTTGAAGGCACGCCAGGAAAGCTGAATGCGATCACTGATGTCCCTGGCGTCGAAGTCGGCTATACGACGTTAATTAGCGGCGAAGGAAAACTTGAAGTGGGCAAAGGCCCGGTGCGTACCGGCGTTACGGCGATCCTGCCGCGCGGTCACGCTTCGCTTAACGATCCTGTTTACTCGGGCTTTTTTAGCCTGAACGGAAATGGCGAGATGACCGGCACCGCATGGGTGGAAGAGAGCGGTTTCCTCGAAGGACCAATCGTTGTTACAAACACGCACAGCGTTGGCGTAGCGCGCGACGCGGTCATTGCGTGGCTGGTTAAGCAGGGGACCGGCAGTCAGAATTTGTGGAGCTTGCCCGTAGTTGCCGAAACATGGGACGGTTGGCTAAATGACATCAACGGCTTTCACGTGAAACCGGAAGATGTCTGGCACGCGCTCGATACCGCGCATGGCGGCGCCATCGAAGAAGGTAGCGTCGGCGGCGGCACTGGCATGATCTGCTACGAGTTCAAAGGCGGAAATGGTACCGCCTCGCGTGTCGTCTCTGTAGCTGTAGCCGCGGGCGGCGACCCCGGCAGCCAGAAAGCATCCCGTGCATACACAGTCGGCGTATTTTTGCAGGCGAACTTCGGTCGCCGGCCGCAGCTCATGATCGCGGGCATACCGGTTGGCAAAGAAATTCCCGGCGAAGTTTACAAAAAAGAAAACGGCTCCTGTATCGCTGTAGTCGCTACGGATGCGCCGCTGTTGCCGAATCAATTGAAACGGCTCGCGCGCCGCGTGTCGCTCGGCCTCGCGCGGACGGGAACAATTTCCGGGAATACCTCTGGGGATTTGTTCATCGCATTTTCAATTGCCAATCCAAATGTCGCCAGTCCAGATCAAATCACGCATGACGTGCAAACAATTCCCAATGATCTAATGGACCCGCTTTTCGCCGGCGTTGTCCAAGCTACAGAGGAAGCGGTCTTAAATGCGTTAATCGACAACCGCTCCATGACCGGCCGCGACAATCATCGCGTCGAAGCATTGCCGCACGATCGGTTGCGCGAAATTATGAAGCGCGTCCGATGAGTGCCGCCGATGCCGGCTGTAGCCACCGCCCTGTGGGCGGTCTTCCGCGGTTCAATCAAGCAAGAACGGGCCACAGGCCCGTGGCTACAACTGAAATGCTGTAGCGTGCGCTGTCCTCAGCGCATCAGCGATAACGGCTAGATCATCGCGAGCAACAGCGGCGCAATTTTGGTCGCAGCCATCCCCAGCAGATGTAGCGTCAATTTCTCCGCGCGCTCTTGCGCCTGCGCCGGTTGGCTGTCGATAAAGACCCTCAGATCGCGTTTTTGATTTTCCACGAAGTAATCGAAGTCCTCCTTGTCGATCTTGCGTTGTTTCAAAAGGATGAGGCGACGTTCGAGTTCCTCTGCGTTTTGTCGGATCAGTTCGGTGGTGTCACCTTTCGCTTGCGCGAGCAAATCCTGAAATTCTTTCGTCGCGGCTGCGACGGATTCGTCGCCGACCTGATCGAGCGCCGAATCGAGCTCCGATTTCTTCCGGGGTTTCTTGCGTTTAGGCTTATCGTCCGAGGGCATGATCGTAAATCTTGTTGACGTCTTTCTTCATCTCGGTTGCCAGTGCGGGAGTAACTTTACCATGGCTTGCTTTGCTCCGCAGATGCGCCGCGTCGGCGTCGAATTGCGCCTTGAGATCGATTAGGACTGGACGACGCGCCGTGAATTTTTCATTGGCGATGGTCTGTTGAAATTTTGTATTGCCTTCGTTCACCCTGGCCTCGAACGCGGCGGCGTTGAAACGTTTGCGGGGTACGGCGAACTCGTCGATGAAGGCAAGATGAAAACTGCGCAGGCCTTCGATCTGCGCATCACTTCCGGTCTTGTTGATAGTCGCAGTGCCACAACTCGTCATTACGATTGCGGCAGCGCAGAGGAACGCGTTTCGGACAATGAAATTCTTGGCTGTATTCAGATTCATAAAGCAAGGTCGTTAGGTTACCGATCTTGCGCCGACTCGCTTCCGTGTGTCAAGAGAGAAGGAGCCGTGATCAACGCCAACGAATGACAAAGCCGAACCAACTGTAGGGCGTTTGATTCGCTCGCTGCCGCGAGCTTCACCTTTCAGGCTTCCCGTCTGTGTCGCTCGCGTCCCCGCGGCTCCGCTCTGCGAAACGCCATGGCGTCTGACACAGACGCCCTACAATCTCACTTCGCTGCTTGCTGCACCGCACTCGGATCATCCAGTAAAATCCATTCGATCACCGAGACTGGCAGACTGCCGTTCTTGATCAGATCGTCGTGGAATTGACCGAGGCGAAAATTTTCACCTTGTCGATCCTTGTAACGACCGAGCAGATTCATGATCTGCCATTTGCCGATGATGTAGCTAATTTTTTGTGTCGGTTCTGAAGCCGCGCCTGCTGCTTCACCTTCGGCTGCTTCGTGATCCAGCCCGCCGGCATCCATGAAATATTTGACCGCTTGTTCGAAACTCCATCGTCCTGTGTGCAGGTTTACATCTACTCCGATCCGCGCGGCGCGGTAACGCGACAAGCGCAGGATTTGTCCCTGTGCCGGTGAGTTGTTCGGATAAAGACCGGTGCGCATCAGCATCTCTTCGCCATAAAGCGCCCAGCCTTCGATAAACACAGTGTCTTCGTGCTGACGTCGGATTTCGTCGCTCAAATGATTTGCGATTGAGAGCTGAAGAAAATGTCCTGGAATGCCTTCGTGGCCGAGGATCGGTCTCGGGTCTTCAATCGCCGCGCGGATGTAAAAATTCTTCGACTCCGGATTGTAAGTCGGAATGAAATAGAAACCGGTTGGATCCTTATCGTAAACACCCGGCGGATTCATGAAACCACCGGGGCTGGTTGGTTTGAAAGCCTCAGGCAACTGTCGGATTTGAAATGGACCCAAGTAATCGGGCAAAGTCACAAGATTGTGCTCTTTCAGGAAGCTAATCATCTCTGCCTCGGGGCTTTCGTAGGCTTTTAAAAACGACTCCTGATCAGGCGGGATGTGAGCGGCGCGTTTTGGATCGGGATCAGCAAGTTTTGGGTCGGGCAGAAGCGCCTCCAGCGCGCGGTAACGCGCGAGTTCAGTGCGCCCAATCATCTCCACTTCCGCAGCGCTGAGCGGCAGAAGCAAAACATACTTGAGATAATAATTGTAGTTCGCTTCGCCCATCGGGGCGAAATCGACCATTTTCGGCAGACGTTTCTCCAGTTCATCGGCGTAGCCATGCAAAGCGGCGAGGGCTGCATCACGCGCCTTCACCAAGTCATCATGCTCGTTAGGCGCAAGATCGACATCGAGCGCCATCAAGCTTTTGTTCAAAAGCGGATCGATCGAGCGCGCTGATTG
>QHPG01000035.1 GCA_003219005.1 Verrucomicrobiota bacterium
TTTCCCAGCACACCACCGTACTCCAAGCTTTCCTTGATCGTGTCGAAACTGCCGACAAACAGCGAGGCTTCGCCTTGCTGAAACACCGCGCCGTTTTTGGTATGGATGTCGATCACGCCGGTGTTGCGGAAACCGAATTGTGCCGGAAGCGCGCCGGTGATGAGCGAAACACTATCGGCAAAACGCGTCTCGAGTTCCTGTCCGAATCCAGGAATGCTTTCCGGCAGGAGGACGTCATCGATACGGTATTGCAGATTGGCGTGTTCGCCGCGGACGTGAAGCTGACTAAATGAATCCTGCGCCACGCCTGGAAATCGCAGGATGGTTTGATTAAACGGCGCGCTCTCGCCTTGCGCCTGTGAATCGAGTCTGTCCGGCCCGACGGTGTAACGGGTCGCGCCGAGACTAGGCACAATCGCCTCACGCGAGATATCGAGTTCCTGAGATGTAACTACGACTTGTTCAACTGTCGCCGTTCCCGGCGCTGCTGTAGCGGATGGCGCGGGGCTTGGCGCAGCGTTTTGCGCCGTGGCAATGCCCGCCGACAAAAGCAGCACCTTTGCTGCGGTTAATATTCTTTTCATTGAGATTTTTGAGAATTGAAGTTTTCAAATTGGTGTTGTTGTAGAGGCGTTCGCCGCGGCGAACGCCTATTCGGTTTGGATTCGGCGGTCGCCGCGGTGACCGCCGGCACAACTGTTCGCGACTCAGCCGAAGTGAAATTTCTGACTCTCCGCGAGAACGCGGCTCAGTTGCTTGCTAGCCGCGAGCAGGCGGCGCGTGCGCGAAAATATGCGCGCTAAGAAAGAGCGGCTGCACCCAGGTAGAGCTGAGTGCCGCGATCTTAGTGAACTGGACGCTGGGTTGAGGCGCCCTGACGAGGGGCGGATGCGCAGCGTGATCATAGCTGCCAGTAGTGATCAGCGTAACGGCGCAAGTGTGATCGCCGCGGTTCGAATCAGCGTGAATGCGAGCGTGTAACTGTGGCGAGACACTCAGGAGCAGCGTCCAGAAAAACGCTGCGGAGATGAAGGTCGCAATGAAAACGCGGTTGCATTCCTTCGAACGCGCAAATGTGCTCATCGCGTCGTGAGCTTGTCTCTAGCGCGCCTGTCGCGCAAGCAAATTCCTGCAAGAGTTACCAAAACAAAACTAAGCGCAGTCTGAGCTGACGGCTTGCACTCCTTCAGTGGTCCCCGGTCTTTCCACTCGCTTTAACTCGCCTCTGCAAAGCGACGCGATGATTAGCCGCGGAAGCATTCCGGGCTGCTGATCTGGCCAGGACAAAGCGCGCGTACGCGCTATTCTCCACGTAAGGATCGGTATCGGACACAACTGGACCGAAATACAGGTGTCCGAGATGGCGCCAGCAGTCCAACATGATCCCGCTTCGGAACGGCTGTCCCCTGGCAGTGATGACAAGGCAATTGTTCTCGCGCCAGTTACCCGGATTCGCTTCACCCCAGCGCAGCTCCAGGCTGGTCAGTCGCAATGCATCAAGGGCGATGAGCAGATCTTCCGACCATTGGTAGCAGTAACCCCGCTTCTTCAGACCATGATAGATAAGGAAATTGTTAAAAATCGGCGTGCCGAACATGTGGTACTGCCGCCGCAGCTGGCTCACAGTCGCGTGGGCACAGTCTGCCAGCAGCTTTGCTTCGGTGCGATCCACTCGGGGTGAAAGTGTTGCGAGTTGGTTGGCCAACGCTTCCGCCTTGGCCAGATCGCTGCGGGGCACTTGGAATGAGGCTGAAAACTTTTGTGGTTGTTGATCGGCACTTGCGAAGCCGGTCGTCCAAAGCACAAATACAGCAATTACCCCGGCGACACGATGCACCGATTGGCGCTGCCACCGCCGATCCCATCTTGCGAACTCGCACAACATCGAGCGGAAATTTCTCTCATCGATATTAACTCTCGTCTCCATTTACAAAATCTCTTCGAGAAAGTGCGGTTCTTCGTGTGTATGCGCCGCTTACTGACTAGTGCAGTTGTGCATTTTTTGCGCCGCCGAAACATAGCGGGCTGTGCAATAGCCTCTTCAACGGAATCAGTCGCGAAAATCAGGCTTAAATCGGCTGGGCCAATCTTTCCGCGCTCCGCCATCTTCTCGATAAAGCCGATCAGCTCCTTCCAGTAATCGGTGCCCATGATCACGATTGGGAAGTTTTTGATTTTTCCCGTCTGAATCAGAGTGAGCGCTTCAAACAGTTCATCGAGCGTGCCCGCGCCACCAGGCATCACAACAAAGGCGTAGGAATATTTCACCAGCAGCGCTTTGCGGACAAAAAAATAATGTAACCGGACACAGCGATCGAGATAAGCATTGGACACTTGCTCGAACGGGAGCTCAATATTGCAGCCGACGGAGCGGCCACCGACTTCTCTTGCGCCGCGGTTGGCCGCCTCCATGATGCCGGGGCCGCCGCCAGTCATCACCGTGAACCCGAGGCGCGCAACCGCCGCGCCCATTTTTCGCGCCAGCTCGTAGTGCGGATCGTCAGGTGTGACGCGTGCCGAGCCAAAGATGGTTACGCACGGCCCGACGAAATGTAGCGTGCGAAATCCCCGCAGGAAATCGCGCATCACTCTCAGCAAGGTACAGAACTCTGCGAACCGCGAACGCGGACCTTCGAGGAAAACTTCGTCCGCGCGTTCCGCCGACGAGATGCGGTTGGGCTCCTGTGATTCGGGATTTTTTTCTGTCGGCGCTGCGGCAGCCATTTGGTGCAATCTGCGGCGGCGGCGTGTTTCACGCCACTTTTGTTTAAGAAGGGTATCGCAGCTAATTGATGACCACGAAGAATTGCCGGGATTCCGAGCAAGCAGACGCTAAAAAAAGGCAACCGACCGGCAGCAGTCTAGCGGAGCAATCTGATAACTTCCGAGCCCAATGAAGCTTGCGCTGCGTCTCGGCCTGTTTGCGGCCACGATGTTACCAACAATCTCGTCTTTCGGTGGCGCGCGACACTTTACCTATTTGTACGAAGCTCCAACAGCTGCTCCTGGCAGTTTCGAATTGGAGAGCTGGGTCACGTGGCAGCGCGGAAGCAACCCCGTGCGATTCGATCAAGTTGATTTTCGCCATGAGCTCGAAGTCGGCATCACCGATCGTTTCCAAGCGAGCATCTACCTGGCCGATTGGCTTTACGAAAATGATCCATTTCGCTCGGGCTTCGCTTATTCCGATTCGGCGATTGAGTTGATTTACAATCTGTCCAATCCGGTTCTCGATCCTGTCGGACTCTCCCTGTATGAGGAGATTAGCGTTGGGCGGCAGCATTTCGAACTCGAGTCGAAGCTGATCGCCCAGAAAAACTTCGGACGATTGATTCTCGATTACAATGCGACGCTCGAAGCCGAGTGGGAAGGCCAGAGCCTGGAAGAACACAACGGCGAATTCCAGCAGGCACTTGGCGCGAGTTACGAAATCTCACCGCGAATCTCCGTGGGGATCGAACTGCTGCACGAGTTTGTTTTTCCCGAATGGCGGGACCAAGAGAAAATCAGAAATCTTTTCGTTGGCCCAAATGTTGCAGTTCGCCATAGAAACTGGTTTGTAACCGTTACTGCTCTTGCGCAAGCAACGGACACGCCGGACGAAGCCGATTTCCAGGTGCGCACGATCTTCGGGATTGGTCTCTGAGATGAAGAAGGCGTCGATCTTTGTCGTGCTCGCCTGCCTGTCTGCCGGTTGCGAACTTACGAACTACGTCCCGCCTGTGACTTCGCAAATGGCGGCCGCCCGAGAAGGACAACATATCGATCTTACGATGTTGAGCCAAGGCCGCGCGCTTTTGGTCCGTCGCTGCATAGAATGCCACACGCTGCCACCGCTCTGGCATTACCGCACCGAAGACTGGCTGGAGATCGTGAACAGTATGTCGCACCGCGCGAGTCTGAAACCGGCCGAGCGCGAAGCGATTGTGGCATACATCCTCGCCGTTCGATCGCAGAGGTGACTGCTGACTGCGAAAAGCAAAAAAATCCGCTGCCGCCGCAAGCGTTGGCAAACGCTGTGCATTTATTCAGAGCGGTTGCGCGGAAATTCTGTTTTCCTGGAGTGACGTTACCCAGTGGACGGAGCGGGGGAAAATCGCGGGCGTTCGGGACGAGACGAAGCGCTCGCCGTGCGAAAGCTTCGCCACCGTTCAAGCGGCATTGCCGCCACGCACATCAGCGCAAATTGACTCACCATGAAGCCGACCAGCCAGGGGAACGCTTTTTGCATGAAGCCGTAGGAATGGAGGCCGACCCCGAGCATGTTTACACCGAACCATGAGAAACTCGTGACCACATTACCGAAGATCGTCATGATCATCAGGCCGCGTTGCCGGATGAACCCGCCCCAGCGCGCGTGCAAAGTGATTGCGCACCAAAGAACGATCAGCACGGCGCCATTTTCCTTCGGGTCCCAGCCCCAGAAACGGCCCCACGATTGATCGGCCCAGATTCCACCGAGCACAGTTCCGACAAAACTGAACAGCGTGGCGAAGCAAACCACCCCATAAGTCATGCGCGCGAGCGAATCCGCTGTTTGTTTGTTCAGCGACCGCGTGAAGACGCCGCGCACGATGTAGATAATCGCTAGCATCCCGGCGAGAAACATCGCCGAGTACCCGGTGGTGATCGCGACCACGTGCGTCGCGAGCCAGATGTTCGTGTCCAGGACGGCTTGCAACATCTCCAGTGTGTCGCCGCTGCCGGCGAGATGATGCGCGATGATGAGTGTGACGAAACCAATCGCTCCCGCGCACGCCGCGCCGATTCCATCCTTGAAAATTCGTTCGAGTATGAGCGCGACGATCACCGCGCCCCAGCCGATGAAAATCGCGGATGAATACAGATTGGTGACTGGCGGACGCTCTTGCAGATACATCCGCGAAAACAATCCGAAGGTGTGAATAGCGAGCGCGAGCAACAAAAGATAAAACGCGGAGCGCCGCAATGCCTGGCTCCATCCAAGCCACGACGCGCACGCCAACAGAAATGCGAGCACATAAAGCGTCATGCTTTGAGTGAAGGGCTCAAGGCGATTGAACAAAAACTCAAACGACGTCCGTCTCGTCGCATTCGGCTGTTCTTTGGCGAACCAATTCGTCATGCGATCCAGATGTTCATTGAAAAGCGACCGATCATTTGCGCGGTAGGCGTCGCCGATGATTGCGTATTCGATCACGACTGGATGAATTTCCCCGGCGCCGATCGAGTGCAGCAAGCTATCGCCAACAGAGTGCCAATCGCCGGCCGCTGTAGCCGGGGGCGACCTGTCCGCCGTAGCTTTAGCGAAAGCGGATGACCCCGGCAGACTCAGCGGCGGAACGGCGAGAACATAGGCCATTTCCGAAAGCCGTTCGTATCTTTGAACCAACTCGGCGACGTCGTTCAGTTTCGCTTTGTCGAAACCTTCGCCCATTTCGAAATCGCGAGCAGCCTTTGCTGCGCCTGGGACACTTTTTATGAATGCCTGGAGCTCCGCGGCAAAATTTTGCGCGTCTTCTGGCTGAATGCTGTTTTTTAACCGCTGATACAGCGCCAGCCCGTTGCGTAGATTCAGGATCGCGCTCTGATAAGCAGAGCGCTGGACGGCCTCGAGTTTGTCCGATTGCGCTCCCTGTTCGTCGATCTGCTTCAGGAAGGGCGCAAACTCAGCGAAGCTAAAATATTTTCGGTCGCTTTGTTCCCAGCCGAACAAGCCGAGCACTTCGGCGTTTTGCACGACGAAGACTGGGTATTTATCAGCAACGGGCGCATTGAACAGGACGTCGGTGAGCCACTGCATCGCGCTTCCCGCGCCTGCGGGACCGCCTTCGAGGCGCAGTTCCTGTTTGCCGTGAATGATCAAAAGCGAATTGCGCGCCACGGTGTCGAGCGGTTTAACACGGCCGCCCACGAGCACCGGGATTTTGCCGAACTTTGCGAAATCAAATTCGTCCTTTGCAGGTTTCGTCGGCAACCAGTTGGCTGCAATCGATCCGGCAGCGACAACCAAGATGATCCAGGGCAAGAAACGTTTCATGCGATTGCGCTCCGTCTTTGTCGTGAAAATCCCACCAAATGAAAACCAAATTGCACAAGGAGACCAGCGGCTACGATGACGCAGGCAACATAGGGCGCGATGAAGCTGGGATTGTGTACCACTTGCAGAATTGTCGCCGAATCGTCCGGCTGGAAGCCGGCCTGATAAAACGTCTCGCCGCGGTAACGCAGCGGGTGATTCATGTAAATCAAAACGTCGCGGTTCACTGATCGCTCAGAGTCCATCAACGTGACTTTGCTTGAAAAATTTTTAGGAATCTCGGTACCCGCATACTTCTCGTGGGTAAACTTCTGCAATGTCACGCTGTAAGGTTTGTAATAACGCGCCGGACGCAAAGTGATCATCCATGTCCGGCCGCCGCAGGAAAATGTCTGGGGCGCGCCGAGCCCATCTGAGACCAGCCACGTGCCTAACGAGCCGCCGTCCTTCGGCAGAATTTCGATGGCTGCGCTCGGAACATCGCGTTCGTCAGCGCCGGTCGCACGCGGGGCCGGCTCGACCGCAATCGTTGCGCCGGGACCTTGATTGGCGATCGGTCGCGCGCCCTCTCCTGCTTCACTCAACATTTTTAGGCGCGAATTCTGATAAAAATTCCTGACCACGATCCGGAACGGCAAACTCGAGTGATCAATTTCTCGGTTGTGTCGCAGCACCGTATCCGGAATCGCGGTCACCTGATCAAGATCATTATCGCTCGTATCGATCACCGCCAATTCCGTCCGGCCCATGTCCTCGGAATAATTTTTCGTGTCGCCGCGCGCCAGACGCATATGACTTTCGACTGCGAAAAGATCAGTGAAAAGTCCACCCGCCAGCATAATGATCAACCCGGCGTGCGTGAGATGAATGCCGAGCTTGCGCCAGGTCCAGCGGAAACGTTTCGCGTGGGCGGCGATGAGGTTGATCAGCAGGACGGCCCCGATGAGATGGCCACCGGGAAAAATCGGAATTTTGAAACCGCGTCCTTCCGGCGGCCACCACACAAAGAAGCTTTGGAAATAACGCTGCTGAGCTTCGTGGATGCCGAGATGAACCTGCGCCAGCGTGCCCGCAAAAATCAGCGCCATCCCTGCCGCCAGACAAATAATCGTCAGCTTCAGCGACGTGATGAGATTGACAATTTTGCGCAGCATATTCCTAAAACCCATCTCTAAATGTCATTCTGAGCAAAGCGAAGAATCTCAAGTTATTTTTGCCTCCGTAGGAATAGCCAGAGATGTTTCGCTGCGCTCAACATGACAATCATTTGTGAAATTAAAATCGAACTGACTCGATGAACTTTACGAAGTTCGGCTTTTCTTTTTCAACTGCCGCATTCGGCCCTGTTGCTTTGAAGAACCAGACACGCCCGTCGCGGCGCGTCCATGCTGCGATGGTCCGCGCTTTGGCACCGGCGATGTCGGTCGTTGCAAACGTTGTGTCCGCGGTTTTCAACGGAGCAATCTGCGAATTCAGGGTGTTTTCATCGACTGGCGCCAGACCAATCTGTCCGCGCCACCGGTTGACGTTGTCTGCATCGCTACCTCCATCGCCGGCAAACGTCACAATGGAAATGTCGATCTTGCCAGCGTTTCCATCCGAGGCGCTGAAACTGGCATAGCGCATCGAAGATGGTGGGACTTCTGTCCAGCCTTCCGGCGCGTTCCATTTGATCTGCGGTGCGCCTGCGTCCTGTGGGGGCATCGCTGCCATTTGCGGAGATTTGGCTTCCGTCCGGGCGTTGCAAACCGATGCGACCCATTTGATGAAGTCGCCTTTCTGCGCCTCGGTTAGGTCAGCGTTGCCACGCATTTTGAAAAACAACGTCGAGTCAGCGGTCGTGATCATGCCGGCAATAATTCTGCCGTCTTTTGCTGGGTCGGCATCCTTCGGCAGTCCCGCAAGATCGACAATGATCACGTCCCCTAACGAAGTGCGTAGTCGCTGCGCTATGTCAGCGAGTTTTTGTTCGGTGACAGGCGGTTGACCGAGTTGCTCGAGCCAGCGGTTCACGTTGTCCAGAACATTTCCGGCAGCAGTGCCAAGACTCACGAGTGAGATGTCTGCGACGGCGCTGTTGTCGCCTTTAACGAGAAAGCTTGCCTGTCTCATTTGTGAGGGCGGTTGCGGTTCCCAATTTGGCGGTGTCGTGACTGCTGCAGACGCGGTCTCCGCGGCCGGCGCGAGACCGCCAGGCATCCGAGGCGCTGCCGTATTGGTAGGCATCGCGTCTTCCTGTTGCGCTGCTGCGGATTCTTCGAGTGGCG
>QHPG01000036.1 GCA_003219005.1 Verrucomicrobiota bacterium
ACATCTGAAATCTGCAAAGGCGGACTGGTATTGGCGCCGTCGCATGAAAATTTTGACGGAATGTTCCCACCTTCCTGAAAAGCCGGACTTGTGATCTTCATCTTAGCTTCTCCTGCAGCGAATGAGGCGACGATCGCTATCGCTGCCACAAAAATCGCCGATGCACCGGCAATAATTGCTTTTCGCATCGTTAGACCTCCGATTGAAATCGCGTTAAGTCAGTGAACCTAACCATAATATTTCGCCCAAATGACTGCAAACGGATGTAAAATTCGCGAACAGGTTCTGGCACTCCTCGCTCGGAAAGATTACCGGCCACTCAACAAGGCTGACATAGCTCGAGAACTCAGCCTGACCGGCGCCCAGCGAAATGTCGTGCGTAACACGCTGCGTGAGCTCGAGCGAGCGGGCGTGATCGCGCGCATCCGCAAAAACCGATACGTTTTGCCGGCCGAGGCAGATCTCGTAACTGGCAAATTATCGATTCACCAAGTCGGTTATGGTTTTCTCGTCCCGGAAACACCGGGCGAACCGGACGTTTTCATCGCAGCGGAGAACATCGGAACTGCCATGCATGGCGATCGCGTGGTTGTGCGTATATCGCGCGATGCGCCTTATGGCCGCATCAAGGGACGGCGCGAAGGTCGTGTGATTCGAATCCTCGAGCGAGCTCACGATACGATCGTCGGCACACTCCAACGGTCGCGGAATTTTTACTATGTCGTGCCGGATGATCCACGCTTTGTGCACGACATCTACGTGCGTCCTGCCTCGCAGAATCTAAAAGAAGATCGGCGGTCGCAGACCGCCGCTAGAGTTGGCGACAAAGTCGTCGTTCGGCTCGACGCCTGGGAGTCGCGCCACGTCAATCCCGAAGGCGAAATCATCGAAGTCCTCGGGCCGGCAACCGCGCCGGGCATCGACATGCTCTCGATCATCCGGAAATTTCATCTGCCAGCAGAATTTCCGAAAGAGGTTTTGGACCAGGCAGAGCGGATTCCCGATAAAATCAATCCACGACAGCTCGAGGGACGTGAAGATTTGCGCAAAGAATTCATCGTCACGATCGATCCCGACGATGCGCGAGATTTCGATGACGCAATTCAAGTCGAGAAAAACAAAAATGGTTGGCGGCTCGGTGTGCACATCGCCGATGTCGCAGCCTACGTAGAACCTGGCAGCGCGCTGGATCGCGAAGCGCGCCGGCGCGGCAACAGTGCTTACCTACCCGACCGCGTGATCCCAATGTTGCCGGAGCGATTGAGCAACGGCGTTTGCAGTCTCAATCCAGGAGTCGATCGGCTCACACATTCAGCGTTTATTCATTTCGACAAAAACGGCGTGGCGAAAAGCGCGCGTTTTTCGCGGAGCGTGATTCGCAGCGCGCACCGGCTTACCTACAAACAAGCCTACGCGATTTTGAGCTCCCCACCTCGTGATCAGTTGGGCGAGCGACTGCATCTTGCGTGGGAACTCGCTTCGTTGCTGCGGCGGAAACGGTTCGAGCATGGCGCGCTCGATCTCGATTTCCCAGAAGTAAAAGTCTGGGTCGATAAACAGGGTCATCCAATAAGATTAGAGCGCGTGGAGAACGACGAGTCGCACCAGTTGATCGAAGAATTCATGCTGGCAGCGAACGAAGCGGTCGCCCGCGAGCACAAGAAACGCACAATTCCCACCATCTATCGCGTCCACGAAAACCCAGACCCCGGGAAACTCGCTGAGTATCGTGAGTTCGTGCTTAGCTTTGACTACAGGGTCGGCGATCTGACTCATCGTGGTGAGCTGCAGCGTTTGCTGGCCGCAATTCGTGGAAAACCCGAAGAGCAAGCGCTCAAGGTCGCTCTCCTCAAAAGCTTGAAGCGCGCGCGTTACGACCCCCAGCCACTTGGGCATTATGGCTTGGCAAAAACAAATTATCTGCATTTCACCAGTCCAATTCGGCGTTATGCCGATCTAGTGGTGCATCGTTCGCTCGGTAGGGACGCGGCAGCGCGGCGTCCCTACCGAATGGACATGGGCGAAATCGCTTCCATCGCCCAGCACATTTCAGCCACCGAACGGAATGCCGCCGATGCGGAAATCGACGGTGCTCAAATGAAGAAGCTCGAGTTTTTTCAGCGGCAACTCGATCAACGCAATCCAGAGATTTTTCGAGCCGCTATCGTCGACGTCCGCAATTACGGGTTACTGGTGGAGTTGCCGGATGCTTTGATCACCGGGCTTATCCATGTCTCCTCACTGACGGACGACTTTTACTCGTTTGAGCCCGCTCGACGGCAGCTCATTGGCAGACGCTCGCGAAGACGATTCAAGATCGGCGACGAGGTATCTGTGTTCGTCGCTCGGGTTGACACCTTCAAACGGCAGGTCGATTTCACGATTGCCCTGCCCTCGCAAGCGCCGAGGAAAGATTCGCGAGCCGGACGTCGAAAGCAGGTTTCTTCGCGCTGACCCTGAATCCATTCTCAGTTATGGCAGATAGACTGAGCAAACAGCCTTAGAACGGCCCCGGACAATGGTACATGGATACCAGCTGCGCGGTGTGCCGGATGTGTCTTCAGGAAGCGCCAAATCTCATCTCCTACAACCGGGACGAACATTTGCAGCGATCACAATTCGCCGGTACATGCTGCTATGACTGAAGCTACCGCTACTGTAACTGCTCCTGCCCCTACTGCTGGCCCACGATACACTCGGTCAAACCCCTTTCCCGCTCGGCTCGTCGTTAATCGTCGTCTTAGCGGTCTGGAATCTGCGAAGGACACGCGGCATTTTGAGCTCGATTTGACGGGATGGGGTTTGACCTTTGAAGTGGGCGATTCTTTAGCTGTTTACGCAACGAACGATCCAGAATTGGTCGATGAAATCATCCGTACGCTCGGCGCGACCGGCGATGAACAAGTCCCGCGGCCGAAAGGAGAACCGACGACATTGCGCGAAGCGCTGCTGCGCGATTACAGCATCACGCAGCCAACGCCGAAGTTTTTGAGGGCCATGGCCGAGCGAGCTTCCGCTGCGCCTACGTTGACGTACCTTCTCGCTCCAAACCGCAAACAGGACCTTGAGACTTACCTTTGGGGCATGGAAATAGTCGATTTCCTCTCGGAACATCCCTCCGCCCGGTTTGCGCCGGAAGAGTTTGTCGGCTTACTGACGAAATTACAGCCGCGACTTTATTCGGTCGCCTCCAGCTTAAGAGCATATCCCGACCAGGTGCACTTCATCGTGGATGTCGTCCAGTACGAAAGTCATGGCCGCCTCCGGAAAGGAGTTTGCTCATCTTTCCTTGCGGAACGCGCTGATGACGTGCCAGTGCCCGTTTTCCCCACCGTAGCAAAACACTTTCACCTGCCGGAGGACCCTGACACTCCAATCATCATGATCGGTCCCGGAACCGGAGTGGCGCCGTTCCGCGCGTATCTGCAGGAGCGAAAAGTCACCGGGGCAAAGGGTAAAAACTGGCTCTTCTTTGGCGCGCAGCACGAGAGATGCGATTTTGCGTACGGAGACGAGTTCAATGCGTATTTGAAGGAGGGACTCCTCACACGGCTCGATTGCGGGTGGTCACGCGACCAGCCCCAGAAGATCTACGTGCAGCACAAGATGACGGAAAATGCCGCCGAAATTTGGAAATGGATCGACGCCGAAGGCGCGTACTTTTTCGTGTGTGGCGATGCGCGTCGGATGGCCAAAGACGTTGATGCTACGCTGCGAAAAATCGTCCAAGAGCAGGGCGGCAAAGGCATCGAGCAAGCTAATGAATACGTCGAGAAACTGAAGAATGAGAAACGTTATAAGAGGGATGTGTATTAGAAATGACGAAGCACAAATGACGAATGACGAAACAGTGTCGGAATTCCGCTTCGTCATTCGGATTTCGTCATTCCTTCGTGCTTCGTCATTCGTCATTTTCTCTGCGTGTGGCATAATAGGGTTGAAACCGTTTCGAGCGACGAGGAGCGCGTTCCTTCCAGATGATCGAGAGATTCCTCGACTTCGCTCGGAATGACACTGAAGGAAGCCATGTACGAGAACACTGAATTCACATTGAGCCGCGATTGCGAGGCGATCCAGATACCGAGCGGTCAGAAGACAACAATCCCGGCCGGCACGCAGGGGGTGATCACGCAAAGCCTCGGAGGAAGCTATACCGTTGCAACTTACCAGGGGTTGGCTCGCGTAGCAGAGAAAGACCTCGACGCGCTGGGCTTGGAAAAACCGCAGACGCAGGAAACGCAAAAACCTACACGCACGGATGGCGAAGTTTCAGAGGAAGACGTCTGGAACCAATTGCGGCAATGTTTCGACCCCGAGATTCCTGTGAACATAGTTGATCTCGGCCTGGTTTATGATTGCCGTCTGACTAAGAAGGACGACGGCGGCACGCGGGTGGAAGTGAAAATGACTTTGACCGCGCCGGGTTGCGGCATGGGCCCAGCCATCGCTCACGACGCACAGAGCAAAATCTTGTCCGTCGACGGCGTGGATGAAGCGGATGTCCAGCTCGTTTGGGACCCGCCCTGGAGCCAAAACATGATCAGCGAAGCGGGCCGGATGAAGCTCGGGATGATCTAAGGTAACGCAAGCGTGCTCGCCTCTCGTTTTGCGTGTGGTCGCAGACGGAAGGCATGCTCGATTGCGTCATTGCGAAATTTTTTTTGCGAATTTTTTATTCTCGCATTGACAACACCCGCCTGAATTTTACACTCGGCATCCCCGAAATGCTTCAGGTTTAAAAATCCTGAGCGCGTTTTAGAAATTCGATATGCCTTTAACTGAACTTATTTTGACCGAAAACGTTCCCGGACTCGGCGCGGAAGCGGACGTGGTCAAAGTGCGTCGAGGCTACGCCCGCAATTATCTCCTGCCACGCGGCAAAGCCTACGAAGTCACACCAGCGGCTTTGCGCCAGCTTGATGCGCTCAAACAAAAGCGCGTGGAGCGCGAAGAGCGCGAATTAAACGAGGCGGAGGAATTGAGTCGACGCATCGAAAAGTTAAGAGCCATCTTCACACTCGCAACGGGCGAGACTGGAAAAGCTTTTGGTTCAGTTACCGCGCAAGACATCGGCAACCGGCTGAAGGACGAGATTGGAGTCGAGATTGACCGGCACAAAATCCTGCTTGAACGGCCAGTCAAAGATACGGGCGATCACGAGGTGCAAATCAAGTTGCATCACGATGTCGGTGCGCAGTTCAAGTTTAATGTGAAGTCGGCGGCCGCGAAAGAGGCGAAACCTGCGGAGGAGGCTCCAACCGCAGAGCCTGAGAGAAAACGCCGTTCATTTTTCCGAAGAAACACAGAAGCGAAAAAAGAAACCGAATAAATGGCGACTCAACCGTCCTCGCGGACCGCTGAGAAGCCTCGCAGAGAATCCGGGAACGGACCCGGCCGAGGCTGGCTGGAGAGAAGCGGCGAAAAAGTTGTTCGCATTTCGCCCACAGGTTCTGCGCAGGATATTCACCGCACTCCACCGCATAGCGTTGACGCGGAGCAAGGCGTGCTAGGGTCGATGCTCATTTCACCGCGTGAAACGATCGCGGAATGCGTCGAGAAAATTAACGAAGAATACTTTTACGTCCCCGCGCACCGGACGATTTACAACGTTCTTGTCGATCTTTGGAACACGTCGCAGGCGATTGACCTGATCACCTTCACTCAGGTGCTGCGTGATCGGCATCTTCTTGACACCGTCGGCGGCGCAGCCTTTGTCACCAGCCTTTTCACTTTCGTTCCCACCGCCGCAAACGTCGGCTACTACCTCGAGATTGTTCGCGACAAGTACATCCTGCGGGAAATTATTTCCGCCGCCACCGAGAGTGTTCGCCGCGCGTACGAGGAACAGGACGAGGTAAACAATCTGCTCGACGAAGTGGAACAGCGCATTTTCGCCGTGGGCGAAGACCGCTTCAAAGGCCAGATGCTTTCGATGAAAGAGCAAGTGATGAGCACTCTTGAATCAATCGAAAAGCTCTTTGAGAACAAAGGCGCAATTACAGGCATCTCGACCGGCTTTCGCGATCTCGACAAGCTCACAAGCGGTTTGCATTCCTCAGAGATGATCGTAATCGCAGCTCGGCCGAGCATGGGAAAGACAGCGCTGGCAATGAACATTGCTGAGCATGTTGCCATCGAGATGAAGCTTCCCGTGGCAATTTTCAGTTTGGAGATGAGCGCGCAACAGCTTGTTCAGCGCATGCTTTGTTCACGAGCTCGCGTCAACCTAGCTAAAACACGAGATGGATTTCTTGCGGAAGCCGACTTTCCAAAACTGACGTACGCGGCTTCGAAACTGGCCGAAGCGAAAATCTTCGTCGATGACAGCGCCGGTCTCACGATTCTCGAATTGCGAGCAAAGGCCCGCCGGCTGAAAGCGCAGCAGAATGTGCGACTCATTATTGTGGATTATTTGCAACTGCTCAGATCGACCTCGCGCCGCGCACAGGATAATCGGCAGTTGGAAATCTCAGAAATTTCCGCAGGGCTCAAAGGCTTGGCCAAGGAACTAAAGATACCGATCATTGTTGTGGCGCAGTTGAATCGCAATCCGGAGATCCGAACAGGCAGCGGCAAAGGAGTTCCCCGGCTAGCGGATTTGCGAGAATCAGGTTCAATCGAACAGGATGCCGATCTTGTCGGTTTGCTTGTTCGGGAGGAATATTACGCCGATTCAGATGAGGAAAGAACAGAGCTGGAAGGCAAGGCTGAACTTATTATTGCCAAACAGAGAAATGGTCCGATCGGCCAAGTCAAACTTACTTTCCTAAAAAGCTTCACGCGCTTTGAAGATCGCGCGGAAGACGCGGCTGAGCCGGAGGAGGCGTTCTAGAGCGACTCTGCCGCGTCGATAACGTGCTGTGCATCGATGCCGCGCTCCTTCATTACTTCCGCGCCAGGCGCGCTTAAGCCGAACTCGTGCAGGCCGATGACTTTTCCATCGAGACCGACGTATTGATACCAAATCTCGGTCACGCCAGCTTCAATCGCGACACGTCTGCGGCATGCGTCGGGCAAAACTTCTTCGCGATATTCTGACGGCTGGCGATTGAACCTTTCGGAGCACGGTATGGAGACGACACGCACGTCGTCGCCCAGCTCTTTTGCCGCCGCGAGAGCGTGCTGCAATTCACTTCCGCACGACAGGATGATGAGATCGAGCTTGCCGGTTTCTTTCTTGGCGATGTAACCGCCGCGCAGCACTCCTTCGCGGCGCAATTTTGGATCGATATCGTTTAACACTGGAACAGTCTGTCGCGTGAGGGCCAGGAATGTCGGCCCCTCGGTTCGCTGCATCGCCGCGACAAATGCGCCTGCGGTCTCTTCAGGATCGGCAGGACGAATCACGTCGATGTTCGGCATCAACCGAACCGAGCTGACCGTTTCCACGGGTTCATGGGTCGGGCCGTCTTCGCCGACGCCGATTGAGTCGTGAGTGAAAATGTAAATGTTCGGCAGCTTCGCCAGCGCAGCTAATCGGATGGATGCGCGGCAATAATCCGTGAAGACCATAAACGTCGCGCCGGATGCACGAAACAGCCCGTGATAGGAAATGCCATTCAGGATCGCGCACATGCCGTGCTCGCGAATACCAAACCGGATGTTGCGCCCGCCGGGATTATCGCGGTTAAAGTCGCCGCCGTCCTTGACATAATTCATTGTCGATCCGTAGAGGTCGGCGCTGCCGCTCATCAGTAACGGCATCGCCTGCGCGATCGGTTGCAACGCTTCGCCGCCCGCCTTTCGCGTAGCCAGCTTCGCATCCTTGGGAAACTCGGGAATCTTAGCTAAGAGATCGGCAGGGACTTTTCGCTCAAGTCCGTCATCGAGCAGCTTCGCTTTCTCAGGATTTTTCTTTCGCCAGGCGTTGTACGTTTCCTCCCAACGACCGTACTCGGCGAGCAGTTTCTTTTTGTGCCCGGCAAAGTAGTCGGACACGTCCTGTGATACGAAATAGTGTTCTTCGGGCAGCCCGAGCGCCTTACGCGCGGCATCGACAAATTTTGCGCCCGCCTCGCCGTGCGCTTTGTACGTGCCTGCGACTTCCCGAATGCCCTTACCGATGAGCGTGTGTGCGATGATAAACTGCGGTTTCCCGTTGTCGCGCCGCTTCGCCACGTCAAACGCATCGAGAAACTGTTGCATGTCGTGGCCATCGATTTCCTGGACGTCGAACCCGTATGCTTCCATGCGTTTCCCGGTGTCTTCGCTCTGCGTCTCTTTCGCCGCGGCGTCGAGCGTGACCGCATTCGAATCGTAGAGGAAAATCAAATTATCGAGGCCCCAATGACCAGCCAGCGCACATGCCTCGGAGGCGACGCCCTCCTGCATGTCGCCGTCGCTGCACAAACAGATAACGTGCTGATCGAAAACTTTGTGCTCGTCAGTGTTGAACCGCGCGGCGGCCATCTTTGTCGCCACGGAAATGCCAACCGCGTTGCCAACACCCTGACCAAGCGGCCCCGTCGTGCATTCCACTCCCGGCGTCTCGCCAAATTCAGGGTGGCCCGGCGTTTTTGAATGCAATTGCCGGAACCGTTTGATCTCCGACATCGGCAAGCCGTAACCGCTCATGTGCAGCCATGCGTAAAGAAACATGCTGCCGTGCCCACCGGAGAGGACGAAAATATCGCGGTTGATCCAGCGCGGCTGCTCCGGGTTGTACTTGAGCGCATAACCAAAGAGGACCGCGCCGATCTCCGCGCAGCCAAGCGGGAGCCCCAGATGCCCCGATTGCGACGCCTGCACGGCGTCCATGCACAACCCGCGCGCCTGAGTCGCAGCTTTTGAAAGAATTTCGATGTTCAAACTCATGCAACTTTATAAGCGCGGCAGCGTCGAATTGAAAACAGCGAAATTCGCGCTTGTGCGTTCTCGCAGGATCGATGGCGCGTTAAATCGTTGAATCGTTAAATCGCAAATCCGATGTAACGGTGTAACCGTTTAACGATTTAACGTGGTGAAGCAATGAATCAAAAGGCTCTTCTTCGGATCGCTGAAAAGCTCGAACGTCTTGCGGGCAGGCTGCCTTCCAAAATTAGAAACTCAGTTCTCAGGGAGCTTACCCCGCTTAAAGAATTGTTCCTCCAGCAACGGCCGCCGCGATTCCTGTTCATCGGATCCAGCAAAATGCCGGCGCACCGAATCATCAACACGCTTTTTACACCGGGCGCCCAAGAGCAGATGGCCGACGTCGTCTTTCTTTTCGATGACGGCGAATCGAATTTGGCGAGACCATCCGCGTCCAACTTTATGTTGCATTTACAAGATGACGTTGGCGGAGCGCTGGACGATGCCAAGGTCATCGGCGTTTCGTTTGGATCGGAAAGACGTGCTGCCCAACTGGATGAAGCGCTCAAGGCGCAGCCGGCGATTCGTGATCGTCTGCTCAAGGTCATCCAATTCACGGAAATGCATTCCGTCGAAACGCGCGGCTTGTTGTCGGTTCTGGCAGCCGAGCTCCCGAATGAAGCCAAGATCGAGATGATCCGGATTTCACGGGATCGCGAAGCCCAGCATCACGTCGCACAAATGCTGATAAAATCGACGACCGCAATTTGCACGGCCATCGGAGCGCAACCCATTCCGCTCGCGGACCTGCCGATTCTTACCTCGCTCCAAGTAATGATGGTCTCGGGGATCATGTACATCAGCGGCCGAGAACGAAGCTTGCGCGCTGCGACGGAGTTTATCACCGCGCTTGGAGCCAACGTCGGCGCGGGAATGCTTCTGCGCGAAGGCGCCCGCGCGATCCTGAAGTTCTTTCCTGGCTGGGGCAATGTCGTGTGCGGCATGGTCGCTGGCGCAGGGACATACGCGATCGGTCGCGCCGCTACGGCGTTTTTTATCGGTGGCGTCTCCCTAAGGGATGCGCGTCGAAAATATCTGGCCGATCGCAAGAAAGCTTCGCATAAATCACATTGGTCGCATGGCTCCCTGGGAGGTTCCAAATCCATTGAATAACTTGTGAATAAGTTCCCGGCGCCCCCGGGCGTTTTGTTCACACAATTTTGTGAACAGATATACCAATTCCCAGCGCCACAGCGCGCAGCGCGCAAGGTTAATATGAAGCTCTCCGACATACGAGCCGCGCTTCGAGAAATACCCATTTCGCCAGCCAAAACTCTCGGTCAAAATTTTCTCCACGACCAAAATCTGGCTCGCTGGATTGTCGATCACGCGCAGATCACTTCCGAAGATTACGTGGTGGAAATTGGGCCCGGACTAGGCGCACTGACCGAGTTCATCCTTGAGAAAGGCGCGCGCGTTCTTGCGATCGAAAAAGACGCGCGTCTGGCAGATTTTTTGCGTGTACGTTTCGGTCATGAGCGCCTTGAATTACTCAACATCGACGCGCTGAAGTTCGATCCGCGCTCCCTTTTTGCGCATCGCCAAGTGAAACTGCTTGGCAATCTTCCCTATAATATTTCGAGCGCCTTGCTCTTAAAATTCCTTGAGCGACCAAGTCCTATTTCGCTGTGGTTATTAATGTTACAAAAGGAGATGGCGATGCGACTCTCCGCGTCGCCATCGACACACGATTACGGAGCGTTGACGTTACACGTGCAGTTGCACCATCGCGTAAAATATTTGCGCACCGTACCTGCGACGGTTTTTTTCCCGCAGCCAGATGTCGATTCTGCGGTGGTGCGAATTTTGCCGCGTGATCCGCTCGAGTTGCCTGCGCGCGATGATCAGCTGCTTCTAAGATTGATTCGCGCTGGCTTTTCCCAGAGAAGAAAACAGTTGCGCAAATTGCTTCAGACACATGTTCCTGACTGGGATAGAGCGGCCTCCCATATTAACTTCAATCCTAAAGCTCGTGCCGAAGAGCTATCGTTGCTGCAATGGATCGATCTCGCCAATTTCATTGCGCCGGTTCCGCGCCCTGATCCACGCCTAACGAAGAGTGAGACCTTCCCGATCGTCGATAAAAACGATCGGATTCTCGGCTACGCGAGCCGCTCTCAAGTGCATGGGAATAACTTGCTCCATCGCGCTGTTCACATTCTGATCTTTAATGAAGCAGGCGAAGTTTACTTGCAACAACGCTCGCGGTGGAAA
>QHPG01000172.1 GCA_003219005.1 Verrucomicrobiota bacterium
GTAACTGAGGAAGACATCGCCGAAGTTGTTTCCAGTTGGACGCACATTCCGGTTTCGCGATTGCAGGAGGGCGAGCGGGAAAAGCTGGTGAAACTGGAGGAGCATTTGCACCTGCGCGTCGTCGGACAGGACGAGGCGATCAAGGCCGTTGCCAACGCTGTACGCCGCGCCCGCGCAGGACTCCAGGACCCGAATCGCCCACTTGGCTCATTCATTTTTCTCGGACCCACTGGCGTCGGCAAAACGGAATTAGCACGAGCGCTCGCCGAGTTTTTGTTCGATGACGAGAACGCCATGATCCGTATCGACATGAGCGAATACATGGAGAAACACACGGTCGCGCGCTTGATCGGTGCGCCGCCGGGGTACGTCGGCTACGAAGAAGGCGGCCAGCTTTCCGAAGCCGTTCGGCGCAGGCCGTACTCGGTCGTGCTCTTCGACGAAATCGAGAAAGCGCATCCGGACGTCTTCAACGTGCTGCTGCAAGTGCTCGATGACGGCCGCATCACGGACGGGCAGGGGAGAACGGTCGATTTTAAAAACACCGTCGTGATCATGACCTCGAACATCGGTTCGCAATACATCACCGAGGAAGAATCGCGTGAAGCGCGCCGCCGACTCGTCACAGATGCGTTGCGCGCTCATTTTCGCCCCGAGTTTCTCAACCGCGTCGATGAGATCATCATTTTCGACCGACTGATGAAAGACGATTTAAAGAAGATTGTCGAAATTCAGCTCAAGCGCTTGTCGAAACGCCTCGAACAACAAAAGATCACGCTCAAGCTCTCCGATTCAGCCAAGGAACTACTCGCGCGCGAAGGGTACGATCCAGTTTATGGCGCGCGCCCACTGCGGCGCACCATTCAGAAAGAAATTCTCGACCCCCTCAGCATCGACATCCTCGAAGGAAAAGTTCGCGAAGGCCAGATTATCTACGTCAATGCTAAAGACGGCGCGCTGGAATTCGCATCCAAGTGATGAGCTCCAGAAGTCGATCAAGGGTCGAAAAGCACGGGGAAATTCCAGCGGACTGGCTGGAGGACTTCGAAGCAGCCGCGCGTCGTCCGCTGGAGACGCGAATGCGCTATTCGTTTATCAAAACATACAAGCCGATTTTAGACGACGCGCCGTACCGGTCTTTCAATAGCACAGCGGAATATCGTCGCTGGTGCGAACAGAATCTTCCGGACTGGCTGGGATATGGCCGCGTTTGATTACCGTCAGGCGCAGGAGATTCGTGATATCTTCGCGCAACATGGCGTGCGCTATCTTTTTATCGGCAAATCCGGAGCGATCCTGCTTGGTTTCCCAGACACGACGCAAGACGCCGATCTATTTCCAGAACGTACCGCGGAAAATGGCCGGCGCCTGGTTTCAGCTTTGCGCCAACTCGGATTTGCTCTCACAGAATCGCAAGCTGCTGAGGTGGAGCGGGGCAAAGATTTTATTCAGTTGAAAAAGGGTCCCTTCGATCTTGACTTAGTGTTCGCGCCTGATGGAATCGAACGTTTCGCTGATGCTTGGGAAAGACGCGTCGACATTGAAGGCTTTCCGGTCTGTCATATTGACGACATCATCGCCAGCAAAGCAGCGAGCAATCGCGCTCGGGATCGCGAAGTGCTTCCCCGGTTGCGTTCCTTTCGGGCATATTGGATGAGCAAAAAATGACAGCAATCTCGAAGGCAAAGTCCGCGAAGGTCAAACTGTTCGCGTGGACTCAAAAGACGGCACGCTGGAATTTCGCGAAAAATATTTGTCAAAAGCGCGGGATTCGGGCATTGATTCCGTCTTTTAGTAAGCGCGAGACTCAAAACCATGATCCAGTTCAACGGTCGGGAGTACGCCAGCACTGATGATATGGCCATCAGCGTCAGGGCTGCATATGATCGCGCCATGGCCGAGAGGCCCGAGCTCCATTCCGGTGCGCGACTGGCAGCAAAACTGAATGCGAAGATCATCATGAACGACGCCGAGTTCAGTCATGCTGGGGAAATGTCGGTGGACGATCGACACTTGTATCACGAAGCGCTCGCGGCCGTGTTCCCGCCAAACATTACGGTATCCGTAAGTGGGCCGCCGAAAGTCAGGCAAAAGAAAGCGCTACTGCTTGTTGTCGGCGTGAGCGTTTTCGCCGGAGCTCTTTATTTCTGGCTGCACGGCTTGTTCGGCTAAAGCGGTCAGCTTAAAAGAGGAATTCTCCTCGGCCCGCGCCGCTACAACGCTTCTACGCGTTACGCCATCACTTCCTTAAACGCGCCCAGAAAGGATTCCATTTCGGATTTCTTCCCCATGGTGAGGCGCATGTAGTTTGGAAGCGCTGGGAATAATCGGCCGACCTGTACGTTGCGTTGCTTCAACGCCTGGATCAGCGGCACGACTGGTCGTTTGCAGTCGAACATGATGAAGTTGGCCTGACAAGGAATTGTTTTGTAGCCCAGCTTAGCAAGCTCGCCGATGGTGAACGTTTTAGCCTCGTTATTCAAACGCTGGCCGTTTGGAACTTGATCGGGATCGTCGAGACTTGCGCTGGCCGCGGCCAACGCCATGATGTTGACGCTATCCCACATTTGATGCGCGTGCAGTTGGTCGAGCGTCTCTTTTTGCGCGACACAGTATCCGCAGCGCAGTCCGGCCATGCCGTAAACCTTTGAAAACGTGCGCGACACGATCAGGTTCGGATGATCCCTTACCAGAGAAATCACACTCTCGTAGTCGGGGCTGTCGGCGTAATGGAAGTACGCTTCATCCACGAGAATCATCGTTTCGCCTGGCGTTTTTCCGATGAATTCACTGAGTTCATTCTTGGGCGTAATGCTAGCAGTGGGGTTGTTCGGGTTACAAACATAGATCAAACCTCGCTTCGCGGAGGCAAGCATCTTTGGCAGATCATGCGCAAAGCTGGCGGTTAGCGGCACCTTTACGACTTCGGCGCCGTTGATTGCCGCCTGTTGCGAGATCGGTTCAAAAGTGGGATCAGCGGCAACGAGCGTCCCGCGCGTTTTCCCGGTAAATGTCTCCGCACCGAGCTTCAGAATCTCGCTAGAGCCATCGCCGAGCAGGATCTGATCGTGACCGACGTTGTTCAGTTTCGCCAGCTTATCAATTAGCACATTGTTGTGTTCATCGGGATATCGGCAGGCGAGGCTGAAAGAATCCGTCATCGCCTTCAAAGCCATCGGCGAAGGTCCGTAAGGATTTTCGTTCGCGCTTAATCGGACGATCCCGTTGCCTGACTGTAGAAACGTTGCGATTGACTGAGTTCGCTTTGCGAAAGAAAGCGACGGCCTCACGACCGCGACTGCTGCGCCTGCGCCCAACAACTGCGCAAATTTACGTCGAGAAATGGACATGGTATTCATTTTTTGAACCTCCTGGTAGATTGTTAAGCTGATCGGAACCGAATGCCAGACCGAATTGCGCTAATTGCGTTTTTGATGGCTGCCTTCGTCGCATTCGCAATGGGCGGATGCACCAAATCACGCCAAGGCGAAGACGCACAGCAGCTCGCTGCGCGTGTGCGCACTGAATTCCTGCACGCTTGGAATAATTACGAGCGTTATGCGTGGGGTCACGATGCGCTGCGACCTTTAAGTAAAATCGCGCATGATTGGTACGGACAGTCGCTATTAATGACGCCAGTCGATGCACTAGACACACTGATCCTTATGCGTCTCGACGGCGAGGCGGAAAGGGCACGATCGCTTATCGTTAGTGATCTATCGTTCGATCGCGATATCTATGTCAAAAATTTCGAGATAACGATACGCCTGCTCGGTGGGCTTCTCTCCGGCTATGAACTGACGGGCGACCAGCGCCTCTTGAGCCTGGCGGAAGATTTGGGCAACCGTTTGATGCCGGCCTTCAATTCACCGACGGGACTTCCTTATGGTTATGTTAATCTTCACACTGGCCAGATACGCGACGCGGTGACGAATCCGGCCGAAACCGGCACGCTGCTATTGGAATTTGGCACTCTAAGTAAACTGACCGGCAAGCCCGTTTTCTACGAAAAAGCAAAACGCGCGTTGGTCGAAACCTTCAAGCGTCGTTCGCCGCTCGGTCTCGTTGGGCAAAGCATTAACGTCGACACAGGCGCCTGGACAAACACTGACAGTCACATCAGCGGCGGCATTGATTCGTACTACGAGTATCTTTGGAAATGCTGGCTGCTGTTTGGCGATAAAGATTGTCGCGACATGTGGAACGCCAGCATTCCCGTCGTTCATAAATATCTTGCAGACGAAATCCGCGGCGAATTGTGGTACGGGCACGCCGATATGCAGACAGGTAAGCGGACCGAGACAACTTATGGCGCGCTCGACGCATTCTTCCCGGCATTACTAGCTCTGTCCGGCGATTTGAAGCGTGCGCGTCGTCTGCAAGCTTCATCGTTCAAAATGTGGAACCTGCACGGCATCGAGCCGGAAACGCTTGATTACAAAACGATGCGCGTGGTCGCCGGAAGTTATCATCTGCGTCCCGAGATCGTGGAGTCCACTTACTACCTTTATCATTACACGGGTGACCCGGAGTATCGGCAGATGGGCAAGAAAATGTTCGATGATTTTGTTAAATACTGCCGCACGGACTCCGGCTACGCTGCGCTCGCCGACGTGACCAGCAAACAACAGCGCGACGAAATGGAGAGCTTCGCGCTGGCCGAGACTTTCAAATATTTTTATTTGCTCTTCGCGTCGTCTGAAACCTTGCAATTCGATAAAGTCATCTTTAATACCGAAGCGCACCCACTGAGGCGAGCGTGGTGAAACCTATTTTCATATGATCTTTGAGTTCCTGAAGCAACAGAGGCGACGTCGCCTGCGAGCGCGGCCGTTTCCGAAGGAATGGCTGAAGTTGATTCAGCGTCATGTCGTATTTTTTTCCAAGCTGTCCGCAAGCGACCGCGCGGAACTGCTTGGTCATATTCAGGTATTTCTTGCCGAAAAACGTTTCGAGGGATGTGGCGGTTTCGCGATCACCGATGAGGTCCGTGTGACGATCGCGGCGCAAGCTTGTCTTCTGCTGCTGCATCGCGAGACAGATTATTTCCCAGGGTTGCTCACGATTCTTGTTTATCCATTGACATACATGGTTGAAGAAAAACGGCAGGTTGGTGAGCATGTTTGGGAAGAGGGAACTGAGAGTCGTCTTGGCGAGACCGGCCGTCGAATGGGTTCGTTGGTTCTGGCGTGGGGCGCGGTTAAACATGGCGCTGCTGATCCTTCCGACGCTAAGAACGTTGTCCTTCATGAATTCGCTCACCAACTCGATTTCGAAAATCATGCGGCCGACGGAGTGCCGGCATTGGCAACGAGCGAAGAGCAATTGGCCTGGAGCGAAGTGATGAGATCTGAGTTTGCATCGCTGCGCGCCGCTGATGAAAGTGGAATACCGACGTTGCTCGATACCTACGGAGCTACGAATCCCGTCGAGTTTTTCGCCGTATCGGTCGAGGCGTTCTTCGAGCGGCCGCGTGTGTTGCGCTCTTATCACCCGAAGCTATACGCGGAACTGCAAAACTATTTTCGACAGGACCCAGTCGAATATTCTGCGGAGCAGACGTATTGGTAGGCACGCTGCACTCGCGCCGTTCCTGCCAGTTCGACGATAGAATTACTGCGGTTGCGGCACGATTCGGAGATACGGTTTTGGCGCTTTCCAGCCTTGTGGATAACGCTTCTTCGCCTCCTCGTTGGACACCGAACCTGCAATGATCACCTCTTCACCCGGCTTCCAGTTCACTGGTGTAGCTACCTGGTGTTTGGCCGTCAGTTGTAGCGAGTCAATCACTCGCAGCACTTCGTCGAAATTCCGGCCCGTAGTCATTGGATAGACAAGAATCAGCTTAATCTTCTTGTCCGGGCTTACGACGTAAACATTGCGCACGGTCGCGTTATCGGCGGGTGTGCGCTTCTTCGGGTCACCCTCGACGTCCGCGGGCAGCATCCCGTACAACTTTGAGATCTTGAAGTCGGCATCACCGACGATTGGATAGTTTGGCGCGTGTCCCTGCGTCTCTTCAATATCTTTTGCCCAGCCTTGATGATCGCCCGTCGAATCAACTGACAATCCCATGATCTTCACATTTCTGCGCTCGAACTCCGGCTTTATTTTTGCCATGTAACCGAGCTCGGTCGTGCAGACTGGTGTGAAGTCTTTTGGGTGAGAAAACAGAATTGCCCAGGAGTTACCGATCCAGTCATGGAAACGGATCCGGCCCTCCGTAGTTTCTGCTTCAAAATCCGGTGCTGTCTCGCCAATTTTCATTTGTTTTCCTCTTTCTTTTTTGAGAACGGTTATTTCAGATTTTCAAGCCTAAGTCAATGCTTGTCTGCGACGCCGGCGTTTTCACGGCGATGAGCTCGCAGAACTTATTGAGATCGATGTTGCCACCTGAAACGATTGCGACAATCGGACCTTTGCCGGCTCTTCCACTCAGCGCCGCAGCGAGCGGCAATGCCCCCGCGCCCTCTGAGATAATCCGCGCTTTTTCAGCCATGAGTCGCATCGCGTTTTTTGTTTCCTCGAGGGTGACGACCAGGTAACCGTCCACCACGGGTTTCATTCGTTCCCACATGCGCGGGAACATGCTTTGCCCGCCGGCGCCATCGACAAACGAAGCTTCCCAGTTTGGAAAGGCCTGTGGCGAACCCTTCTCGAACGAAAGCGCAGCAGGCGCTGCCGTCTCTGGCTCAACGCCGAAAATTTTGATTTCCGGTTTGAGTGCCTTGATTGCGCTGCCCACGCCCGTGATCAGTCCACCGCCGCCGATGCTTGCAATCACGGCAGCGGTGTCTGGCGCCTCCTCCAGAATCTCCAGTCCCATGGTTCCGTGGCCAGCGATGAAATTGTCGTCGTCGAACGGGTGAATGAACGTTCCGTCAGCTCCGGGAAACGATCGTTCGTCGAGCGCCTTCCAAGCGACGTTGTACGGAACGGGAATGAGTTTGGCGCCCAGGGCTTCCATCCGTTCCAACTTTGATTTCGGTGCAGTTTCAACAACCACGACCGCACACGGCACATCTGCCGCTCTCGCTGCATAGGCGACACCCTGACCGGCGTTTCCCGCGCTGATTGTCCAGACGCCGCGCTTGCGTTCTTCTTCGGAGAGCAGCGCCACCGCATTGGCTGCGCCACGCAGCTTGTAAGCGTTGATTGGCTGCAGATTCTCCAGCTTGAGTCGAATTTCAGGAAACTCTCGTCCGAGCTCGAGGCGAACCAGCGGCGTGCGCACGATGGTGTTTGCGATTCGCTCGCGTGCCGCGCGGATGTCAGAGAGCTTAATCGGACGAATAGGTTCCGGCGTTGTGGACATGCATACTTAGTGTAGAGACCATCGAGACCGCTGCAATCAGATGCCGCCTAAATACAAACGAACAGCGCAAAAGAGAAAAGCTCGTAGTTCTACCGCAGCCAAGGGACGAAGCGCCGTCCCGCTCACCCACTTTACAGCATTCGGACGACCCGATCTCCTCATCCTACTCGGTCTGGCCGTAGTGACGTTCGCGATTTACGCGCAAGTGATCGGACATCAGTTCATCACTCTCGATGACCCCACGTATATCCAGGAAAATCCAATGGTAAATCGCGGTGTTACGCTCAGGGGACTCGCCTGGGCGTTCACTACGTTTCATGCGACAAACTGGCATCCGCTCACTTGGATTTCGCACATGATTGATTGCCAGTTCTTTGGCATGAACGCAGGCCGTCATTTGCTGGTCAACGCGCTGATTCATGTGGCGAACACGTTACTTCTCTTCTGGTTTCTGTTGCGAACAACACGCGCCCGCTGGCCGAGCGCGCTTGTCGCCGCGCTTTTTGCGCTGCATCCGTTGCACGTGGAATCGGTGGCATGGGCGTCGGAACGCAAAGATACCCTTTGCACATTTTTCGGATTGCTGTCCCTGATCGCTTACACGCGTTACGCGAAGGCGCCTTCGATTAGTCGCTACGCGTGGGTCGCGATAACGCTCGCACTGGGACTACTCGCCAAGCCGATGCTGGTGACATGGCCTTTGGTAATGTTGCTGCTCGACTACTGGCCGTTGGGACGTCTGGGAGGTCCGAGGGTGAAGGAACATCGGCGGGGCGCTTCCCACAGGGAAGCGGCTACAGGGATCGCGTCGCTAGTGTGGGAAAAAATCCCGCTGTTTGCTCTCGTGGCAGCGTCCGCGGTTATCACATTTCTCGCGCAATCTCATGGCGGCGCTGTGCGCACATTCACAGACGCTCCTATTGTGCTTCGGCTTTCAAACGCGTTTGTGTCGTATGCAAAATACTTGCTGCTCACGTTCTGGCCGAATGATTTGGCGGTGTATTATCCGTTTGCGTGGGCGGGCATACCGGCTTGGCAGATCATCGGTGCAGCGTTCGTCCTCATTGGAATTACTGCGTTTTGTTTTTCTCAACGGAAAATCCGGCCATATCTCATCGTAGGCTGGCTTTGGTTTCTGGGAACGCTGGTTCCTGTTATAGGACTCGTTCAGGTTGGCGGTCAAACCATGGCGGACCGCTACTTCTATATTCCATCGATCGGTTTGTTTGTTGCGCTGGCGTTCGGATTAGCGGACGTCGCAAAGAGCTGGCGTGTTGCGCCAGCGCTGAGTGCTACAATAGCTGGTGGGACTCTCCTGGTTCTTACTACTCTCGCGAACGCGCAGATACAGCGCTGGCATGATAGCTTCACTCTGTTTGAGCACACGCTCGCAGTCACTCCGCCCAATCTCCGGATAGAAAACAGTCTGGCCCTGGCGATGGGCGCTAGCGGCAAATACGACGAGGCCGCCGCGCATTTTGAAAAGACATTGCAGATCGACCCCAATTTCTACGACGGTCTGGTAGGCATGGGCGTTACTCGCGCGCTACAGGGCCGCATACCCGAAGCCATCGGTTATTTCCAAACGGCGATCCGTTCACAGCCGGACGCGCCCAAAGCGCACGTGCAGTTGGCGCTCGCACTGTGGAAGCAGAAGGAGGATCAAGCCGCGCTTGAGGAGATGCGCCGGGCGTCACAACTTGCGCCCAACGATGCAGACATTCTGGCTGACTTGGGACTGGCGCTGGAATTGGTGGGCCGCATACCGGAGGCTATCGAGCAACTTCACGAAGCGCTCCGCATGAATCCCAACAGCGCTGAGGCACACAGCAATTTGGGTTTGGCCCTGCTCACTTCGGGGAAAGCGCGGGAAAGCATTCCCGAATTTGAAGTGGCGCTGCGTCTCAAGCCGGAGTTGAAAGGCGCAGCCGACAATCTCCAGCGTGCGCAGTCGCAGTTAAGCTCGCAAAGATAGCAGTTCGGAAAAGATGCGTATCAAGGTGGTTGACCGGCGAATACAAATTGAACAGGTCGCGCGTCGCGCTGTCTGAGCATTCACCATGATTAAAATTACTACCACCGTTCTGGTTGCGGCTGCGATGCTTACCGCGTCCGCCGCATTTGCAGGAGACAAGGCATGTTGCGTGAAAGGCGCGTCGAACAAAAGTTCAACGTCATGCGTTAATTTGGCAATGCTCAATCTGACGCCAGATCAAAAGGCCAAAATCGAAACGTGGCAGACCGATTGCATGAAAGCCGGCTGCACTAAGGAGAGCAGGCAGACGTTCCTAAGCCGCGCGAAGGGTATCCTTTCTGCAGAGCAGTTCGCTCAGTTGAAAGCGCAATGCAAGAAAACAGCAAACGCAAAGAAGACCGAAGCCTGATTTTCAGGCGATAATTTCTTAAGGGAAATCGCGCCGTGGGAAAACCCGGCGCGATTTTTTTTGACCTCAACGCATCAACCAGCGGCATCCCGCAGCATAACGCGGCGCGTCCTATTCGTAGGCAATGCTGGCTAAGACGCTTTTTCAGAGTCGAGAAGGATTGTGACTGGGCCTTCGTTGACCGATTCGACCGACATCATCGCTTGGAAAACTCCTGTCGCCACGCTAACTCCCAACCCGCGCAGCGCTTCACTGAACTCTTCGTACAGTTTCTTCGCTTGGTCCAGCGGCGCCGCAGCAATAAAGCTGGGCCTGCGCTGACCGCGCGCGTCGCCGTAGAGCGTAAACTGGGACACGACCAGCGCGCTGCCTTTCACGTCTAGCAGGGAGCGATTCATTTTTCCTTCATCGTCCTCAAAGATCCTCAGGTGCGCGATCTTCTCGGCCATACTGACGGCGACGACGGAGGCATCATTGCGGCCGATGCCAAGCAAAATCAACAGACCGGCCTCGATTTCTCCGGTGACGCGACCCTCTACGGTTACGCGCGCGCGGCTTACACGTTGGACAACGGCTCGCATTTTTCGACTTAAAAGAATTTCTGCTGTTGGCCCGGCTTCATCGGTTTGCGCAGCGACGCTCGCTCTCTTGCCGATTGAATTTCGTTCTGCCCAGAGAGTCCACGAAATAGCTCTCTACTCAGCCACCAAAATTGGCGCGGATTTGCTCGAGGCGTTTCTGAAGTTTCGTGAAGTGTGATCCTGACCAATAAACTTGTCCGCAACCAGTGCAACGCCGGAACTTGCTGTAATAAATCTTGGTAAGCGGTTCGAGCTGGCCGATCACCTTTTCCTTTTCAGTGGGCTCCAGCAAAGCGTTGCAGCGCAAACAACGGCTGAACGGCGACAAGATGGCGCCGAGATCGAATCGTCGGAGCACTTCGATGGTCTGTTCGAGTGGATTTTGCGAGCGCAGGTAATAGCCGTGCTGCACAGCAGCATGCATCAGCAGACGCCGGTCGCGGGTGAGGAGAGCGCGATTATTCCTGCTGGCGATCTCTACCAATTGTCGATCTTCGGCCGCGGGATCATAAGCAACGTCGATCCCGAGCAAGCGGAGATCGCGAACCAGTTTTCCGAGGTGTCCGTCCGCGACAAATTCCGTGATCGTATGAACTTGTAAGTGTTTTTCTCTGAAGTTAGGAAATTGTACTCCGGCTGGATAAACCTCGATTTCGGTATCGTCTGTAATCGCGTAGGTGAAATCCACGGCCTTTCCGTTAAGCAAGATTAGATCGACCTCCGGATGCGGAATCCCGCATGATTCGATCACATCTTTTATGGAGGTTTTTTCGCTTAAGCGGCGGTCAACTTTTCCACCACGGATTCTTGGTCCGAGAAAAAAATCAAGATCGCCATAGATATGCAGACGAACCATAAACGGCTTCACATCAATCCAGGATTCGCGCGTTGGCGTAAGCGTATTCAAAAGTAGTTGCACGCGGCCGGCCTTGTAGTTTGCCTGGCCCGAGCGGTTCGTCTTCGCCAAAATAACAGTCGATTTGCCAGCGACGCAGCCCGCCGCCGGTGTCCATGATTTTCCACCGAGTGCTGCCAAAAACTTTTTGCACCTCTGGAGAAGACGTCTCGACAATGGCTCCGTGGCGTAGGCTGCCCTGAGTTGACTTGATCGCCGCAGAATAGCGGTCCACCAAAACTCCGCCTCCGCTTGTTGGGTGCGAAGCGAAGGCAAACGAGCCTCCGCCGTTGTAACGAATGTAATGGCGTCCGTTCACCGGCGTCACAATTCGCCCAAAGCCTTCCTTTTTCACTGAGCGAAGAAAATCGCGCGGATACCGTCGTCCGCCCAAGCCGGGCTTTGTCACTGGCGTTGCGTCAAAGCCGCGCTCGAAAGTGAAACCAGATTCTCTTGGAGTGTAATAGAGAGTGCAGACTACGAAGTATTCGCCGTCATGGCCTTGAGGACGCCGCGCTAGTTTTTCGTTCTCGTAGGCGAGTCGTTGTACGACTTCCGGCCATGGAATATCTGCGCGGAGCTGCGAATAGCCCGCTGCCAAAATGGCGAAACTCGCAATCTTGATGCTCAGTCGCCGAAAATCGATTCGATTGGGCCGCCGATTAGAATTTCGATGGGAAGTTGTTTCCATTCGTATTCGTAGGGTGGTTGTCTCCATTGAAAATGCTCCGCGTGAATCTTGCGGATGCGCTTGATAATTTCCACTCCTGTAAGAAAAGGCTGGAAAGTTTCCCGGTCGATCACATGCAATTGCGCACCACCGCAGAGCTCACCGGCAAATTTGTGAAAGGTTGGTTGGAAATAATTTTCCCGAAAGAAAACGCCAGGCAGGTTTAACGCGTTCAGTTCGCCGCAAAGCTTCTCTGCATTTACGAATGGCGCGCCGAAAATTTCGAACGGCCGCGTTGTGCCGCGCCCTTCGGAAATGTTTGTGCCCTCGAGCAGACACATTCCGGGATAAACCGTCGCTGTATCAAGTGTCGCCATGTTGGGTGATGGCATGACCCACGGCAGACCGGTTTGGTCAAACCACATCTGCCGTTTCCAAGTTTTCATTGTCAAAATCGATAATTCACATTTGGGAAACGCTTCGTCTCGGAATTGCTGTGCCAGCTCGCCGATCGTCTTTCCATGACGAACCGGAATGGGATGCATCCCGACGAACGATTTACATTCGGCGTTGAGCACCGGCCCCTCTGTGATTACGCCGTTGATCGGGTTCGGTCGATCGAGCACAACGACTGCGACGCCGCTCTGTTCACAGGCGCGCATGCAAAGATACAGCGTCCAGATGAAGGTGTAGTAGCGCGCGCCGATATCCTGGAGATCGACCAGCAAAACATCGAGACCTTGCAGCATTTCCGCAGTTGGCTCGCGATTTTCGCCGTAGAGACTGTAAACGGGAATACGCAGGCGCGGGTGTTCATAGCTTTTCCACTCCACCATGTTGTCCTGCGTCTGGCCAAGGAATCCATGTTGTGGACCAAAAAACGCAGCGAGCCGAAAGAGATCGTCGTTGTATCTCTCCAGGATTCGCGAGGCGTGTTCAAGGCTTGATGAGACCGATGCTGGATGCAGCAGCGCACCGATACGCGCGCCGCGAAACTTGTTCGGCCAAAGTTCGTCCAGATGATCCAGTGGCAGTTCGACCGGCACAGCGCTGTCTTACTACAAGACCGAAACTCTCGCGAGCGATTGTAGGCCGGCGGGTGTCAGCCGCCGGCTCGAGTGGCGTTCGCCGCGGCGAACGCCCTACAATTTCTGCCATCGGAGGAAACCCGCGATCAAAATTGCTAGCACTGCGATTGCAGCACATACCTTCGCGAACAATTCGCCATGTCGCGTGTAAAACGTCAGCTCGTGTTCCGTCGGCACCTTGATTTCGCCCGTGAGGACGCCTTCGGTAAACGTGCTGCCGGTTTCATCGCGCAATACCTGAGTGACGCGGCCGAACTGATTCACAAAACAGGTCACCCCCGTGTTGGCTGCCCGGGCCATCGGGCGACGCGTTTCGACGCAGCGAAAAATTGCGTTGGTCAAATGCTGCTGCGACCCAGCGGAATGCAAAAACCAGGCATCATTTGTGAGGTTCACCAGCAAGTTTGCGCCTCGAATTACAAATTGCCGCGTCAAATCGCCAATCGTGTCCTCGAAGCAAATCAATGGCGCGATCTGCGCATCGGCATTCGTGGGGCGAAACAGGGTGTATCGTTCGCCCTTGACGAAATCGCCCGGCACCCACTCCTTCGCTACGGCGGCGAAAAGCGGAAAAGAATGTCGCAACGGGATGTATTCGCCAAACGGTACCAGATGCACCTTCCAATAGACCTGCATCTCCTGCGTGGCGCCGGAAATCAGAACTGCTGCGTTATAGTCCTTTCCATTTTCCACATCGAGCGTTCCCAGCAGAAGGTCTGTTTTTGAGGATGCGGAAAACTCGGTGACGAAGTCGTTGCTTTCCGTCGCCGGGTCGCGCACCGGATCGGGCATTGAGCTCTCCGGCCAAATCAGCAAGGCAGGGGGCAGATTGGAATGCAACGCGATTTCACTCAAGCGCTGAAAACGTTCAAAGATTTGGGCACTGAACTCCGGATCAAATTTTTCGTGCTGAGGAACGTCGGCCTGCACAGCGGCAACGCGAAGCGGTTCTGTGGGCGCACGGTTTTGGACGCTATATAACCCAAACGCCAGAAGCCCGACGAGGCCAGCCAACGTCAGCGTAAGGTCAAAATGCGGTCGCACCTGGCGCGTTTTCGCTTCCAAATACAAACGCACCGGCGTCGTGACGGCGATGATGTTTGCAAACGCAACCACAAAGGATAAGCCGATTACACCTGTGAACTCGGCAATTTGAATAAGCGGCCATGTGCTGTGCAACGAAACGCCAAGCCCGTTCCAGCCAAAACCGCCGAACAACCACCCGCGGACCCATTCGTGCGCGGTCCATGCGGATGCAGCTAAAAACGCCATCAGCAAATTTCGCCACGACGCCAGGAAATTGCGCGACGCGATCAGGCCAATAAACCAGCCCCAAAACGCGAAGTAAGCGCCGAGGTAAACAGCTAAAAGAAGCGATAAACCGCGAAGCCAAAAATTTAGAAACAGAACTCCCAGCGAGCCCAGCCAACTAAACGTCGCTGTAAAAAACACAATGCCGGCGAGGTAACCAAGCAAGAGGTTGCGCAGCCACCGGCGCTTTGAATTTTCTCCGGAAAACCAGACGGCCGCGATAAGCGGCGCGAGCGCGAACCAGCAGAACCAACTCTGATCAAATGGCGGAAAACACAGCGTGCAGAGCAGCCCGCTACAGATCGCAGCCAACCATGGCCAGACGGTTGCTACTTTTTTCATTAACTCGCGCAAATGGAAATTTCAGGTTGTAAGTTCCAAACTCCGCTCGCCATCTCACAATGTCATTCTGAGCGAAGCGAAGAATCTCGGATCAATTTTGGAGTGGTCCTCCCAAATGGAAATACACCAGAGATGTTTCGCTCCGCTCAACATGACAGCGCCATTTATGAGATGAGTGCAAGCACCAAACCGATTTCGTACCGCGACGTTTTCCCTCAGGTTTGGCGCTTGGAATTTGTCTGGCCGTTGGAGCTTGGACTCTGGAGATTCAATTAGCGCAAGCGCTCCTCGGCATCCTGTTGCAGCCAATCCCAGAGACGATCGAGTTTTTCTCCGATTTGCGCCTTGATTCGAGTGAGCTCCGCAGAATCGAATTTTCCATTATCCGGTCGGCGCTGCGCGAAAAGGTAATACTTGATCTTTGGCTCCGTTCCAGACGGCCGCACGGCGATTCGTCCCGCGCCTGCGGGATCCTCGACTTCAAAGATCAACATCTTTTCTTTGGGAACCAGATCGCCCTCGACGTCTTCGACCATGTCCGTCTCGAAATTTTTCATTCCGATCACTCTTGATCCCAGCACTTCTGAAAATGGGCTGGCGCTATATGACTCGATCAGGCGCGCAATTTTGTTTGCGCCTTCTGCGCCTTCGAAAACAAGCGAATTGGTTTTCTCCGCAAAATAACCGAATTTCGCGAAAATTTCGTCGAGCAATTCATCGACTGTCTGCCCGCGCGATTTCGCATAGGCGGCCACTTCGCAAAACACGATTACGGCGCCGTTGCCGTCTTTATCGCGAACGAAATCCGCGCCGCTGTAACCGTAACTTTCTTCGCCGCCGAAAACGTAAAACGAAGAGTGAGCAAGACGAAGCCGCCGCGTTTGCTGTTCGGTGAGATGGGCATAATTCTGACGCAGTTGTTCCGGGATCGCGCGCTCGTACTTACCCAGTTTTTCGCCGATGTATTTAAAACCGGTCAGCGTTTCGACGCAGCGCAGACCGTAAAAATTGGCGATGGCCTTTTGCAGATCGGTGGTAACGAAAGTCTTAATGACCACGGCGCGGGAAGCGTTTTGTTTATTCAGGACGCCCTTGTCGAACAGTGTCTTGATTCGATACCAGGCAAGGAGCGAGCCGGTTTGATTTCCAGTCAGCAATTTCATTTTGCCACCCTTTGCGCGAACTGCCGCTCCCATGCGATCGCAATCTGGGTCCGTCGCGACGACCAGGTCCGCATCTTCCTTTTGAGCAAGATTGATTGCCATGGTTAACGCCTCCGCGTTTTCCGGGTTTGGCGATCTCACCGTCGGGAATCGACCATCGAAGCGATCCTGCTCCGGCACGACTTGGAAATTGAAGCCGAGCCGTGTGAGCATCGATTTGATGATTACGCTACCGGTTCCGTGCAGCGGCGTATAAATGACTCGCAGCGATTTCGCTTTGCGAATCATTAATGGATCGAGAATCAAAGTTTCGAGCCGCCGCATGTAAGCTTGATCGATGTCCTTCCCGATCGTTGTGACTTTACCTTGTTGATCTTTTGAAACCGGTCTGAAGGATTCGCTCGTGATCGCCTTAACTTTCGCGATGATCCCGCTGGCGTGTGGCTCGATGACCTGCGCGCCGTCGCTGAAATAAACCTTGTAGCCGTTATCATATGGAGGGTTGTGACTCGCCGTGATCACGATGCCCGCGCTTGCTTTGAGATACCGAACAGTAAAGGAAAGTTCCGGTACCGAGCGCGGGCCCTCGAACACGCACGCATCGCAACCGTTTTCGGCCGCGACTTTCGCCGCAAGTTCCGCGAATTCCTTCGAGAAAAAGCGAGGATCGTGCGCGATCACGAGCCTGGGCTTCGCTGAAATTTTCTCGCGTCGGTTCCAATCGTGCAGATAAGCGACGAGTCCTCGCGTTGCACGGTTGATATTGAAAAAATTCATCGCGTTCGTACCGACGCACGGGAATTGGGGTCGCTCGTCTTCGCCCGCATTGCCGCGCTCCGTGGTCGTAACGATTTTCCCAATCGTGCGCCCACGCAGTCCACCAGTTCCAAATGCAAGCGTCTGGTAGAAACGATCGTTTAGCTCCGACCATTCACCGCTATCAGCGAGCTGCTTGACGGATTTGAAATAGAGATCCGTGGGTGCTCCGGCCAAAAGGCTCCGAATGTTTTTTGCCGTCGATTGCATCAGTTGCCCGCGAGCAACAGCGCGCTCGATTCTCGAGTTTAGCTCTTCAACCTCAGCTGACATCGCTGCCAACTGTTCCGTCATGGATTTGCTTTGCAAGCGCTCGATGCGATTGAGCGAATCAGACTTGCGTTGCCTGTTTGAGGTCGGTTATGAAACTGCAAAGGAGTTCAAACATGAAATCATGTATTTCGTATTTGGCTATCACTATGGCGTTGCTGTCGTTTGCATTCGGGCAACCGGCAATGCAGTCAGAGTCAGAAAATAGCAAGAGCGAGCAAGAGATCCGACAGATGATCGAAAAGTATCGCACCGCCATGCTGCGGCGCGATATTCCCACGCTGCAGAAAATCTGGGCTGATGACTACATCTTTGTAAACGCATCGGGAGACGTGCTAACCAAGGCGCAGCGCCTCGCGAATGCTAAATCCGGCACAACGACCTTGGAATCGATCAATGAAGAGGAAAATATTACCGTGCGCGTTTATCAAAACAGCGCAGTGGCGACGAGCCGTGTCACAATTAAGGGGCAATACAGCGGTCAACCGGTGAGCGGCCAATACCGGAGCACCCACGTTTGGGTAAAAGGTTCCACAGGCTGGCAATTAGTTTCTAATCAGCTGACAGCCTTGCCGCCGAAATAGATTTTTTGTCGATACACGAGCACTGCTGCCGCTATATCTTCCACGGCCATTCCGAGCGATTTGAAAATGGTCGTTTCATTTGCGCGCGCCGGAACTTTGTTGGCGAGCGCTTCCCCAAGTTCGGCGTAAATCTTCGTGCCGGAAAGAATGACGTCGCCCGATTCCTTCAACGCGCCCTCACGCGAATCGACAAACACGACATTGCTCATCGCTTCATCGTCAAGCTCGCGCCAGTCAGGGCGGCACGCGCCGATTGCGTTCACGTGGCATCCGGATTTTATCCAGGTGCCTTTCAGCACCGGCGTTTTCGAATTCGTCACAGTGACGATCACATCTGCGTCGCGCACGGCTTTTTCAGCAGACATTGCTGTTGCGCCAATTTCTTTTGCGAATCGCTCCGCGTGCTCTTGCGTAGCACTCCAGACGCGAATTTCCTCGAATTGCCTAACGAATCGCAGCGCTTCCACGTGACTGTGCGCCTGCACGCCGCTGCCAAGAATGGCAAGGACTCTTGCGTCAGGCGGAGCGAGAAGCTTTGTCGCCGCGGCAGAAACTGCTGCCGTCCTCATCTCGGTGATCAAGCGGCCGTCCATGATCACGAGCGGCGCACCGGTCTGTGGATCAACCAAAAAAATTGTGGCCATGTGAGTCGGAATTCCGCGCTCCACATTCGACGGATAGAACGTCACAGCTTTCAAGCCGAGCCCATCGGGAGTTAACGCTGGCATTAGGCCGAGGAATCCGGTCGCCGCGGCGACATCGACATTGATCACCGAGCGAACGGGCTGAGTCACTTTACCGGCAGAGAAATCGATCAACGCTTTTTCCATCGCCGGAATCAAATCCGCCATCCGTAAATGCTTCCGAACCTGTTCCTCGTCGAGAAAAAGCGGCTGATTAGTTTTCATTGGAGTAACCACGGATTGCACGGATATCACGGATGAGAAGAATAACCACTAATGCACACGAATAGACACGAATTTGATCTTCTGATTAGTGTCCATTGGTGTTCATTCGTGGTTAAGTCTTGGGTTAACCATGCCTGAGAAACTGCAAACGCGCTCCGTGATCGTGGGCGGCGGACCAGCTGGGATGATGGCTGGTTATTTGCTCGCGAAGGCCTGCGTGCCGGTGGTCGTTCTCGAGAAGCACGCCGACTTCAACCGCGACTTCCGCGGTGACACCATTCATCCATCAACGCTCGAACTAATGCACGAGCTCGGATTGCTTGAGGAATTTCTTCAGCAACCACATCAAAAATTGCGCGAGTTGCGCGGCATCATTAACGGCTATGCCGTGCCGATCGCGGATTTTTCGCGGTTGCCTACGCGCTGCAAGTTCATCGCATTTATGCCGCAATGGGATTTTCTGACCTTCCTTTCATCGCACGCAAAACGATTTCCAGATTTCCAACTGCTCATGGAACACGAACTGGTGGATCTCATCTTCGAGAACGATCGGGTGATCGGCGTTCGCGCTAAGACGCCGCGCGGAGAAGTCGAAGTGCGCGCCGACCTTGTCATCGGTTGCGATGGCCGTAGCTCAAGCGTGCGCGACCGCGCTGGCTTCGAAGTGCGCGAGTACGGCGTGCCAATTGATGTGCTTTGGATGCGCATTTCAAAACGCGCCGATGATCCCGAGCACACATTCGGATTTTTTCGGCACGGGAAATTGCTCGTGCTCATCGACCGCGGCGATTACTGGCAATGCGGCTATGTGATTCCCAAAGGCGATTTCAACAAGGTCAAAACGCAAGGGTTGCCTCAGTTTCAACACGACCTTGTGGCCATGGCGGATTTCTTGCGCGATCGCGTGAGCGAACTCGACGACTGGGACAAAATCAAATTGCTCACCGTGCAGATCAATCGTCTGCGCGACTGGTGCCGCGAAGGTCTGCTTTGTATCGGCGATGCCGCGCACGCGATGTCGCCTGCGGGCGGCGTGGGGATCAATCTCGCCATCCAGGATGCAGTCGCGACGGCCAATCTGTTGGCTGAAAAATTGCGGCGCAGTCCTGTTTCAGTGGCTGATCTTCGCAAGGTGCAACAACGTCGCGAATGGCCAGCCGTGGTAATTCAATACATGCAGGTGCTTGTCCACAAATATGTCGTCACCGGTCGCCAGACCCGGGACGGCGCGAACTTGCCGTTATTGCCCCGATTGTTGAACAATTTTCCTATTCTGCGCCAAATTCCAGCTCGCCTGGTCGGAATCGGCCCGCGCCCAGAGCATTTCCAAAGCCCAAATGCCATCTCCTAGTCAGTCGATCGCAATCGACTTCGATAAAATTCGCGCGGCGCATCAGCGGATTCGCGCGCACATTCATCGCACGCCGGTGTTGACGAGCGAGCGCCTGAATGAGGCGAGTCCCGCGGCGGCGGGACTGTTTTTTAAGTGCGAAAATTTTCAGAAGATCGGCGCGTTTAAGGCGCGTGGCGCGACAAACGCGGTCTTTGCGCTCGATGACCCCACGGCGCGACGCGGTGTGGCAACGCATTCCTCCGGCAATCACGGAGCTGCGGTGGCACGCGCTGCGAAACTGCGCGGCATTGCTGCGCACATCGTTATGCCGTCGAACTCGGCGAAGGTGAAGGTGCGCGCGGTTGAGGGCTACGGCGCGCACGTTGTTTTTTGTGAACAGACAGAAAAAGCGCGCGAAGAAAAATGTGCAGAGGTGATCAAGAAAACTGGCGCGACATTGATTCATTCGTTTGAAAACGAGCACGTGATTGCAGGGCAGGGGACAGCAGCGGTGGAATTGCTGGAGGACATTCCCGACCTCGACATTGTCATGTGCCCGGTCGGCGGCGGCGGATTGCTCTCGGGCACGGCAATCGCTGCGAAATTGATGCGACCAAAAATTAAAGTGATCGCAGTTGAGCCAGCGAACGCGGATGACGCAGCGCAATCGTTTCGTGCTGGGCGAAGGATTGTCACTGAAAAGAAATTCACGATTGCTGACGGACTACGGACAAATGTCGGCGAGCCAAATTTTGCGATCATCCAGCGTTACGTGGATGACATCGTAACCGTGAGCGAGGAAGCGATCGTCTCGGCGATGCGCACGATGTGGGAGACTATGAAAATTGTCATCGAGCCATCAGCGG
>QHPG01000290.1 GCA_003219005.1 Verrucomicrobiota bacterium
TGCAATCCAGATCCACGGCGGCTACGGCTACATGACCGAATACGAGGTCGAGCGGGAATTGCGCGACGCGATCGGCAGCAAGCTCTACTCGGGCACGAGCGAGATCCAGCGCAATATCATCGCCTCGATGCTGGGGCTATGAAGCAGCGTCGCACTGCAAGGGCTAGAGAGTGCAGGTGCAGGGGAACGTGATCCCTCCTTGGAACTGCGATTGAGCATCGGTAGATAGATGAAAATCCTCGTTTCATTCAAGAGTGTGCCCGACCCTAACGATGTCGCCGTCGCGGGCGGAGCGGTCTCGACGCCTAAGTCCGTGATCAACTCGTTCGACGAGATCGCCATCGAGGAAGCGTTGCGGATTCGCGAACGCGGCGAAGCAACGGAAATCGTGGGCGCCACGATCGGAGCGCCGGCGGTCGACGAACAAATCCGCGCCGCGCTGGCAATGGGCGTCGATCGCGCCGTTCGCATCGACGATTCCCGCGCGCTCGATCCCTACGCGGTGTCGCGCATTCTCGGTGCCATGGTCAAGAAAGAAGCGCCACACGTCGTGATCATGGGCAAGCAGGCTGTGGACGATGACTCAAACCAGGTCGGTCAGATGCTCGCTGGGTTGTTAGGCTGGCCGCAGGCGACGTTCGTCTCGAAGATTGAGTTTCTAGACAACAAGACGCGCGCCCGTTGCACGCGTGAAACCGACGCTGGTCTTGAGGTAGTCGAAGTCAATCTGCCGGCCATTATCACCACCGACCTTCGCCTTAACGAACCGCGCTACGTCTCGCTGCCCGGTTTAATTAAGGCGCGCCGCAAACCCATTGAAGTTCTAACTTGCGATCAACTGGGAGTAACTGTGCGCCCGCTTACAACTGTGCTCTCCATTGCGCGTCCGCCTAAGCGCGCCGCTGGCACGCGCGTTGAGTCGGTCGAAGAGTTAATCACGAAACTAAAGCAGGAGGCAAAGGTGCTTTAGTATGGCCGAGTCCCTCATACTAATCGAACACGATCGCCAACAGGTGAAGCGCCCCTCGTTGCACGCCATCACGTTGGCCCAACAACTCGGTGGCGAGTACGCGCTACTCGTGCTCGGCCACGGCATGGACGGGATCGCCGCATCTCTTGTTTCCTACGGCGCGTCTGCAGTAGTTGTCGCCGACGACCCGGCATTGGCGGAACCGTTGGCCGACCGTTACGCAACAGTGATCGCGGAAGCAGCGCGAAAGCGCGGCACGAAGACCATCCTGGGAACTTCCTCAACGTTTAGCAAAGACGTTTTGCCGCGTGCTGCTGCGTTGCTCGATGCGCCAATGATTACCGACGTGGTCGCGATCGAAGAAACGGACGGCTCGATTTCCTACCGACGTCCCATCAACGCCGGCAGCATGTTCGCCATGGTGAAGGTGGAAGGAGACCGCCGCGTGCTCACAGTCCGTGCCACGGCCTTCGAACCCCCTGCGGCCAATGCAGCGCCCTGTCCGATCAGCCACTTCGACTTTGACGCCGCGTCGCTTCCCAACGGCATGCAATTTATCTCCCGCGAAGAGCGCAAGTCGGACCGACCCGACCTAACCGAAGCCCGCGTGGTGGTATCTGGCGGCCGGCCGCTAAAGGACAAGGAAACATTCGAGCGTCTAGTCGGCGGATTAGCGGACGCGTTAGGCGGCGCAATCGGCGCCACCCGCGCCGCAGTCGATGCAGGGATGGCGCCTAACGATTATCAAATCGGACAGACCGGCAAGATCGTCGCGCCCGAGTTGTACATCGCACTTGGAATCTCCGGCGCGATTCAGCACCTGGCCGGCATCAAGGATTCGCGGATCATCGTCGCGATTAACAAAGACCCCGACGCGCCGATCTTTCAGATGGCGACATACGCCTTGGTAGGCGACCTGTATCAGATCGTCCCACAACTCATCGAATCGATCCGCCGAGCCTAAGCCAGAATACGATGACCGATATAAATAACGCGACGCGCGAAGTGTTCGGCAACATCGCGCCGTGGATGCGGGTGGTGTTTTTCATCATGATCGCGGCGAGTATCGCCGTGCTCGTGTGGCAAGTCGCAGCCCGGGTGCTGCTCTGGCGTAAAGGTCAGCAGGGCGGATTTGAGCGTGATTGGCGTGTGTGGAGTCGGCGGCTCGTCGAGTATGCGCTGGCGCAAAAACGCGTTCACAAGAAGTCGCTCGGCGCTCTCCTCCATATGCTGCTATTCAGTGGGTTCGTCGTGTTGACAATCGGCACTACGCTCTTGGCGATCGCCTATGACGGGCCGTACTATTTTCACCACGGCTGGTACTACCTCATCTATGAACTGACGATGGACGTGTTCGGCGTGGCATTCATCACCGGTTGCTTGTTAGCTATGTATCGCCGCGCGTTCCAACGTAAGCCGAGCCTTGGTCATAACCGAAGCGACTGGTGGCTCTTGGGGCTACTTCTCTCGTTAGGCGTCACCGGTTTCGCGGTTGAAGCGCTGCGGATGTATTACACCCAGGTGCAACCGGATGTGGCCCACTGGTCGATCGTCGGCTGGTTGATCGATGTCACCTTGTTGCGCGGAATCGACGTGGGCCGCGCCCAAACGATGCACCTGGCGGCTTGGTGGGTGCACGCGATTCTGGTGGCGGCGTTCTTCGCCACGATTCCGGTGAATCGGTTCCTCCACGTGATCACTGGCCCACTCAACATTGCGGGCCGTCCCGAGCGGCCCATGGGCGCGCTCGTGCCGTTGAAAATGGAAGAGGTCGAGCAGACGGGTCGCACCGGAGTCCACGAATTGTCAGATTTCAACCGTCAACAATTGCTCAGCCTTGATTCCTGCATGGAGTGCGGTCGCTGCGAAGACGCGTGTCCGGCGACCGCCACCGGCA
>QHPG01000015.1 GCA_003219005.1 Verrucomicrobiota bacterium
AATTAAGATTAGCAAGGATTTTGCGACTTTTTGGACAACGATCGATCCGATCGGGAATGTGGCGCTTTTCGCCGGGTTAACCGCTGCGCTCAACCGGGCAGACCGGCATTGGACGGCGCTGCGTGCCGTGATGTACGCCACCATCGTTCTTTTGGTTGCTATGACCGTCGGCCAGGTCATTGAAACCCCGGAGATCTCAGCGGCGGAATAAACCTAAATTTCTAAAAAGCGTAACGACCAGAGCCTCGAGCTTTGCAGCATTCGCGTTTCCTTGCTGGATATCGCGCAGAATATCGGCGATTTGGTCTGCGATTCCGGCGGTGAGTTCTTGGAAACGTTCAACAGAAACGGCCTCGCCTTCTAGAGCCGCCGCCAAACGCTGGCAAACATTTTGCAGGACGAAAAATACAAGCGTTTCTGCCCGGTCCTGCGCTAATGAATTAAATTCCCTGCTAAGTAATTCCAGCTTTTCCTGGCTCAGCGCGCCCGATACAGCGCTAAGCAATGCCGATATGCGATCGTTGCCGGGCATCTGCGCCGGTTAGCTCTGCACGAGTGAAAATAGGCACAACTTTGTGGCCACGTTTTTCAATGTTTTCGCGGCCACCTTCCTGCCGATCCACGAGCGCGATTACGAATGCTATACGGCCTCCGGCCTCTTCGATGGCATCAATCGCTTGAATGGTCGATCCACCGGTGGTGATGACATCATCTACCACGACGACTGAATCTCCGGGCGAAAAATTGCCTTCAATCCGCTTGAGCCGACCATGTTCCTTCGCCGATTTTCTGACGCTGAATACCCGAAGGGCCGCTTGCAAATCTTCAAGATGCGCCGCGATCCCGATACTCAAAGCCATCCAATCAGCGCCCATAGTCAGTCCGCCGATACTGTCCACATGAATAATGCCGGCTCTCGTTGTTTCTTTGACGAGTTCCCAACCAACGCTGCCGACGAGCAGTGCCGCCCGAGGGTCGGAAGTAGTTAGTTTCGCGTCAACGTAGAAATCACTTTGAGCACCAGAAGCGAGAGTGAACGCGCCGCGACAAACTGATTTTTCTTTAAGGATTTCGAGCAGTTGCTCTTTAGGCGTTAGAGGATTCACATCAACAGAGTGTGTTGAGTGCTGCATCAAAACCCCACATTTAGTGGGTATGGCTGCGAGCATTCCGCATTTAGAGCGGGATCAGCGATGCCGTCAACAAAAAATTTATTGGAGCCGGAGAACATCGGAAGAAAGCCCTGCTACTTCATTCGGTAGAACATCTTTCGGAAAACAGTTAGGAAGTGAATGTTAAGGGGAAACCGGCATCGACTGTTATTTCATACAGTCGAAAGTTTTTCGACGCAACTCCGCAGACATTACAGGCAAACCGCGAACTTGGCCTCGCGCTTGATCCGCCGTTCGTATAAAGGCAGATGAAAAGACAACGGGACCACTGACCACTGACTGCACGACCAAAGGGGCAGCCGTCGGATAATCATTCACGCGTTCCATCCGCGAACGGCCGACGATAGCTTTGTCTCGCCTTTGATCTGCGGTTTGTGTAAAACGCCATCGCACATTTACCCATGTCGCCTCTGTTAATTAAGATTAGCAAGGATTTTGCGACGCTTTGGACGACGATCGATCCAATCGGGAACGTGGCGTTGTTTGCCGGGCTGACTGCTGCGCTCACCCGGAAAGATCGGCACTGGACAGCGCTGCGCGGTGTGATTTACGCCACTATCATCCTCGTGGCCGCGGGGACCGTTGGCCAGGTCATCCTCGACGCGATCGGCATTCACATGCACTCGCTGAAAGTGGCCGGCGGCATCATTCTGTTCCTGTTCGGTGTGCAGATGCTGTTCGGGAAAATGGATGCAAAGACGCAAGGGCATTCGCCAGAAGAGGGACGCGATCTTGCAGTGTTCCCGCTGGCGGTGCCTTCCATCGCCGGGCCGGGCGCAATGATGGCGGTGATCGTCTTAACTGATAACGATGTCTATACCGTGCCGGAGCGGCTCGAAACCGGCGTTGTCCTTCTGGTGGTGCTTTTCATCACCTATCTCCTGTTGCTTTTTTCGGATGCGATTCTGCGGGTGATCGGCCGGCAAGGCGCGTCCGTCCTCGTCCGTGTAATGGGACTCATTCTTTGTTCTCTGGCAGTGGAAATCGTGCTGACCGCGCTGAATGTCGGCCCTTGGACAACGGTTGCGCCGCATTAGCGTGCGGAAAGTGAGAAGTGATCAGTGATTGGTGATCGGTGACCCGCCTTCGTTTTTACGGCGTGACCCGCCTCCCCAAATGTACGGCGCGGCAGGCAGGTTGTTGAGAGTTTGGAAATCTGTGCGTATGCGAGTTTTCCGCGAGGTTCGGGAATTGGGCGGCCGAGATTGCGCGCGGTTTCGATCCATTCGTCGATGATAACCTCGGCGTTGGCCACGGCTTCGGCGTACGTTCGACCGTCGGCCATGCAGCCGGGGAGCTCGGGCACTTCGACAACGAAACAATCGTCGTCTTTACTCCAGTAAATGATCAGCTCGTAACGCGTAGACGCGGGATTCATGTCCCGACGCCTTCGAGCTCGACGCGGCGGATCGTGTCGGGTCCGCCAAAGCGTTTTTGCGCATCGAGGATTTCCAACCCGGCGAGTCGGCCTTCACTGTCGTAATCCGCAGCGATGCCTTCGGCCAGATGTTTGGTCGTGACGGTCGTATCCCGGAAAATTATGCTGAGCGCGTCCACTTCCGGGTCATAGCTGATTTTCATTGCTCAAAAGTAATAGGTGTACACCGTCACGACAACAAGTTCCGTAGCTTCTTCCACGAAGACTGGGCGAACTCGTTTTGTCGCGTAAATTTTGCCGTTCCATTCTCTGCCGTATGGGAAATCTTTTCGGCATTCCAGGCGCCCGAGTTCCGCCGCGTCCCAGGGACTGGTCCGAATAGCTTCTTCGATCTCAGCGACAGTAAATCCGCGCCTGTTCATGTAGCGAATCGCGTGGTCAGAGAGTCGGATTGGTTTCACAAGCGGGAAAAAGTTCGTTTCGGCTAGCAGCCGAAACCAGCAGGCTGGCAGCCTGCGCTTCCCAACCGACGCGACAACGCGAGAAGCGTTGTCATTTCATTCTGTCGAATGTTTTCTGGAGCAATTCCAAGTCCGAAGCACCGCCAGTCTTTTCACGGGTCGTCTCGATCCATTTTTTCTCGAGCGCGTTCTTGGTCGGACGATCGGTTTCGTAAAACACGCCAAAGACGCCGGGGAACGGGAGCGTGGCGAGTTTATATGCGGCGAGCTCGTCGGTAACGTCGTGGCGCATTTCATCCTCGGGTGTGCCGTCCCATTTTCTTTCCTGGATCACTTCGAAGCTGCCGCCTTTCTTCGGATTAGCCGGATCGAATACGTCCGGGAAAAATTCGACGCACTCCGAGAGACATTCGATGACGCTGAAGCCCTGGTGATCGAACGCGCGCTCGATCAGTTGGATCATGTGAGGTACCTGCGCGGCGTGCGTGCGCGCGATGAATGTGGCGCCGCCGGCGATCAATTTTTTCATCGGATTGACCGGCTGATCGATGGCGCCAGTGGGATCGGTCTTGCTCTTGAATCCGATCGGCGACGTGGGCGAGGTCTGTTTCTTGGTCAGGCCATAGACGAAATTGTCCATGATGAAATACGTCATGTTGATGTTCTTGCGCCCGCCGTGATCGACATGATTGCCACCGATGGAGAACCCATCGCCGTCGCCGCCAAAGAGGAACACGTGAAGATCCGGCCGGGCGAGACTGATGCCGCTGGCGAGCGGGACGGCGCGACCGTGAATGTAATGCGCGCCGTAACCGTTGACGAAATACGGAAACCGCGATGAGCAACCAATGCCGGCGAGCGTGACAATCTTTTCGTGGTCGAGGTTGCGTTTCTCGAGGACTTTGTAAAACGCGGCGAGCACGGCGAAATCGCCACACCCGGGGCACCATGTCGGGTGATCGGCGGTGATGGCTTTCTTGGTGAGTTTTTCCCGCGGCGCATCAATGACCGCGGTCGATGCAGCGGCCCCTTCACCATTCCCTGTTGTTGCTTCATTCATATCAAATCTGTTCTCCCCTTCTTCCTTCTAACTTCTGCCTTCCTACTTTACCCCACTCCCTGCGGCACGACGTCTCTGAGGGATTTCACGTTTTCAGCACCGGTGTCGGTGTGAACGGTCGCAGTGCCGTCGCGCGGAATGTTCCTGGCAAACGGCCGGCCCTTGAACACACCGTCCAAAATTTCTTTCACCCGGAAGGTGAGACCGTCGGTTTTGGTAACGCTTTCGATTTTCTGTTCGCAATAGCGAGCGCGCAAAATGGTAGCGAGTTGGCCGAAACCGTAAAGGCCTTGGTCGTTCATCTCGACTGTGACGATGCGCTTGAATTTCGGCCAGATTTTTTCGAGCCCGTTCGGCAGCGGATGGATATGGCGCAAATGCAGCGAGCCGATTTTTTCGCCCTGCTCTCGCGCCATTTTCGCCGCGTCGTGGATCGGACCGTAGGTTGAACCCCAGCCGACGAGCAACGTGTCCCCCTCCTGATCGCCGTAAACTTCCGGCACTGGAATTTCTTCAGCGAGCTTGCGCAATTTGTTGCGGCGCTTGGCCGTCATGGCCATGTGGAGCTTCGGACTGCCGGTCGGGTGACCCATTTCGTCGTGCTCAAGTCCGGCGAGAAGCGGGTATTTTCCATCGAGAATGCGCGTGCCGGGCGGGACGTGTTGTGTGATTTGATCGATTGGATACGGCTTGAAGGTCTGGCGCGGTGTCAGATCCGGTTTTGGATCGACCATCAACTTCGACAGATCGGGCTCATCGAATGCTTCGATGCGCGTGGCCAGCGACGTATCGCTCAAAATGAAAACCGGTGTGCTGTATTTGCGCGCGATCCGAGCTGCCTCGATCGCGATGTAAAAACAATCTTCCACGCTCGCTGCCGCGAGCACGACGCGCGGGCTGTCGCCGTGGCTGCCGAAGATCGCCTGATGCAAATCGCTTTGCTCGACGTTAGTCGGCAGACCGGTGCTCGGACCGCCCCGTTGAATGTTACAAATGATTAGCGGGATCTCGGCCATCGAGGCCCAACCGATTGCTTCGGCTTTGAGCGAAATGCCCGGCCCCGCGCTGCCGGTCACCGCGAGGTATCCTGAATACGAACAACCAAGCGCAATTGAAACCGATGCCAATTCGTCCTCGGCCTGCACGAAAATGCCTCCGTACTTCGGAAACTCGCGTCGGAGCGTTTCCATCACGGACGACCACGGCGTGATCGGGTAACCGGCGCCGTAACGCACACCGCCGGCGATCAAGCCGTAGGCCAGCGCCTGGTTTCCGTCCATCGTGATTTGCGCGCGTCCGCTCGCTCTCGGGATGTGCTCGAATCGATAATGTTTCGTCAGGACGTTGCCGACCGGATACGCGTAACCGGCTTGGAACGCCATCAATGCCGTGTTGACCACGCTTTCGTCTTTCCCAGCGAATTTCTCGGTGATAACTCTTTTCAGCTTCTCAACATCGAGATTAAAAATTTTAGCGATGAGGCCGAGGACGAAAATATTTTTGCCTTTGTCCTTGGCCGTGCCGCCGAGCGCTTCCACGGTAAGACCGGTGATCGGCACGCCGACGTAAAAGAAACGTTTATCGTCGAGGTTCGGCTCGACGTTGTCAGAGTCGTAAAGCAAGACGCCGCCTTCTCGCAGGAAGCCGATGTGATCCTGGTAACTGTGCTGATAAAACGCGACCAGAAAATCGGCTTCGTCCCCGGCCGATAGCACTTCTCCGGAACCGATGCGCACTTGAAAAATCGACGGTCCACCCGAGATCGTTGCCGGGATCGTCATGTACGTCATGACGTCATGCTCGCTGCGTCCTGCGAGTCGCGCGAGAAAAGCGCCGGCTGTTTGGATTCCGTCCTGTGAATTGCCCGCGAGCCGGATCACGGCGTCCTGAATACTTTCAGGGCGCAAATCGGCTCTTTCGCCGTTTGGCGCGGCTGTTTGTACGGCAGTGTCCGGGCGTTCGCTCACGGGGTTAGAAACTTAACAGATTGAGGCATCATTTCCACCGGCAATTCGTCAGAAGTCTGTGGCCGCTTCGCTGCAGGGAGCGACTCACAAACCAAATAATTGTGGGGCGTTTCTACGAAACGCCACCGCGGCGTCTGACACAGACGCCCTACAGTCGTTCTGAGCGTCGCCTTTTCCATGGGCGATCGAGCGGCCGTCGGCTAATGAGGCGACGATCCGATATCAGTATCGTCTGCGCCCGGTGCGCGATCGAGCCCGCGCCGCTTTAGCAGCGGCTCGATATAGGGATCGCGCCCAACAAAATTCTTGAACAACCCCAGGGCATCAGCCGATCCGCCGCGCGAGAGCAACATGGCGCGAAAACGATCGCCGTTCTCCCGTTTCAAGCCGCCGTGCTCCTTTATCCATTCCACCGTGTCAGCGTCCAGCACTTCGCTCCAAATGTACGAGTAATAACCGGCTGAGTAGCCGTGGGCGAACGCGTGTGAAAAATAAAAAATGCGGTACCGCGGCGGCACGGGCGGAAAGTTAACACCCGCCTTGCGCAGCGAGTCCGCTTCGAACGCGGCGGCGTCCTTCGGAATCTCGTTTGGATTCAGTTGATGCCACGCCTGGTCGAGCAGCGATGCCGAGAGGTATTCAGTGGTCTTGAATCCTTGATTGAACTTTTCCGCGGCTTCGACCTTATCGAGCAACGCCTGCGGCATCGGCTCGCCTGTCTTGTAATGTTTCGCGTAATTCTTGAGCACGTCCGGCCAGCGCGCCCACATTTCGTTCACCTGCGACGGGTATTCGACAAAATCCCGCGGCACGCTTGTTCCGCTGAAGCGCGGATATTTGACGTTCGAAAACATACCGTGCAGCGCGTGACCGAACTCGTGAAACGCGGTGCGCACTTCATCCTGCGTGAGTAACGTCGGCTCACCGGGCGGCGGTTTCGGAATGTTCAGATGGTTCGCGACGACCGGTTTGGTGCCGAACAGATCGCTCTGCTGCACGTAAGCGTTCATCCACGCGCCGCCCTGCTTTGATGGCCGCGCGTAATAATCGCCGATGAAAATCGCCAGCGGTTTGCCATCGCGATCGTAAACGTCGAACACGCGCACGTCCGGCTGATAAACCGGCAGATCGTGGCGCTCCTTGAACGTAAGCCCGTACAGTTTCCCCGCAGCGTAAAAGACGCCGTCAATGATGACGTGATTGAGCTCGTAGTACGGACGCAGCTGCGACTCGTCGAATGCGTATTTCGCCTTGCGCACTTTCTCCGAATAAAAATCCCAATCGCACGCGGCGATTTGAAAGCCGCCCTTTTCCTGATCGACAATTTTCTGCATGTCGGCGGCTTCGCGTTTTGCATTCGCCACTGCGGGCGGCGCGAGATCGGCGAGAAGTTTGTTTACGGTGGGAACGTCGTGCGCGGTTTGGTCTTCAAGCTGATAGGCCGCCCAATTCGCATAGCCGAGCAACTTCGCTTTCTCAGCGCGCAATTGCGCGGTGCGTACGACGATGTGGCGAGTATCGAACTCGCCGCCTTTGCTGTTGCGCGCGAGCGATGCCTGCATGATCCGCTCGCGCAGATGTCGGTCCTGCAATGAGCCAAGCAATCGACGACGACCGAGGACGCATTCCGTTCCTTCAGCACGTTTTGCTCAAACTGCGTCTGCAAAGTCGCCAGCTCGGCGTTGATCTTCTTCAGCTTTTCTTTGTCGGCATCGGACAGCTTCGCGCCCGCGCGCACAAAGTCCTTGTAATACCGCTCGAGTAAATACGCCGAGTCAGGATCGAGCCCAAGCTTATCTCGTTTGTCGTAAAGCTCCTGAACTCGCGCGAACAATTCCGGATTCAAGAAAATCTGGTCGCGATGCGCCGAAAGTTTCGGCGCCATTTCCTTTTCGATCTTCTGCCGCGTCGGGTTTGTGTCGCACGCGTTCAGGTTCGAGAAGATTCGCTGCGCGCGGTCAAGCAATCGCCCGCTGCGCTCGAGCGCGACGATGGTGTTATCGAACGTCGGCTTGTCAGAACTGTTCGCGATCGGGTCGATCTCCTTCAGTTCCTCGCGCATTCCGGCTTCGATCGCGGGCACAAAATGCTCGTCCTTGATCTTGTCGAACGGCGGGTAGTGATAAGGCAGCGCGCTTTCGATCGCGAGCGGATTGTCGTTAAGATCGGCGGCGGACACGGCGGTGATTTGCGCAAGACCGAACAATGCGCAACCGAAGATGCAAAGTCGATGTGGCATAACGTGGGTGTGGAGCTTACCGTATTTCTTGCGCCTCACCATCTCGATCTTGCTCCTCATTTTCGTGGCGTCTGCATCCGGCGCTTCCGAATTTGACGCGAATGCGGCAGATCGTTTCGCCAAGCTCGCGCTGGCGTGCGTGCACAAAGAATATCCGAACAAGATCAGTCACGTGCTCAACAGCGATGCCGACGTTGCGCCGCCGCGGAAGCTCACGCCTGCGTTCTGCGGCTGTTACGACTGGCATTCGTCAGTGCACGGGCATTGGCTGCTCGTCAGACTGCTGCGTACGTTCCCCGATGCATCCTTCGCAAAGCCCGCGCGCGACGCGTTGAGAAAAAGCCTCACCACTGAGAATTTGAACCAGGAAGCGGTGTATCTTCGGGGGGAAGGCCGCGCCAGTTTCGAACGCCCGTACGGGCTTGCATGGCTTTTGCAATTATGCGCTGAGCTGCGCGAGTGGGACGATGATCAGGCGCGAGAGATGTTGGCAAACTTGAAACCGCTCGAGGACGCCGCAGTGGAGCGATTGAGCAAGTGGCTGCCGAAACTTTCGCATCCGGTGAGAATTGGTGAGCACGATCAAACAGCGTTCGGACTCGGCCTGATACTCGATTACGCGCGCTCGACAAAAAATGACTCTCTCGCCAGACTGGCCGCTGGTTCAGCGAAAAAGTTTTTCTTTTCCGATAGGAATTGCCCACTCGACTACGAGCCGTCAGGTGAAGATTTTCTTTCACCGTGTTTGGCCGAAGCGGACGTGATGCGCCGTGTCCTTCCGTCTTATGAATTCGGCAGATGGTTAAAATTTTTCCTGCCGCAAATTCCCACGATGAAAAATATTATTTGGTTGAAACCAGTCAGCTCGCCCGATCCGAGCGATCCGAAGCTGGCGCATCTCGATGGGCTTAACTTGAGTCGCGCGTGGATGCTGGAGGGAATCGTCTCAGTGCTTCTTCCAAGCGACGTACGTCGCAACGCGCTCTCTGTGGCGGCTGACGAGCATCGCCGCGCAGGACTGGCAGCAGTCACGGGCGAACATTACGAAGGCGGACATTGGCTCGGCAGCTTTGCGGTTTATCTCACGACGCGGCGCGGTATCCAAAAATAACCATCGGCGAGTTTCCAACGACCGAGGCGCTTCGGGGTTGTAAGGCGATGGCGTCTCGATTAGATAACGCGCGCCTTACAAATCGGCAGCGAGCGTTCGCTCTGGTTCGCGCCGAGGCTTTTCTCCCGGGTTCCAGCTGTGTTCCTGCCAGAAATTTTCCAGCGCAGCCTGGCTTCCACGAAAGATGTTGCGTTCGGCTTTCAGAACATTTGCGACACTTTTCGGATAGGCGGAACGCGGAAGTTTGCAGCGGCCATCCCCGCAGTATTGCCACAAATCCCAGGCGCCCCATACCGATGTCGCCCGTGGTTCGTTGCTGTAGTTTGCGAGCCACAGCCAGCAACTAGCAAGCGTTCGCGTCTGCGGGGTGCCCAATCTGAGACTGTTCACAGTCCGATTGAGGTGATATTCGCCGGAATAAATGCCCGGGTATTTGCCGGTCCGTTCATGGATCCGCTGGACGAACGCGATCGCTTGATCGAGGCGCATCGTGCCGCCGGGATAATGGCCATTTTTTTCGAAATCAAGCACGAGCAGGACGCCGGGTGATCGCGTCGCCGGATCAGCTTGCGCCCAGGCGCTCGACACGACGCTTAGGAAATGATCAGCCTGGCGAATGGGATCTGTTGCATTGGCGTAGTGATACGCGCCCCAGAACAAGCCGGCGCGCGTCGCGGCCTGCTGCCGTTCCAAATATTTCGGATCGCGTGCGAAGGGTGGGTATGTCGCTTCGTGGATCACACCGAGAATTCCCTCGCTCTTCATCGCGAGAAAATCCGGCCGCACCATGTCGTAGTGCGAAAGATTCACTACGCTGTTAGCGGCGAACGCGCACACTGGAAGCGAAAAAAATAAGGCCGCGCTCCGAAAGATAGATAATCTCATCACAATCCCCAAAAAACGCAGCGGACATATCGACCAGCCGCAGCGGATTTGCAAGAGCGCTTTTCATTAGCGTGAAAGTTTCCTGTAGCCACCGGCCTGCGGCCGGTCATGCAGATCACTGATTTGCGCGAGCGGTACGGCCCACAGGGCCGTGGCTACAGCGCTCCAAGTCCGAAAGCTCGTTCAGGTTCAGGAACAATTTCATCTCGTGCTCTTTCACACGCACCTCCTGCAACTTTCCACTTTCGACCAGACGGCGGACAACGCTTTGCACTGAAAAATCGGTGCCTGCCAGCGCGGTACGAAAATCGTTATCTGCTTCTCGGGGATAAATCGCCGCCAGCGGTTCGGCGCGGCCGTCAATCGTCGGAACGACGCCTGTCCCAGGCTCGATCTGATCGCAAAGATAATGCAGATAACTCTCGCTCATGAACGGCATATCCATCGCGAGTGCAAGCAGATGTGCGGTGTGCACCTGCGCCAGCGACGCGGCAATGCCGCTAAGCGGTCCGCGTGATGGCAGATCGTCGGCGACAAACTGCACGTCGGCGGGACGCCAGGATGGATCGGTTCTTGCCGATACGAGAATTTCGGCCGGCTTCAGTCTCCGTAGCAGCTCAAGTTGAATTTGCCAGAGCGGTTTGCCGTGAAACAACAGCGTCGCCTTATCCCGGCCCATCCTTCGTGATTCACCACCCGCGAGCAGCACAGCGGTGATGTTCATGCAGACGCTTCAAGAATTCGCGCATTCGAATGCAGTTTCCCGTTCGTCAAAATTTTCGCCCGCAATCCCCCGCGACCTTTCAAGAATTCTTCCGCGCCAGGTGCGATGGCGCGATCCATCCAATAGCATGGCCGGCATTCCTGCGTGCCGTGAAAACGGACGCCTTGCACTTCAAAATCCTGGCCGATCAATTCGTTAAGATCGGCGTCGCGCACGATGATGTTGCGCCGCACCTCGGCGGGCGACCGCTGTCCAAGCCCGAGCGTCTGGCAAAGCTGATCGAAAACATCGAGGGAAAAAAATGTGATCTGGCCTTTGTAGTCGTCTTTGAAATCGAAGTAGCGATCCCCGCGAATGCCGCGGCCAGCCACACATTCGATCATCGGCACCTTGATTATCGGGTAAGCGTCCGGCTCGCGACCGTGATGGCCGACAAAATTGTGTCCCGGCGAAATGTAAAGATGGCAGATTTCCACCGCGCCCAATGATAACATTGAGCAGCCCATTTCACATGAAGGAAAGCAGTATCGATTCGCAAAAAATCATCCGGCGAAAACGTGACGGCGGGCTGGAGTATTTGCCCGACGATCTGACTATCGAAGAACCGCTTGAAATTTGCATCGGCCGTAAAATTTTGGCGACCACGATGCGGACGCCCGGACATGACGATGAGCTCGCCGCTGGTTTTCTAATTTCCGAAGCGATTGTGCGCGAGCGCGAGGAAATCGCGAACATTTCGAGCGATCGCGATAACAGAGTGATTTTCGATCTCAAGGACAGCGTGAAATTGAAACTGAACTCGACGAAGCGCTTCGGGACAATTTCCAGCAGTTGCGGCCTTTGCGGAAAGACAAGCATCGACGCGATCCGCCAAAATTTCACGGCGATATCATCGAAAGAAATCCGCGTCGAT
>QHPG01000016.1 GCA_003219005.1 Verrucomicrobiota bacterium
GGCCGGTCGCGAAACATTCGCGCACGACTCCTGCAATTGGTTCCTCCTCGTTCAGCGCCGGGATAATAACCGAGACAAACACGGATAGCGTAAGCGTCTCGTTTGCGCTTACCATTTGGCAAGCTGCAAATAGGGCGAGCGTCTGCGATTGCCAACGGCGCCATCGTGTTCTCGTCTGGAAATTTGGCTCGACATGTGCGCCGGATTTTTCCCAGAACATGAGGTCATGAAAGCAAAATACTCAGTAATCTCTCTCGTACTCGCGTTCGGATTCCTCGCGTCTCTGCCAGATATGCAGGCCGGCGGTTATGGAGGTCCGCCCCCCGATGGATGCTATCCGGGATTCACCACCGCGGAAGGCTGCAATGCCCTCAATAGTCTGACCAGCGGCGCCGGAAACACCGGCTTGGGTTGGTATTCGCTCTTCTTCGATACCGACGGCAGCTACAATACCGCCGTCGGCGCCGGAACGCTGGTGTTGAATAACGCCGCCTCAAATACCGCGGTTGGCGCTGCAGCGCTCTTGCTCAACACGACCGGCACCGGAAATACCGCCACTGGCACAGACGCGCTGGTGTACAACGATTCCGGCAGCAGCAACACAGCCAACGGCGCATTCGCGCTCTTCTACAACTATTCCGCCACCGACAACACCGCTGTTGGCTATCAAGCGCTCTATAACAATGATTTTAGCGGAAGCGGCACGGGACAGCGAAACTCCGCTTTTGGAAGTTACGCGTTGTGGTCCAACCACAATGGGTACCGAAACTCCGCTTTCGGAGGTTACGCGTTGTACTCCAACGACGATGGGTTCCGCAACAATGCGTTCGGCAACAATGCGCTGACTAATCACACGACCGGAAATTATAACAATGCCGTCGGGAACTCCGCGCTTTACGCGGACCAGACTGGAGAATCCAATAACGTCCTTGGTGATAGCGCGCTTTCGAGCAATGTTTCCGGGTCCTCCAACACCGCGATGGGCGATGAGGCGCTTATCAGCAATGTTTCCGGGTCCTACAACACCGCGATGGGCGCTCTGGCGCTTTCCACTAACACTGGCGGCGACAACACAGCCATCGGCAACACGGCAGGCTATGACGTAGATGGCGAAGGCAATATTTGTATCGGTTCGGGCGCAAACGGTTTCGCTGGCCAAGATGGCGTAATCCAAATCGGTGGCGATTTTTCGGGGTACAACGCCTGTTATATCAGGGGCATCTCCGGAGCGAACGTCAATATGGGCACAGCTGCATTGGTCTATGTCGATGACACTGGGAAATTGGGTACCGTGCCGATGGCTGCTGGCAGGAACAAGACGAGTGTACCTGTTCGTCGGCGTGCCCAGCGTCAAGCCATGCTCAATAAATCGGAGCATCACAAGATCGCCCAATTGCAGGCAACGATTACCGAGCTAAAGGCAACGGTGGCCCGGCAACAAAAGGAAACGCAAGCTCTCGCGGCACAGGTCAAAGAGCAGGCGGCGCAAATCCAGAAGGTAAGTGCGCAGCTTGAGATGAGCCAACCGGCGACGACAGTGGTTGCAAACAAACCCTGACGGTCCGTGCTAACTCTGCTCGACCGACACGTTAGGTTTGCCAAAAGCGGCGTGAGGGTCCGCCACAGCGAAGCTTGTCAGGCGCCGCTCATCGCAAAACCAGCCACGCGCTGGTGAAGTAAATTACCAGCGCAACAAAATCGGCCAGAGCGAGCGTGACCGGGCCGGCCGCAATTTTTAGGTCGAGCTTGAATCGGTGAAGAAGTGACGGGACGCCCAACCCGAGCACGCAGGCGCTCACCAGCGAAACTGCGATGCTGCCGCCGATGACAAATGCGCCGGCAAGATCGTTGCGCCACATGAACACAATCGCGCTGACGACAAGGCCGCACGCCAGACCGAGCAAAAGCGCCGTGACTACTTCGCGCCGAAACGCAGATGCCAGCCACCCGCTCGTGACGGAGATTGAGCGCAACGCATGAATCGTCACGCTCATCGATTGCATGCTCACGCTTTCATTGAGCGCAAGCACCATGGTGAGAAAAAACGCCAGCACCAAGCTTCGCGCCAGGGTCGCTTCAAAAAGGTGAGCCAGAATCGCTGAGAGCGTTCCGCCCGTCACCGTGACGAGCAGCCACGGAAAACGGAAAAGGAAACTGCGTCCAGGCGACGCGCCGCGGAGTTGCTCGATGCGAAACCCGAGCGCCTCAAAAAATTCGGGACCCACCGGCGCAGCCGGCCGGTATCGGTCCTCGCTTTCACCAGCCTCTAAAATTTCTTCGGCAAAGAGGTTTGCATCGATAATACCGATGACGCGGCGTTTCTCGTCCACGACGGGAAAAGCGAGAAATTTGTAGAGGACGAAAAACTCACATGCGTCGAGGACGGTTGCTGCTGCGGGAATGGCCACGACGCGCCGCACCATAATTTCACTCAACGGCGTTTCTAGCGACGCAGTCAGCAAACGCCGCGTGGGCACGACGCCGGCCAGCCGCTCGTGTTCATCGACGACATAAAAATAAATGACGCGCTCACCCACGCCCTCGCGCCGAATGCGCTCCAGCGCGTTGCCCACAGTCATGTTCGCATCAAGCAACGGAAAATCCTTCCGCGCATGCTCGACAACAGCAGCATCGAAATTGGGAATGCCGGCAGCGATGTTCATCTCGCCATCCGATGAACAATTCCTTTGTTCTTCAAAATTACGCACGCTTCGCTGAAGTAATCGCGAATGTCGGATTGGGTGCGGATCCAATCGATGTAACGGGCGATGCCTTCGCTGAGACCGACAGTTGGTTTGTAACCGGCGGATCGAGCGAGAGTGGTGTCGCTGGTAAGATGGCGCATTTCGCCGGGACGAAATTCGCCGTTGATCTCGGGTGCGATGTCGATCTTCAAAATATCCGAAAGCTGTTCGGCGATTTCGCGAATCGGCGTGCCATGTCCGCTGCCGATGTTTACCGGCAGTCCGTCGAGCTTATCGGTTTCCGCGGCGAGCAAGTTTGCGCCCGCGATGTCTTCCACAAAAGAAAAATCGCGCGTTTGCTCGCCGTCTTCGTAGAGCACCGGCGGCAGATTGTTCAGAAGCCGCGTGCAAAAAATCGCGATCACGCCTGTGTAAGGATTAAAGATCGATTGCCGCGGTCCGTAGGTGCAGGAGTAACGCAGCGCTACCGTGGGAATACCGACCTGTTTTCCCCAGAGCAGCACGAGTCGCTCCTGATCGACTTTCGTCAGGCCGTAAACCGTTTCGCCGCCCACCGGCGAATTCTCTGGCGTAGGAACACTTCTTGTCACGGCGCCGCACATTGGACAATGCACTTGCCAGTCGCCCTTGCGCAGTTGTTCCACCGGACGCACAGAAGGAAAAACCAGGCCGTGCTTCGGGCACTCGCCGGCGCCTTCGCTGTAAACTGCCTGCGAGCTCGCTACGATGATTTTTTGCACAGGTAGATTCTTCTCTCGAATCACTTCGAGCATTTGCGCTGTGCCAAGCGAATTCACGTGCACAAATTTTGTGATCTCAGGCATGTATCCGCCGTAAGCCGCCTGGTGAAAGACCATGTCGATCTGGCCGAGCGCCGCTGTGATTGTGTCGCGATCGCGCAAGTCACCCTCGACGAATTCCGCCTTCTCGTTAATCCACACAGGTTTACCGCGACGATGCGTTTGCGGCTCAAGGTTATCGAGCGCGCGCACCCGCCATCCCTTACGCACGAGAAGATCAACAACGTGCGAGCCAATCAGGCCTGCGCCGCCGGTGACCAACGCGCGTTTTGCCATGCGTGTTTGTAGCGGCGGTTTCTTACCGTCGCAAATTCAGATCGGTGCTCAAAGCACGCCGCTATAGCTTCTTCTGCGCGATGAGCTCGCGTACAAACTTTCGCGTATTCGGGGCGATATCGGCCCGAACATTGTCGCACAGCAATTCGTTGCACAGGCGGCGTAAGCTCGCGGCATCGTCAACGTCATATCCAGGCGGCAACAGTTTGACTTCGAGACCAATTTCTCGCGCGCGGCGCATGGTCTGATCGAACACTCGTTCTGTGCTCCAGTCAATCTGCTCGAAAAGTTCGCGATGCGGTTTTGTAAGTCCAATCAAATAATAGCCGCCGTCCTCGCATGGGCCGAGCACGACGCGATCGTCGCTCGTGTTGAGCAGTTCAACGGCTGTTGCAAAGTTTTCCGCAGGCACGGTTGGACTGTCCGAATCAATCAGGCACACGGAGTCAAAACCGCATTTGAACAAATCCTCCGCAGCGAAATAAAGTCGCTCGCCAAATTTCTCGCCGCGTTGTGGGAACAAACTGTAATTGTTCGGCAATATATCGGTATAGAGCGGCTCGGAGCCGACCGGCGTGTAAACAGCAATTCCCATCGCCCTAGTTGTAGCCGCTTCGCGGTGCGAAGCGCTTCCCTGAAGTGGTAAACTCTTGCTGGCTGCGTCGCCCACAGGGCGACGGCAACAGGCATTCGAAATCGCAGCTGCTGTATCACGAAGGAAGGATCTGTTCAGCTCCGCTGCTTCATCCGGGGTAAGCAGCGGGACGAGACGCGTTTTTACGAGTCCTGCCTGCGGCGCTTTAGTCATTACAGCCAACGCACAAAAACCGCGCCCCACCTGACCAAGAAGCGTTGGGTCGAGAACAGGAAACGTTTTCATCCGTCAGTAAGAAGTGTTTTTCACAATGCGCAGAGATGATTGAATATTTTCTTTCGAAAACTTCTTCTTCTTATCCACGTGAATAACACTGCTCTGAAGCCGTATTCTCCTCGCACATCCAAGCGCCAAAGAGCTGTTGATAACATCTACGCGCTGCACCGACAAATGCTCATTGCGAAAAGCAGACCGACAGTTGTTCGAAGTTATTCAAAGTTGTTGGCACGCGGCTCGGAGATGCCTTAACAAAGCGCAATGCAAACGACAAACCTTTGCCAATCCTTCACAATGCGACGTCGATCCGCCAGCGCATTTCATCAAAGGACTGCGCACTGTCGATCAGATCGATCCGAAAGAAATGATTCTGCCCCTGGTTGTGATTGGCGTGCACGCAGAAGCAGCCAGCAATCCAGACTACACGCTTTCGCTTGAACGCATGAAGAAGTGGACAAAAGATCATGGCCAAATCCCTTCCGGCGCATTCGTGGCGATGCGCACGGACTGGTCGAAGCGCTGGCCGGATGCCGCAAAATGGAGAACAGGGACGCCAACGGCGTTGCGCACTATCCTGGATGGAGCTTACCCGCGCTGAAATATCTTTATGCGTCGGGACAGGAGACGACCGACACGGATCCGGGAATCGCTACGAGCAAAGACGATTATTCACTCATTGACCAAAAGTCGCCGCAGGAACGAAGGTAGGCGCTGAGTTCACCCCGTGAGATATGGCAAGATACTGTTACGTGTACGTTTTGCGTTCCCTCGCAGATCATCAGTTCTATGTCGGCTTAACGCGAGATTTGCGAGCGCGGCTGCAATCGCATAACAAAGGACTCATCGCTTCGACGAAAAGGCGGATACCATTCGAACTTGTGTACTGGGAGGGCTGCTTGAATGACAGTGATGCCGTTCAACGTGAAAAATATCTAAAGACTGCATGGAGAAAACGGTACATTAAAACGAGATTACGGAGGTATCTCACGGGGTAAATGCATATCACCGATATTATGCGGGGGAATTCTCCCACGTTTTCTTTCGAGTTCTTTCCTCCGAAAACGCCCGAGGCGGCCGAGACACTCTACCAAACGATTCGCGACCTCGAATCATACATGCCGCACTTCGTCAGCGTGACTTATGGCGCCGGTGGTTCAACGCGCGATTTAACTCACGATCTTGTCGAGCGCATTCAACGCACAACAAAGCTGGATCCGATTCCTCATCTGACATGCGTCTGCCACAACGAACAGGAAGTCGAGGAGATTCTGCTTCGGTACGCGAAGTCGGCTATTGGAAACATTCTCGCGCTCGGTGGCGATAGGCCGGCTGGAATCGCTTACGATAAATCGCGGGACTCGTTTCAACATGCGATCGATTTGGTCAAATTCATTCGACGATTCA
>QHPG01000017.1 GCA_003219005.1 Verrucomicrobiota bacterium
TACGCTGCTGGCTTACGTTTTCGTGCAACCACTTTATGAGCCGTCCGCGGCTCAACTTTGCGATGCTGGTTTGGAATTGAACAGAATTACCGCGCCCGATGCATTGATTGTTGCCGCGGACACGGGTGATCCGACGATATTCTACTACGCGGAGCGAAAGGGTTGGCATTTCCTGGAGAGAGACGCGATTTACGCTGGGAATTCGAGCGATAGCCAGCAGGCCATTGCCGATCTTGAGCAACTGCGTCGCCGCGGCGCGACGCATCTCGTTTTCACGGCGAATACATTTTGGTGGCTCGACTACTATCCCGAGTTCGCACAGCATCTGGCCGAAAGCGCGGAGCTGATCGAGGCAACCCCAGAATTTAGAATTTACAAGTTGGCCACCGTAACAAGGTGAGAACAATCCTCTCTCGGCACACTTCGAAAAGATGCCTGTCATGTTGAGCGAAGCGAAACATCTCTGTTTGTTTCCGTCGGCGATCGGTTCAGAAATGATCAGAGATTCCTCGACTTCGCTCGGAATGACATGTTGAGATGGCCGGTGAGAGATTCCTCCCTAGCCTTCGTTCCCGCAGTTGCGGGACTACGGCGGGGCAGGCAACTCCGCTCGGAATGACAGAATTGGAAACGTCAAAGCCGCGACGTCAGCTTGGATTGTTTGACGCCACGATGATCGTCATGGGCGGCATCGTGGGCGCGGGAATTTTTGCTAATCCCTCCGAGGTAGCGCATCGCGTCCACACGCCCTTCCTGATCCTCGGCGTTTGGGTGGTGGGTGGCTTGATCGCGATGTGCGGCGCGTTTATTTGGGCCGAGCTTGCGACGCGCCTGCCCGCTGCGGAGGGCGGCCAGTACGTGTATTTGCGCGAGGCGTATCATCCGGCGCTCGCATTCATGTACGGGTGGGGACTGCTTCTCATCACGCAGACTGGCGGCATGGCCGCAGTGGCGGTGATTTTCGCGTCTTACTTTCGCGCCCTCACAGGAGCGAATTGGAACAACGGCGCGATCGTCGCAATCGCGCTGCTGACCTTGACTGGAGTCAACTGCTTTGGAGCGCGCGTGGGCAGTAATGTGCAGAACGCTCTCATGTTGTTAAAAATTGGTGCGATTGCGGCGCTGGTGATCATTGGATTTGCATTTGGCCAACCCGTGGCCGCGGGACTTAGATCGGCATCATTGCTTGGACAGCCCGCTTCATTTGGCCTCTTGAAAAGTATCGGCGCGGCAATGGTCCCGATCGCTTTCGCCTACGGCGGATGGCAGACGGCCACTTTTGTTGCGGGTGAAATGCGAGACGCGCGCCGTGATTTATCACGCGGACTGGTGATCGGCGTGGGCGGCGTTGTGGTTTTGTATCTTGCAGTTAATCTCGCGTGCTTGCGGGTGCTCGGCCCGGGCCGGCTCGACGCGACAACGACTCCCGCTTCTGATCTGATGCGGATCGCGCTTGGCGAGCGCGGAGCGCAATGGATCGCCCTCGCGATTACAATTTCCACTCTCGGATTCCTCAGCCAAAGCATGCTCACAGCTCCGCGCGTGTACTACGCTATGGCGCGGGACGGCCTTTTCTTTAACAGTGTAGGCAAGGTCTTCGGAAGGTGGGGAGCGCCGGTGGTGGCGATAGTTCTTCAAGGCCTCGCCGCAATTGTGATCGCTTGCTCTGGCACGTATGGCGAGATTTTGAATTTTGAAGTGACTGTCGATTTTATTTTTTTTGGAATGACGGCGGCAGCGCTGTTCATTTTGCGCCGGCGCAACATCGGCCTAGCGCGCAATATCTATCGCGCGCCCGGACATCCGTTCACGACCGCGCTGTTTGTTTTGTCATGCGCAGGGATCGTGGTAAGCGCGGTTATCGCTTCGCCCCGCAATAGCGCGATCGCGCTGTGCATCATGCTGGCGGCGCTACCGGTCTACTATCTTTGGATCAGATTCAGGCGAACACATTCATGAGACACAAGCAGTCCGATTACATGCATTGGTCCAAGACGCGGAGCCGCGCACGGTTCAATCTTGCAACGAGCGGCGTGGCGCCATTTCCTCTTCGCGACCTGCCAGTGAATTTTGAGGAACTCGAAATCAACGGCGACAACAGCTACGGCTACGCGCAGTTGCAGCAAGCCATCGCCACGCATCACGGTGTCGATCCCGACTGCGTCGTGGAATCCGCGGGCACATCCATGGCAAATCATTTGGCCATGGCAGCGATCATCGAGCCCGGCGACGAAGTTTTGATCGAGCATCCCGCCTACGGCCCGATTCTCGATATCGCGCATTACTTGGAAGCGAACGTGAAACGGTTCCGGCGCGCCGAAGAAAACGGCTGGGCTATCGATCCAGCGGAAGTTCGTCGTTGCGTCAGCCCAAAGACTCGACTCATCGTCATTACGAACCTTCATAACCCAACGAGCGCGCTTACTTCTGAATCGGTTCTGAGCGAAATTGCCGACATCGCGCGAAGCGTCGGCGCGCTCGTGCTGGTCGATGAAGTTTATCTCGATGCGGTTTATGCGGACACGCCGGGCACGTCATTCCACCTCGGGCCGGAATTCGTGGTGACCAGCAGCCTAACGAAGGTATATGGCGTCAGCGGCCTGCGATGTGGATGGATCCTGGCGCAGCCTGATCTCGCGTGGAAGATGCGACGCCTGAATGATCTTTATAGCGCCACGCCGGTTTTTCCGGGCGAGCTGCTCAGCGTTGCTGTGTTCCAACATATAAATCTGTTCCGTGAACGAGCGCGCCGGATTGTGGAAGCCGATCGCAAATTGCTTCGCGATTTTCTCAAACAGCAATGGGCTGTTTCTGCGGTCGAAACGAAGTGGGGCACCACCTCATTTGTGCGATTGTCCCACAGTCGCGGGAGTAACACGGACGCTTTCCTTGAGCGCCTGCTATCGGAATTCGACACGTCAGCGGTTCCAGGCCGCTTCTTCGAAATGCCCGATCACTTTCGCATCGGCATGGGAGTGAACACGGAAATGTTCGCCGAGGGCCTGAATCGCATTACCCGCGCGCTGGCGTAGCTCATTATTGGAAATATGCCGCCTGACTCGACAACCCGAGGCGCGTCTCACAAGGACGCGGCTACAGGTGGGTGCCTCCTGCGCGTTCAAGTGTAGATGAGCTCAACCCACGGCAATCGTTCCTCTGGATAAACGTCCTTGGTTGGCGGGAAATCCTCTGGATGGTCGAGACTTCCGATTGTGATGTCGATTTCGTCAGGTCGTCTGTCGGTCTCGTACGTTAGAGACGTTCCACAGCTGTCGCAGAATGTCCTCCACGCGCCGGTCTCCGTCTGATACCGGTGTGGCCTTCCCTTCACGAATTGGAACTGCGAACGTTTGAATATGATCCAAGCTACTGCCTGAGCTCCGGCGGCTCGCCGGCAGTTGGCACAATGACAGTTCGCGCTCACGCGGACGTCTGGCGCCGCGCTGAAGCGCACCTCGCCACAATAACAACCGCCCGTAATTTCGTTCTCTTTCATGCAAGCTACGGGCGAGGCGGCGGGGTGGGTCGTGTCCTCGGTGTTATGTTGGGTCTGGCTGTAGGCGTTGGCCTGGCTGTAGGCGTAGGCGTGGCTGTTGGCGTAGCAATGGGTGTGGTCGTGGGCGTAGTGGTAGCTGTCGCCGTTGCAGTTGCAGGTGCTGTTGCAGTTGGAGTGGGTGTTGGTGTCGCACCAGATTGCGCGCAATATCTGCCGCCGGTGTTCAAAGGACCGCCGGGATCACCTCCGCCCCAGACGATCATTTCACTATCCGTCCACACCGCCGTGTGAACGGCTCGAGCAACCGGCGCATTCGCAGTGCTCGTCGGCATCCAACTATCTGTGCCGGGATCGTATCTTCCGCCGGTGTTGAAATCATTGATCGAATCGGTTCCACCCCACACGATCATTTCGCTGCCGGTCCACACTCCGGTGTGACCGACTCGGGCAGAGGGCGCGTTGGTAGTGCTGGCAGCGAGCCAACTGTCGGTGCTGGGATCATATCTGCCGCCGGTGTTCAAAGAGCTGGAGAACCCAGATCCACCCCAGACGATCATTTCACTGCCAGTCCACACTGCCGTGTGTTGATCGCGCGCATCAGGCGCATCGGCAGTAGTAGTGGCAACCCAACTATCCGCGCTTGGATTGTATCTCCCGCCGGTGTTGAGCAGGACGCCGGGGAATTTGATCCCGCCCCAGACGATCATCTCACCGCCAGTCCACACTGCCTTGTGACTGTCTCTTCCATCGGGTGCGTTGGTGGTGCTCGTGGCCGTCCAACTGTCCGTGCTGGGATTGTACCTCCCGCCGGTATTCACAAACGAGATCAGACCAGATCCACCCCAGATGATCATCTCGCTCCCAGTCCACACTGCGCTGTGAAAGTATCGGGCAGAGGGCCGGTTATTGAGATTGGTTGGTGTCCAGCTGTTGCTCCCCGGATTATATCTCCCACCGGTGTCCATCCCGATTATGCTGGTATGATTTCCGCCCCAGACGATCATTTCGCTGCCAGTCCACACAGCCGTATGATCAAATCGACCAATGGGCGCATTAGTCATACTAGTTGGTGTCCAGCTATCCGTGCTCGGATTGTATTGCCCGCCGGTGTCCAATCCGACCACGTTATGATCATATCCGCCCCAGACGATCATCTCGCTGCCGGTCCAGACTGACGTGGCACCAGGTCGGCCGTCAGGCGCGTTGATGGTGCTGGTCGCTATCCAAGTGTTGTCAACGCATCCGTTCAGGGCGTCGGGTATTGTAGGAAGCGTGTAATTAGCAGTTGCCCGTGTCAATAGCTTCGGCATTTGCTTCTCCGCTCTCGGTCGCGCGGAATCCGACGGCTCTTTGGCATGTCCGAAGTTTGCTAGCAAGCGCTCAGACAGCACGGGCCTGGCCAGACATTCAGCAATCAGGAAAGGATCGTTGCCGAGAGCTCCAAAGATTTCGCGCAATACCTCGGGCCGCTTGGTGTGCTGCGCCATGCGATCCAGCTCACCCTGCAATTGCTCGGAAGTGATTGGCCGTTGCGAGTAATCCTCCAGCGACTGCGAGTTGCGCAGATAGTCTTCAACTTTCTTTTCGAGCTGTGCCTGAGATATCACCTCGTCCAGCGGTGGCTTGGGGCCAGCGTTAGTGTTTGGCCAGATCCTGTGACGCCAGTAAACGTCTTCAATAGCTCGCTGATGCGCTACGCGCTCTGCAAACGTGAGGGTCCTTTGAGAAGCTTTTACTGGTGCTTCGGGACGGACAAAAGCCAGCAGCGCTCCGTTTACGATCGAACATACCGCAGCTGCGCAAATAAGAAGTGTGATCGAAGCGCGCAGGTTGAAGAAACCCGACACCGAAATTCTTCGCGTGCTCGCGACCCGATGTCGGAGTTGAGTAGTGCGTATCTTTTTCATAAATGAAGTTACGGGCGCGGCGGCGGGGTGGGCCGCGGCTTCGGTGTTACATTAGGTCGGGGAGTGAGGGTTGGTCTGGCTGTGGGCGTAGGAGTGGCTGTTGGCGTCGCACTGGGCGTAGTCGTGGGCGTAGCGGTAGCTGTTGCTGTTGGCGTGGGTGTTGGTGTTAACGGTTGCGCGCAGTATCTCCCGCCGGTGTTAAAATAGCTGCCGTTGTATCCGCCCCAGACGATCATTTCGCTGCCGGTCCAGACTGCCGTAGGAACGTATCGGGCAAATAGGCGCGTTGGTGGTGCTGGTGGCTGTCCAACTGTCCGTGCCTGGATTGTATTTGCCGCCGGTATTCAAAAAATTGAAGTCATCCCATCCACCCCAGATGATCATCTCGCTGCTGGTCCAGACTGCCCCAGGGTAGCCTCGGGCAGGGGGCGCATTGGTAGTGCTGGTGGCTGTCCAAGTGTCGGCGCCAGGATTGTATTTCCCGCCCGTGTTTAGCGCAATACCGCCGAAAAATCCGCCCCAGACGATCATCTCGCTATCGGTCCAGATTGCCGCATGCTCGTATCGACCTTCAGGCGCGTTGGTGGTGTTGGTCGCAGTCCAACTATCCGTGGTTGGATTGTATCTCCCGCCCGTGTTCAAATACGCACCGGTATATCCTCCCCAGACGATCATCTCACTGCCGGTCCAGACTGCCGTGAATTCCTGTCGGCCAACGGGCGCGTTTGTCGTGCTGGTGGCTGTCCAGTTGTCCGTGCCAGGATTGTATCTCCCGCCGGTGTTCAGAAGGCTGCTGCCATTATATCCGCCCCAGACGATCATTTCACTCCCAGTCCATACCGTCGTGTGGCTTGACCGGGCATTGGGCGCGTTGGTGGTGCTGGTGGCTGTCCACGTATCATCAACGCATCCGTTTGGGCCATTCGATATTGCGGGAAGCATATATTTATTCCTGTGCGCTCCCCCTCGCCGGGATTCCAATGGTTCTTGATGACTGGCGTCGAAGTTTCTTATCAAACGCTCAGCCAAAACCGGCCGAGCCAGACACTCAGCGATTACAAACGGATCATTTCCCAGCGCCGCAAACAGTTCGCGTAACACCTCGGGCTGCTTGGTGAGCTGTGCCATGCGATCCATTTCAGCCTGCAATTGCTCGGCAGTAATTGGCCGATGCCACTCGTCCTCCAGCGCTTGCGAATCGCGCAGATAATCTGCGACTTTCTTTTCAAGTTGCGCCTGAGACATCACTGCATCGAGCGATGGCTTGGCATCAGGGCGCTCTTTCGGCCAGATTCGATGTCGCCAGTAAACTTGCTCGATCCCGCGTTGGTAAGCTGCGCGTTCGGATAAGGACAGAGTCCTCTCAGAGACTTTTGACGACGCTCTTGGAAGGAATAAAGCCAGCACCGTCGCACTTAACACCCAGCAGGCGGCGATTGCGCAAAGAAGAACTGCAATCGACGCTCGCAGATTCAGGAACCCTCCTTCGCCAAGGCTACGGCAGGCAGCAGTAGATTGAGTGATGCGTCTTCTTTTCATAGGCGGACTTTCAGAGCTCACGGGAGGTCCCGAGCCTATGTGAATTCGACGCGCCATGTCACGATTTATCTCTGCCGCGATTTGAAAGTCAGTCTTCGGGAACTCTGGCCGCGTCTAAAGAAGTGGCTTTAAGGCCGAACACCTTCAGCGCTCGGCCCAGATATTTCACGCGGAGCCCGCAATGCGAGTTAGCAGCGGACACCTCGATCAGGAATAAGGCGTTGGTCGTCACAGCCGCCATTTAGTAGTCACTAATTCAATAATCAGCATTCTTATGGTCGCGGCGGAGGGGTCGGGCGCAATCTCGGCGTAGGCGCACATCTTCCGGACCATGGTGTAGCGGTCTGCGTAGCTGTCGGAGTAACACTAGCCGTTGCCGTCGCTGTCGCTGTCGCAGTTGGGGTCGGACTTGGCGCGCCGAATTGTGCGCAGTATCTCGCACCGGTGTGGGTAAGGCTAAAGCCCCCCACGAATTGCCCGCCCCAGACGATCATTTCATTACCACTCCATATTGCTGTGTGAAGTGATCGTGCCGCAGGTTCACCAGTTAGGCTAGTAGCTGTCCAACTATCTGTGCCGGGATTATACCGGCCGCCAGTATTCAATTCGCTGCTATAAATTCCACCCCAGATAATCATTTCACTGCCGGTCCAGACTGCTGTGTGACCGAGCCGACCAGCGGGCGCGCCGGTGGTGCTGGTGGCCGTCCACGTGTCGCTATTCGGATTGTATCTCCCGCCAGTGTTGTCGTAGCCCCCGCCCCATACAATCATTTCACTCTCGGTCCAGACTGCGGTGTGTTCGTGTCGGCCAGTGGGGACATTGGTCAGACTTGTGGATGTCCAAATGCCGGTGAGCGGATTGTATCTTCCGCCGGTATTCACAAAGCCGAAGCCGTTATCTCCGCCCCAAACGATCATTTCAGTGCCCGTCCAGACTGCGCTGTGTGAATCTCGGGGATCGGGCACGCCGGAGCCGCCCGTTCCCGACCAGCTGTCCGAAATGGGGTCGTATTGGCCGCCGCTATTGAATAAAAAGCGGTGGTTATACATGTCAGTCCAACTTCCGCCCCACACAATCATTTCAGTGCCAGTCCAGACGGCCGTGTGATTCTCGCGGACGTTTGGCGCGTTGGTGGTGCTGGTAGCTCTCCAAGTATCAGTGCCCGGATCGTATCTGCCGCCGGTAGCGGGAATTGGTGGTGTTGGAGTTGGGGTCGGAGTTGATGGGGCGGATTGTGTATTGTTTCTTGCGCCAGTGTTCAAAGGGAATCCAAACTCGTTTCCGCCCCAGACGATCATTTCAGCGCCGGTCCAGATTGCGGTGTGAAGGTTTCGACCGGAGGGCGCGTCGGTGGTGCTGGTGGCTAACCAGTCGTCGATACTTGGGATATACCTTCCGCCAGTGTTTGAATACGACGTGTAGCGAACTCGCCCGCCCCACACGATCATTTCAGTACCAGTCCATACTGCAGTGTGCTCCAATCGGGCGGCGGGCGTATTGCCGGAGCTGATAGGTGCCCAGCTGTCTGTAGCAGGATCGTACCTCCCGCCGTCATCCGAATAAGGGTAACTCTGATTGTCAGCTCCACCCCACACCAGCATTTCACTGCCAGTCCACACTGCCGTATGTTGGTTTCGTGCGATAGGCGCGTTAGTCGGGCTGGTACTTGTCCAACTGTCTGTGCTGGGATTATATCTGGCGCCACTGTTTGTTTCGCTGCCAACGACGGATCCGCCCCAGACAATCATTTCATTACTGCCAGTCCAAACTGCTGTGTGCAGGGCCCGCGGCTCAGGCGCATCAGCGGAGTTGGTGGCCACCCAGCTGTCGGTACCGGGATTGTATCTGCCGCCACTGTTTAAAAAACCATTAGGGAAAGAATCGGATCCGCCCCACACGATCATTTCGTTGCCGGTCCAAACTGCTGTATGCCAGGTCCGGCTAGAGGGCGCGTTGGCGGTGTTTGTAGCCGTCCAACTGTCCGTGTCGGGATTGTACCTTCCGCCAGTATTCAAATAGTGTTGGTTACCATCATAAAAATACCCACCCCAGACGATCATTTCACTGCCAGTCCATACCGCTCTGTGCTCAATTCGACCTGAAGGCGCGTTGGTGGTGCTGGTGGCTGTCCAACTGTCGGTGTCGGGGTTATATCTCCCACCGGTGTTTAAATAGCCGCTGGTGCTACTTCCGCCCCAAACGATCATGTGGCTGCCTGTCCACACTGCAGTGTGAACGGCTCGAACGGCTGGCGCATTGCTAGTGCTGGTGGCTGTCCAGCTATCCGTGCCGGGATTGTATCTCCCGCCGGTGTTCAAGTCATTCGAACCATTCGAACCATCGTATCCGCCCCAAACGATCATTTCCGTGCCAGTCCAGATTGCCGTGTGATAGCCTCGGGGAGACGGCGCGTTCGTGTTGCCGGTGGGTATCCAGCTATCGGTGCTGGGATTGTATTTGCCGCCTGTGTTTTGGTCCCCATTGCCGCCCCAGACAATCATTTCACTGCCAGTCCAGACTGCCGTGTGTTCGATACGGCCATCGGGCGGGCCAGGCAAAGCTGTCCAGGTATCATCAATGCAACTGTCTGCCATATCCGATATTTTGGGAAGCGAATAGCTAGCACCGGCTGCGACTGTCATAGCGGGCTGCTTTTCCGCCCTGGCTAGCCACGATTCCAGCGGCTCCTTGTGCCATGTAATGGTGCCGAGTTTTAAATGGTCGTCACTTTTCGCGATAACCGCCGTCGCGTAGTAGGAGGTCTCCTCTTCTTGCAACGGGCTTAATACGCCTATGGGTACGGCGTCGGAGATTTGGGAAGCAGCGCCGCGGTGATGAAATGTTGCCGCCAGTTTGTGCATGGTTTGTCCCCACTCGAAACTCTTCAATTTCACAGTGTGTGCAGAATCTCGGGTCGCTTTCTCACCTGGGCTGTCGCTTCTCGCTAATTCGATTTCACTGTATTTCCCGCTAGTCTGTTTCATCTGTTCGACAGCGGGATGCGCCAGCAGATCGGCCTCGGCGCGGTTCTTCAGCTCGCCGTGAATTCGTTCGTCGTGACAGTACCAGTTTCTTAGTAACCGATCAGCTAGCGCTGGCCGCGCCAGACATTCAGCTATCACAAAAGAATCGTAGCCGAGTGCTGCAAAAATTTCGCGCAATACCTCGGGCTGCTTGCTGTGCTTGGCCATGCGATCCATCTCAGCCTGTAACTGCTTGGCAGTAATGGGCCGTTGCCAGTAATCTTGGAGTGCTTGGGAACTGCGCAGGTAGTCTGCGACTTTCTTTTCCAACTGCGCTTGAGTCATCACTGCATCGAGCAATGGCTTGGAATCAGGGTTCTCATTTGGCCAGATCCGGTGACGCCAGCAAACTTCTTCAATCGCTCGTTGATAAGCGACGCGCTCGGCGAACGTGAGCGTTCTTTTCGATACTGTTCGCTGCGCCAGCGCGAATGGGATCAGGCAGACTGCCAGCAGTAAAAGGACGTAGAAAGCGCCTCGAATAAAGTGCGCGTTAACGTGACGATTGATTGGTTTTTTCATAAATCAGGTTTCGGATTGAGCAGTGGATTTTTTCATAGCCGAAAGTTACGGGCGCGGTGCGGGAGTAGGGCGACCTCGTGGGATTGGAGTCGCCCTCACCGGTGGAATCGTCTCACTTGGCGTTGGTGTCGCAGTTGGAGTGGCAGTTACAGTTGCTGCCGGTGTTGCAGTGAATGTAGCCGTTGCTGTAGTAGTCGGTGTGTGAGTCGCTGTCGCAGTTACCGTCGGCGTTGGGGGCGTATGTGTCGGCGTTGGTGTACCCGTAGGTGAAAGTGTAGCTGTAGCTGTGGCTGTTGCTGTTGGCGTGGGCGTAAGGCATGGCAGACCATTGCGCACTTCGCAGCTAGGTGTCGGAGTGGGGCATGGCGGACCATTGAGCACTTCGACCGTACTCACTGTGGTGCTCGCCGTGTTGAAGCCATCGGCGACCAGCACCCGGCCATCGGGCAGCCTGCCCTGCGCGTGCCCGGCGCGGTTGCCAATCATCGGCGGGCCAGCGCCAAACTGACCGCTGCTGGTGGTAAAGAGGTGGGTTGCGGTAGTGGAATTACCCATGGAATCCGCGCCGTCGGTGATCAGCAGTTGACCAACGCCGAAGCGCGAGACGCCGCCGTAGTTACCGAGC
>QHPG01000173.1 GCA_003219005.1 Verrucomicrobiota bacterium
CGTAGTGCATGGGAATTACTTCGCGCGGATTGACCAATCTGACTGCTTCCGCCGCCCGAGCGGGCCCCATCGTGAAATGGTCGCCGATGCAAACCAGCATCACGTCAATCTTGTGGAACCGCGACACCAGCGCCATGTCGGAAAACAAATCTGTGTCGCCAGTGTGGTAAATGCCTGGGCCGCCGCGAATCGTAATTACAAAACCTCCCGGCACGCCGCCGTGTCTCGCGCCGGATTGATCATCAGCCGAGACGCCAGAGCCGTGATGGGCTCGAACAAAGAGGACCTTTACGTCTCCATCGAGCAGTGTCAGTTCGCCGCCAAAATGACCGATCGTATCCGCTTGCGCCAGCTCTGCCGGATAACCGAGGTGTTTCACTATTGCGTCAGCTAGATCGAACGTAGCCACGAGATTCGCTCGTGTGCGTTTCCCGATTTCAACGGCATCGCCGACGTGATCGGAATGGCCGTGCGTAACGAGGATAAGATCGACGTGTTTGAGCGCGGCCAGTTCGTCCTTCGCGCTTTCGAAGACAGGATTCGTTAACCACGGATCGACGAGCAGAACTTTTCCGCTCGATGTAACGATCTTGAAAGCCGACTGCCCGTACCAGGTGAGTTGGGTGTCCATGAAAGATCACAAAACGGAAAGTGCTGCACAAGGCAAGTCTGGGGGGCGCAGGCTGCCAGCCTGCAGCGTTCGGCAGCTTGCCGAACGCACTTGGCACGCAATTCACTCCGGGTTGCAATTCATGTTCGCGGCAGGCTGCCGCGAACTACAGTCTGGCAGCCTGCGCTCCCCAGAACCGAAAAATGTTGCGCCTTTTCAAGTATCGTTATCGTTTCAGGAACTGTCGGTTTCATGGATCACGACCACGCTCATCAGCTTCTCAGCGCAAGTGATGTGCGCATGGCTGCGCTTATCGCGCGGTCGCGGCGCTACGAAATTCAGCCGGCCGTGTCGATCCGCCCGTTTGACGCACTAGCCGAGTCGATTGCCTACCAGCAACTAAACGGCAAAGCCGCTGCTGCGATTTGGAATCGCGTCCGTGCATTGTATCCCAAAAGAAAACGGCTCGATCCCGCAAAAGTTCTCGCCACACCAGACGAAACGCTTCGCGCGGCTGGTCTTTCGCGCGCAAAGATCGCAGCGATAAAGGACCTTGCCGCGAAAACATTGGACGGAACAGTCCCATCCAGTCGCGCACTTCTTCGGATGAACGATGACGAAATCGTCGCGCGTCTCACAACTGTGCGCGGGATTGGTCGGTGGACGGTTGAGATGCTTCTTCTTTTCGATCTCGGAAGACCGGATGTCTGGCCTGTGGATGACTACGGAGTGCGCAAAGGTTTCGCCAAAACTTTTAGCCGGCGAAAATTGCCCACGCCAAAACAGCTCATGAAGTTTGGGAAGAAATGGCGACCGCACCGCTCAGTTGCTGCATGGTACTTCTGGCGGGCGCTGGATAATGATCGTTGAAACGTTAAAGCGTCGAAACGTTCAAACATCCTCGCTTTGTCATGTTGAGCGGAGCGAAATATCTCTGGCAGAGGCTTGCGGCAAGTGAGACTTAAGAAATGATCAGAGATTCTTCGCTTCGCTCAGAATGACAAAGGATCGATCTCCCGCTTTAACGATTTAGCGGCTCAATGGTTTAACGAGCGCAAAGCGCGCATTTAACCTTGCGCTCCGCGCTGCGCCTCATTAGAACGAGCATATTATGGCCATGATCCACGTTAACCGGGGCGCAACAAGTTTGGGCGTGTTTTCCGAGGAAGAAGTTCGCCAAGGCCTGCGCACAGGCCGCTTTGCTCCAACCGACATCGGGTGGCGCGAAGGAATGGCGAATTGGCAGCCATTATCGCAGTTTGCCGAGCTTGCTGGCGCTACGCCGGTGGCGCCGCCGCTGCAAACTGGCGCGGCCTCGATATCAGGACCTGCAGCCCCGCGCAGCGGTCTGCCTTGGGACGAGCGACAAACCAAAGGATTGTTGAACGCGCTTATTGAAACGTTGCAGATGGTTTTGAGCAGGCCGGTTGCCGCGTTCACAGCGATGAAACGTGAAGGAGGTCTGGGCGAGCCGCTTCTCTATGCAATCATTGGTGGAACTTTCGGCGGGGTGTTTGCACTCACTTACAATTTTGCTCTTCGATCATTCACACCATTCGGGGACAGGCACAATGCTTTGGCGCATCTTTTCGGCGGGCTGAGCTGGATCTTCCTCTTAGTCCTGACACCGCTGTTTGTGGTGATTGGAGTGTTTGTTGCCTCGGCAATTCTTCATGTCTGTCTGATGATTGTCGGCGGCGCAAAGCAGTCATTTGAGACTACTTTCCGTGTAGTTTGCTTCGCGGAAGGATCAGTTAGCCCGCTCCTTGTGATCCCGTTCTGTGGGGGGCTGATCGTCGGAATTTGGAAAGTTATCCTTTACTGCATCGGGCTAGCCCGTGCTCATGAAACGGACACCGGCCGTGCAGTAATCGCCGTGCTGTTGCCCTTGGTTGTTTGCTGTGGGGCATTTCTCCTGCTGATGTTCGGCGTGCTTGGCGCAATGAGCGCCGTACACCATTGATTGCAGCCGCGAATGCAGCTTTGCCGCCACCGCCTTGAGCCGGGCGAAATCGACCACGAACTGATTTGGTTAGCTGTCTCTGTCGGATCGCTTGCCTTGGCGACAGTTTGGTTTGCCGTCGGTTTGCCTTGGCCGTGGTGTGTGTTTCACGAGCTCACCGGTTTGCCGTGTGTGACGTGCGGCATGACGCGATGCGCGATTCAATTCTTTCATGGCCGCTTCCTCGCTGCATTGAAATGGAATCCACTCGTCTTCACAGCGCTATGCGGCGTGATGACGTTCGACCTTTACGCGTTTGCGACACTCACAACGCGCGCACCGCGTTTGCGAATCTCCTTTTCCACGAAACGAGCGAAAACGTTCGTGCGTGTCTCTGTCATTTTAGCCTTCGTGCTAAACTGGATTTATCTGCTTTCGCACTGGCGCGATTTTTGATTGTAGGGCGTTTCTGTAAATCCCGAACGTTTTCGCGACTGACACAGACGCCCTACAGTCCTCCCCGCAAAATCTGTGTCCATCTGTGTCCATCTGTGGCTAATTTGGCGTCATGCGAATTTTGGTCACAGGCGGTGCGGGTTTCATTGGGTCGCATCTTGTCGAAAAGCTGCTGGCGGCCGGGGATGCTGTAATCATCCTTGACGACTTCAACGATTTTTATGATCCACAGATCAAGCGCGCGAACATTGCCGGTTTTGGGAAGGACGTAACCGTCTGGCACGTCGACCTTCGCGACGGCGCGGCGGTGCGGAGTTTGTTTCATCGGGAGAAAGTTGACGCGATCGCGCATTTGGCTGCGCGCGCGGGTGTTCGGCCCTCGATTCAACTCCCCCAACTCTATTACGACACAAATGTCACCGGGACATTGCATTTACTGGAAGCGGCGCGCGTGACTGGCGTTGAACGATTCGTCTTTGCATCCAGCTCGTCGGTTTACGGAGCTTCGAAAACGGTCCCATTTTCTGAGGATCAACATCTCACGCAGACACTCAGCCCTTACGCCGCGACAAAAGTCGCGGGCGAATTCCTTTGCTCGACCTACTCGCACCTCTACCAAATACGTGTAGTGGCGCTGCGTTATTTCACCGTGTACGGTCCGCGGCAACGGCCCGATCTAGCCATTCATCAATTCACCCGGCGCATCTATGCCGGCCAACCCATCGATCAATTTGGAGATGGCAGCACGCGCCGCGATTACACTTACATCGATGACGTGATCCAGGGAACGATGGCCGCGCTCAAATATGACGGCTCCCGTTACGACATTTTTAATCTTGGAGAAAGCGACACCATTCAGCTCAAAGAACTGATTTCGGCGATCGAAAATGCGCTTGGAAGGAAGGGAAAAGTTAACCGGCTGCCGGAGCAACCCGGCGATATGCCGCTAACTTGCGCGGACATTTCAAAAGCAAGGAAATTGCTTGGTTACAATCCAACGATGAAGTTCAGTGAGGGCTTGCCCAAGTTCATCGATTGGTTTTTGAAGTCTGCGAAGTAAAACGCGCTGTCATCCTGAACACAGTGAAGGATCCTTTAATTGCGTGGGTGGTCACGCTAGCTACCTTGCGTGAGGTCAGCAGTAATTGCGAGGTCCCTCGCTACCCTCGGGATGACACGCGAAAGAGGATGAACAACGGCCCGGTGAATTCGTGTACTGATTGAAATCGATGGAAACTCTACCATTCGAGCAGCGCGCCTGTTTTATTGCCGGCCAGGCGAAATCTGGCACGACGCTGCTGGTCGCGTTACTCGATAACCACCCGGAGCTACTGGTGTTGCCGGAAGAAACCGCTTATTTTCCTACTGTCCTGACCAAATACGCGCCACGCGGTCGCCGCGCGCAGTTTGATTATCTGACCAAAGAATCGCTTGCCAACGTGCTGTTCGGCGGCCCGTGCAAATGGGGAAAGCGCAATTACTCGACGTTTCCGCGAGAGAAATTTCTGAAGGTGTTCGAAGATGCAGCATTTGATCCTGTGAACACGCACGAGGATTTGCTGGTTCTCATGGTCAAAGCGTACGCCGCGACGCTGGGACGCTCGCTCGACACGATCGCGCGTTGGGTGGAAAAGACTCCAGCCAATCGGAATTACTTCGGCGCTATTCTCAGTCGCTTTCCACATGCCAAGATCCTGGTCACCCTACGCGACCCGCGCGCTATTCTCGGGGCGCAGATCGCTCTGGAGAAAACGAGACAAACAGGAAAGTTCTCGACTTATTACGTGATCGCTCATTGGCGGGTCGCCGCGAAGCTGGCCACGCGCGTTCGCGACGGAGAGGTACCCGGCTTTGTGGTGCCGTACGAAAAATTGGTCTGCGAACCTGTTAGCACAATGAAAGACGTTTGCAATTACCTGGAGATCGAGTTCGATCCGGACACGGTGCTGACCCCGACGAAAGTGGGCCAGTTCTGGAGCGGCAACTCCGCGGCGCGCATTAACTTTTCGCAAATTAGCACCGAACCTGTAACGCGCTGGCAGCGCGAACTCTCCGATGACGAAATCGGATGGATAGAATGGCATTGCCGCGATCTCATGCCGGAGTTCGGCTACGAGCCAAAGCTCACCCAACGCGAACTGCGATATTTTCTGCGCCCGATTCGTGGGGAGCGCCCGCGAGAATACATCAAGTCACGTGCGTACTCGTTGCGAGACGACTGGATCCACGGCTGAAGCTCCAAGTTCCAACCTCCAACTTCCAGAGAAAGTACCAAGCTCCAATATTCAAATTTTTTCAGCCGTGTAGATGCGGCAGGTTTTGGAAGTTGCTTATTGGAATTTCTCTGGAGGTTGGAGATTAACACTTGCGGCTTTTGGCAGCAGGGCCAATCCCACTTGCAATCAGCCGTCACCTAAGCCATAATCGGGCCGAGATGTCGGGAATCTTCTTCGATCTTCCGAGCGTCCGGTTTCTACGACGATTCAGATTTCTTGAAGCGATGCGGCAAATATTTGCGGCATCACTGCTTCGTTGGTTGAGTGCGCCGGCTTGCGGTTCGAGACAAGTCTATTTCCGACACACAGAGGCGGAGTTTCCATTGGCGTCGCAGAAGAGAAAGTTTGAATGGACTCTTGATGATTCGCGCGCCGCGGACGGTGTCCCGAGCCTTTTCGGGGCGCTCCGCCCTTTTAACAATTGGACTAAACCTAAGAATCAACATGAACTCTTATTCATCCGGAACACGCTCACGCCGCTCGCGCGGTGGGGGCCGACGCAGAGGAAATCACGAACGCTTTCGGGGCCAGCAGGAAGCGGCAAAGACGCAAAAAAAGACATTCTGGCAACGGGTTGCCGAATTTTTCGGAAACGGCGGGGAGAAAAAGAAAACCGCACAGGCACGCAATGGTACGCAGCCTTCGCGACCGACGCGCAAGCCTGAACGGATAGAAGTTACTTCGCCACGTCTATACGTCGGCAACTTGTCCTTCGACGCCACCGAGAGCGATCTATTTGAATTGTTCAACGGCGTGGGGCACGTGCAAAACGCGGAGGTCGTAAGTTACCGGCACAACCAGCGCTCAAAAGGTTTCGCCTTTGTGCAGATGCAAACCATCGAGGAAGCGAAACGCGCGGTGGAGGAATTGCACGACAAGGAATTCCTCGGCCGCAGGCTGGTGGTGAGCGGAGCAAAATCCGACCAGCATCAGGCGCGCTAACGACTTCAGCCAGCTGAGATTTGAGGCGGACGCCGCAGCGCGGCGTCCCTACTTCTTGATCTCCAGATACGTCCTTGCCTGGACGTGATTCGTGCCTGGCTGAAATTCTTCTACCCGCATTTGTTTCAGAAACCAGCGACCCTCGATCTTTTGCGCGGACACGACTTCGAAGCGTTTCGCGAGTTGCGCGTTCCAATCGTAGCCTTCCATGCGCATTAACGCGCCGCTCGCCTTGTCGATCCACAGTAAGACATTCGAATACTGCGATTCGCGCGAAGGCGCCCTCAGTTGCAATTTCCAGCACTTACGCGTGCGAACATTTTCTTCGCCCAACACGCGTGCCGTCGGCCAATAGAGAAATTTGAAGGCCAGGTCCTCGTAGGTCACGCTAGTGTCGCGGATTCTTTGATTGAGCTTCGAGGCCGCAAATTTTTCAGTTCCCGCGTCGCTCACGAGATCGAGGCGCGAGCTGTTTTCACCCAGGCGCAACTGCAAGGTCTCATCCGGATTCGTGAATGAATAACGAATCAGCGGCCCGTTTTGGACCAGCCGAAATGAGACTACGGCATCATTTTGCCGAAGCTGGCCTTGGAGATCGAGTTGCTGTTTTGACTCGACCATTCGGACTGAGTTGAGAATGTCCTTCGCCGAAGGCGGGGGCTCACCGTCAAGGGAAAAGCTGAGAGCGAAAAAGACGGCTAGAGCGGAATGACGAATGACGCATGACGAATGACGAAACAAGCCCGAATGCTCTAATGACGAATGTGCGCGCCGACGCGCCGCTTTAATCATTCGGGATTCGAGCTTCGTCATTCCTTCGTCACTCGACGTTTGTGCTTCGTCATTCCTCCGCATTTGTTTATTACAATGTAGCGGCTAAAGCTTAGGCGTCGCTTCATTTTCATTTGGATGGATCAGTCTCTCTTTCATCTCATCAACGAAGAATGGACGAGTCCTGCGCTCGACTTGTTCATGGCCGCTCTCAGTAATGGCGAAATTTGGAAGCCGCTGTTCATTGCGATCACGCTCGCTGCGCTTCTCTTTGGCGGATTCAGGGGGCGGGCATTCATTGTCTGCTTGCTTCTGGCTCTCGCGGTGGCGGAGCCGGTTACGGGAATATTGAAGACGGCATTTGACCGGCATAGGCCGAAGCAGGTCGAAAGCGTCCGCATGGTCCAACTGCAAAAGACGCGGCCGGCGTTTCTCACGCTCTTTAAGAAACCGGTCATCCGTTTTTCCGATCAATCCGACCGAAACCGTGCGGGGCCGTCATTTCCATCGGGCCACGTGGTAACCAACACGATCATCGCCGCGTACTGCACGCTGTTTTATCGACGCCGCGGCTGGCTTTACTGGTTTGTCGCTGCCGCGGTTGGTTATTCGCGAATTTATCTGGGCGCGCATTGGCCCAGTGATGTGATTGCTACGCTTTTTCTTGGCGTTGGCGAAGCACTTCTTCTGCTTGGCCTGTTTGAATTGATTTGGAGGAGCGCAGCCCGCAAATGGATGCCACGGCTTTTTGCGCGTCATCCAAGTTTGACTGCGCTGGTTGGTCGCGCGCGAGCGCTGAGCCCGCTGCACAGCTCTGTATGAGCACCACGCGCGCGGTCTGGTTTTTCATCCTTGCGCTGACGGCGATTCGATTGTCATTGCTAGCGACGACTGATCTGGAATTCGACGAGGCGCATTACTGGATGTGGTCGGAGCGGCTGGCGCCGGCATATTTCAGCAAAGGGCCGACCATTGCGTTTGTCATGCGCGCCAGCACGACGGTTTTCGGCGCCAATGAGTTCGGCGTCCGTTTCTTCAGTCCGCTGCTCGCGGCAGGAACAAGTGTGCTCCTGTTCTACTTCACGAGGCGCTTGTTCAATGCCACCGCAGCGTTGTGGGCGGTCGTCGCGCTGAATGTGACCCCGATCTTTAATATCGGTGCGTTCCTGATGACGATTGATGCGTTGTCGGTTTTTTTCTGGCTGGCGGCGATGTTCACTTTCTGGCTGGCGGTTGAAAAAAGCCCGCATTTCTCCTGGTATTGGCCGCTGACCGGATTGCTGATTGGACTTGGATTCCTTTCCAAATACACGAACGCACTTGAGCTTGTTTCGATTCTATTGGTGCTTGCCTTCGCTCCCCGGCTCAGACAGGAGTTTAAACTACCGGGCTTGTATTCATTGCTCGTGCTTTTCGCTCTTTGCACGGTGCCGCCGATAGTGTGGAACGCCCAACATGCGTGGATCACGCTGGTGCATCTGCGATCGCGGGGAAGTCTCGAGCACGGATTTGGTTTTCATCCGGTCGAGGTCCTTTCATTTCTCGGCCAGCATTTCCTGGCCTATTCGCCATTTCTCTTTCTTGCACTGGCTTGGGGCGTCATTGGAAGCTGGCGGCGCGTCAATCAGCAATTCAAGGTGCTGTTCCTCATGTGGTTTGGGTTGCCGGTCTTTCTTTTTTATCTGCTTCTTTCAGTGAACAAGGCCGCTGCGCCGAATTGGGACGGGCTCGCTTTTCTGGGGTTCGGCCTTTTGGCGATTTATTTCTGGTGGGAACGGCTCGAGGCCAGCGTCATGTTACGACTGGGCGCGGTCGTAGCGATACTGGTTGGGCTTATCATGAGTGTGATCGCGCTGGACACGGACGTCGTGCGCGCTGCGGGGTTCAAATTGGAGCGGCCTGACCCAAGCGATCGGATGCGCGGATGGAAAACCGCTACGAATGCGCTGGAAAAGATGCGCAATGATCTGGAAACGAAATTGGGCGAGAAACTTTTTTGATTGCGGACGCTCGCGATCGCGCCTCGGAAATTTCTTTTTATCTGCGCGATAAACGGGTGGAAGGCCTGGGTCATCCGCCGGTCTATATTCCCGAATCCCAAGACATGGTGAATCAATTTTCCTTTTGGCCGCGCTACGATGAATTTGTTGAAATAAAATCGGGCGCGCCGCGCCCAGAGGGCGAAGTTTACACCGAAGAAAATGGCATCAATCTCTTCATGGGCCGCGATGCGCTGTTCATTCGAAACGGAGAGAAGAAACACGTGCCGCATAGCATTCAAGCTGCATTTCAATCGCTCGAGCCCGTGGGAACGATCGAGCTCTCGCGTTACGGGAAAGTAATTCGCACGTGGCAAGTCTTTCTTTGCCGAAATTACCGGACGCTCCCATTATGAGACGCCGATTTTACAAGTTCTCTGCATGGGTCATCCTGAGCGGAGCGAAGGACCTCACGCAAGCGACGTTGATCTCACCAGGGAAACAGAGTGACACAAACACCGTGCGCGAGGTCCCTCATTTCGTTCGGGATGACCGGCGTTCGACGCGAGGTGGCGTGCTGTTCACAACGTGCCGATGAGCCAGCAGATGACAAGTTCGCCCGAAGTTTCCGTTGTCGTCCCGCTTTTCAACGAGGAAGAAAGCGTCGCCATCTTGCAATCCGAGTTGAGCGCAGTGCTGAAAGGCCTCGATTACGAGATCATTTTTGTCGATGACGGATCAGTCGATCGCACAGTTGAACGTATTGAGCCCAACGCGAACGTGAGGGTGATTCGGTTTGAAAAAAATGCCGGGCAAAGCGCGGCCATCTATGCCGGTCTCGAGGCCGCGCAAGGCTTGACTGCGGTTCTTATCGACGGCGATCTGCAAAATGATCCTGCTGACATTCCAAGACTACTCGCCGAAATTGCGCGCGGTGCCGATCTCGTCTGTGGCTATCGCGCGCAACGGCGTGACACATTGGTGAAGCGGCTGACCAGCCGGATTGCTAACACGGTTCGCAGCCGTTTCACAAAAGACGGAGTGCGCGACACCGGTTGTACGCTTAAAGCGATGCGGCGCGAATGCGTTAGCGCGCTGGTTCCGTTCAAAGGAATGCATCGTTTCGTTCCCGCGCTGGTCAAAGGCGCAGGCTACCGGCTTATGGAAATCCCGGTTAATCATCGGCCGCGTCGCTTCGGTCAAAGCAAATACGGCCTGGGCAATCGCGCTGTGCGCGCGACAATCGATATGTTTGGCGTCCGTTGGCTGCTTTCCCGGCGCTTGAATTGTAAAATTCGCGAGTCGTAAGTTCTAACTGGTTTCAAAACGCGCTTGTCAAGCTAGGCGCTGCCGCTAAGCTTGGCCTCCCGCATCGGGAATCCACATGTCGTTGGCCAATTTACTTTCTGCCGAGCAAATCATCCCCGAGATGAAAGCAACGGAACGCTGGGCGGCCATCGTCGAGTTGATCGATTTGCTCGTTGGACTTGGCAAGATTAAGCCTGCAGATCGCGACCCGATTCTTGCGGCGCTTAAACAACGCGAAGAAACGATGAGCACGGGCATCGGATTCGGGATCGCCATTCCGCATTGTTCGTCCGACCGGCTGGAGGACGTTGTGGCTGCATTCGGCAGATCCCCGACCGGCATTGAGTTTGATGCGCTCGATAATGCGCCGGTCAAATTTGTCGTGCTTTTCATTGTCCCGAAAAATCAATTTCAAACGCACCTACGCACGCTGGCCTCGATCGCCAAGTTTCTGAACGATCGCTCTGTCCGCGAAAGCCTGGCCAGCGCGAAATCCGCCGACGAAATTTTGTCGATCTTTCGCGACCGCTCGTAATTCGTGACGCAGGCAATCGTGCCTGTGAAGATTGAAAGTTGGCAGCAGACATGATTGTCTGCTTCACGTTTCGCTTCCGCTGAAATAAATCGATGGAAACATTCCAGGTAGTTCTCGCGAAGAAACTAAGCGACGCGCTTGCGCAAGCGCGATTGCCAATCGCTGGCGAATTAACGCCGGCTACCGATCCGCGCTTCGGCGATTACCAGACCAACGTCGCTCTCATCTTGGGGAAGCAGCGCGGCGAAAAGCCGCAAGTTCTCGCGGAGCAAATCGTCGCGCAGTTTAATGCTGGCGACGTTTGCGAACCGCCAGTGGTCGCGGGTGCAGGCTTTATCAACTTCGTACTACGTCCTGGTGCAGTTGCTGAAAAGACGATGGAGGTGCTGCGAGACGAACGGCTCGGCGTTGCAAAGGCCAAATCAACACAACGGATCGTGATTGATTTCGGGTCGCCCAACGTGGCCAAGCCGATGCATGTCGGTCATATTCGCAGCACCGTACTCGGCGACGCGCTGGCGCGGATCGCGCAATTCCTCGGGCACGAGGTAATCCGCGATAATCACATTGGCGACTGGGGCACGCAGTTTGGGATGGTTATTTACGGATGGAAAAATCTGCTCGATCGGCAAGCCCTGCAGCGCAATCCGCTGGCCGAGATCGTGCGGATTTACAAAGAGACAAACGAACGAGCAACCAGCGATCCGCAATTTCGCGAGGCCTGCCGCCAGGAGTTAGTCAAGTTGCAGGCGGGCGACAAGGAAAACATCGACATCTGGAACGAATGCGTCGCGCTCTCGATGCAGGATTTCGAACACGTTTACAAATTGCTCGACGTTCATTACGACCTCCAGTGCGGTGAAAGTTTTTATCACGATTGCCTGCCAAGCGTGGTCGAACGCGTGCTCAAATCCGGCATCGCCGAGATAAGCGAAGGCGCAGTGGTCGTCTTCTTCCGCGATAATCCCGAGCTGGCCGATAAACCTCTTATCATTCGCAAGCGAGACGGCGGATTTAATTACGCCACTACCGATGTCGCCACGATTGATTATCGAGTCAACGATTTGAAAGCCGATGCCATCTGGTACGTGGTCGGCGCGCCGCAGACGTTGCATTTCAAACAAATTTTCGAGATTGCCCGGCGCGAAGGTTATAAGGCCGATCTGCGCCACATCATATTTGGCAGCATCCTCGGCGAAGACCGGAAACTAATGAAGACGCGCTCCGGCGACAACGTCCCGTTGCGCGACCTCCTCGAAGAGGCGTGCAAGCGCGCACGGAAAATCATCGAGGAAAAAAATCCGCAGCTGAGTGAGGACGAAAAGGCCGACATCGCGAAAAAGATCGGGATCGGCGCCGTAAAGTATGCTGATCTCTCGCAGTATCGGCTGACGGATTACATTTTTTCCTGGGAAAAGATGCTCGCCCTGCACGGAAACACCGCACCGTATTTGCAGAACGCTTATGTCCGAATCCGCTCGATTTTTCGTAACGCAGGCGAAGCCGCTGTAGCCACGCCCCTGTGGGGCGTTGAAGGTGGGACGGGCCACAGGCCCGTGGCTACCCTGCTCGTTTTAAAGGAGCCAGCGGAGATCAATCTCGCCAAACGTCTGTGTCAGTTCGCCGAAATCGTTCCGCAGGTGTTGAACGATTTTCGTCTAAACATCCTGTCAAATTATCTGTTCGAGCTGGCGAACAGCTTTCACACATTTTATGAAGCCTGTCCGGTTCTGAAATCAGACGAACCGGTGCGCAGTTCGCGGCTGTCCTTATGCGATCTCACCGGGCGCGTTTTGCAGCGAGGCTTGGATCTTCTCGGCATCAAAGTGCCGGAGCGGATGTAAGACACTTCGATTCCCAGGCGTGTCATCCTGAGCGGAGCGAAGGATCTCACATTCGAAGCTTGGATTACGCAATGTCGAAACTGTGATGTAAACTCGTCTGCGAGAGGTCCCTCGCATCCGCTCGGGATGACATGACAGGAAAACATCCGCGCATTCCAACCTGCACCTACCGATTGCAATTCAGTCGCTGGTTCACATTTTCCCAGGCACGCGCGATCGTGCCGTATCTGCAGGCGCTAGGGGTGAGCGATGTTTATGCGTCGCCGTATTTTCAGGCGAGCCCGGACAGCCTGCACGGGTACGACATCACCGATCATAACAAGCTAAACGCGGCAATCGGTTCGCGCGGGGATTATGACGCTTGGATTGCGGAGCTGCACGCTCACCGCATGGGTCAGGTGCTGGATTTTGTCCCGAACCACGTCGGCATCGCCGACTCGCGCAACCGGTGGTGGATGGACGTGCTGGAAAACGGCCCTAGTTCCAGATATGCGCCCTATTTCGACATTGAGTGGCATCCGCTGAAGTTTGACCTGCGCGACAAAGTTCTTCTGCCGATTTTGAGCGACCAATACGGGCGTGTGCTTGAGCGCTGCGAATTGCAGGTGTGCTTTGAAGAGGGAACTTTTTATCTACTCTACGGCGAGCGCAGACTGCCGATCGCGCCGGGAACGTATCGTTACATTCTGGAGATTGCGTTAAAAAAACTCGCCGACCAAAAGGACCAAAATTTTTATGCGGAAGTGCAAAGCATTCTGACCGCGCTCGAATATTTGCCGAAACGCATCGAAACCGATCCAAAACGAATAGCAGAACGAATTCGCGAAAAGGAAATCATCAAACGACGTCTCGAGCGCCGTTGCGCGGAAGCGCCGCAGGTGCAACGGGCAATCGAAAAGGCGCTGGCCGAGATCAATGGAAAGGCCGGCGATCCGCGCAGTTTTGACGCGCTGGATGAGTTCCTTAACGCACAGTCGTATCGGTTGGCGTCTTGGCGCGTGGCGGCTGAAGAAATCAATTACCGCCGTTTTTTCGACGTGAACGATCTGGCGGCGATTCGGGTCGAGTTGCCAAAGGTCTTTGACGCCGTACACCGGCTAACTCTCGATTTGGTAAGTGCGGGCGCAGTGACAGGCCTCCGCATCGATCATCCGGATGGTCTTTACTTGCCCCGCGAATATTTCGAAAAACTTCAGCAGCGTTGCGCGAAAGCGCTCGGGATCGGATTGCGCAAGAATGGGCGCGCGATCTACATGCTGGCAGAAAAAATCCTCACTGGCCCTGAAACCTTACGGAAGGATTGGCCTGTGCACGGAACCACTGGCTACGATTTTGCAAATCAAGTGACACAGTTGCTGGTCGATTCTCCGGCCGAAACGGCGATCACAAAAACGTTCCATCGTTTCATTGGTCACTCGGTCCCCTTCGGCCATCTGCTGTATGCGAAAAAGCTGCAAGTAATGAAACTCGCGCTGGCGAACGATGTCGTTGTGTTGGGGAACATGCTCGACCGCTTGTCCGAGCAAAACCGATGGTATCGCGATTTCACGCTCGAGGCGCTCTCGCGCGCGGTGCGCGAGACCATCGCCTGCTTCCCGGTTTACAGAACTTATCTTGCGCCGGGTCAGCCGGTCGGCGACGAAGATCGTCAAATCGTCGAGCGCGCGATCAGCGCGGCCAAGCGCCGCAACCCGGGAATGGACGAGTCGATCTTCGATTATTTGCGCGACGTGCTGCTCTTTCGTTTTCCGCCGAATCTTAATGCTGTCGAACGCGCCGCGCACACGCATTTCGTTTTGAAATTTCAGCAGGCCACAGGGCCGATCAGCGCCAAGGGACTGGAGGACACCGTGTCTTACATTTACAACCGGCTGACAGCGCTAAACGAAGTGGGCGGCGAGCCGCAACAGTTTGGGTCGAGTGTCGAGACGTTTCACGAGCGGAACATGGATCGGTACCGCAATTGGCCTGTGAGCTTGCTTGCTACCTCCACGCACGACACCAAACGCAGCGAAGATGTGCGTGCGCGAATCGTGGCCATTTCCGAAATTCCTGAGCTTTGGCGACGTTCGTTGCAACGCTGGCGCATGGCGAATCGCCGCTGGAAACGAATGATCAATGACTTGGAAGCGCCGGACGCAAACGAGGAATACTTGCTGTATCAGACTCTGTTAGGGACGTGGCCGATACGAGCAGATGGCGAACCAGAATCCGCCATAACGCAGGAGTACGTCGAGAGAATTCAAGCTTACATGGCCAAGGCGCTGCACGAGGCGAAGATCAATACCAGCTGGATCCAGCCAAATGAAGAATGGGACGCTGCGATGCAGGAGTTTGTCGCAAAAATTTTGGATTGCTCAGCGCGAAACAAATTTCTGCTAATCTTCCTTCCGGTTGCGAAGGACATTGCACGCCTGGGAGCGATCAATTCGCTCACGCAAACGCTGCTGAAACTGACGTCGCCCGGCGTGCCGGACATTTATCAGGGCGATGAGATTTGGGATTACAGCTTGGTCGATCCCGATAATCGGCGTCCAGTCGATTACAATCGCAGGCGCGAAATGCTTGCAGCATTGCCAGGTGCAACTCCCGGCGAACTAATGCGTGCATGGCCTGACGGCCGGATCAAAATGTTTCTGACCCAGCGAGTGCTGCGATTTCGCCGCGAGCACGCCGACCTTTTTCAGCGCGGCGAATATCTTCCGCTTCGCGCGAGTGGAATGTTTGCGGAGTCTTGCATCAGTTTCGCGCGACGGCTGACGGACAAATGGATTGCTGTGATCGCGCCGCGGCTCTCTTCGCGCGTTGGTTTCCCGCCCATCGGTGAGCGATGGAAAGATACAGGAATCGAATTTCCTGAAACGTTCTCGCTCGAGAAGGCGCACGATCTGTTCACGTGCCGCCCAGTTCGTTATCACAATCGGCGCGTCTCAGTAAGCGACGCATTGTCGGTCCTGCCCTTTGCGGTGATTACGAACCTTCCCTGAGGCGTCCGCCGCGGCGGACGCCCTACAAAATCTGCGACGGTTGTCTGTGAAACGCCAACATTAATGGCGATGCACGAATTCTTGGAAAAGATCGACTAGCCAGTTCGCAAAGTTGCCGAGGTTCATCAGTAAATCCGCGCCGAAACCTGCGAATGTAATTTCTGGCGAGGCGAGAATGAGCATCACGCTGAGCAGAAGCAGGTTCATCAAATAGATCACCACGAGGGAAAAAAATGTGCCTTGGTCGCTTAGGTCGGTCTGATTTTTCGGGATCATCCAGCAGGTGAACGTGAAATGAAACGCCCAAGTCGCGCCGATCACGGCGTAAAGCAATCGCCCGTACGGTTGCACATTCAGAAAAAGGCTGAGCGCGCCGTAAATGGCGATCGCCAGAATGCTGTAGAGCGGGAAAAAATACGGCGCCAGCGCGATCCAGAAGTTGGCCTTGCTCGTAACTATGTGTCCTCCGTCACGACTCACTCGAAACCGGCTGACGCGTCCGCCCATCAACCAAACCCAGAGCACATGAGTCAGCTCGTGTCCGAAGACGTAAATCAGAATCGGACGTGGGAGACCGAAGAAAGCGATCAGCCAAAGGATCGCGCCCAAGCAAAAAAACCAAAATTCCTCGCCGGTCCAGAGACGTTGCGCTACGGTCGCGCGCGCGAAAGCGGTAAAAAATGTCTGACTAAGGATTGCGCAGAGCGGCAGCAGGAAAATCGCAAATACAAATTTCACCCAGCGCGTCGGCACCGTCAGTAGCTCCGACGCAGAGACGGAGCTTCCGGATCTCGCGCCTGCAACGCTTCGGACAACTTTCCCACCACGCTTCGATTTGCGCGTACCGCGATTGTTTTTCGATCTTCGCTTCGTTGCAGCCAAAGTTGCCGGAGATTACGCAGATTTCCGCGGAGAAAAGCAAGACGGAACCGCTGATTACGCGCATCTGAATTGCAGGGCAGGCGCATCGCCTGCCAGCCTGGGCAACCGGAGCGGTCGCCCTACAGCGATCGTGCGAGCGTCACGCGCGGCCCATGTAAGCCCCGGTGCGCGTGTCGATCTTAATCGTTTCGCCTTCCTTTATGAAAAGCGGGACGTTGATGCTTTTGCCGGTCTCCAGCTTTGCCGGCTTGGTGACGTTGCTGGCGGTATCGCCGCGCAAGCCCTCCGGCGATTCCACCACTTTGAGACTCACCGACGCCGGCAATTCAACCTGCAGGGGTTTGCCTTCTGCGTAGAGGACCTGGACAGAGAGATTTTCCACCAGGTAATCCTTTGCGTCGCTGATCAGGTTCTCCTGCAACGTGATCGTATCGTACGTCTCCGGATCCATGAAGTGATAGCCGTTGCGGTCACTGTAACTGAACTCGAGCTGTTTTCGGTCAATCTCGACCAACTCCACTTTGTCGGTGGAACCGAACCGGACATCGGCGCTCTTCCCAGTGTTGATGAAGCGGATGATAGCTTGCACGAACGCGCGCAAATTTCCCGGCGTGCGATGGTGCACCTCCAGCACAATAGCAGTGTTGCCATTGTATTTGATGGCCATTCCTCGGCGAAGATCGTTGGCGGCAGGCATGGGAGCGTTCAAGCGTTCAAGCGGAGCGCGGACGTTTGCACGTGCAGCGCGGCAACGCAACTATCTGGGGAGCACACGCGTCTCGCGTGTTGGTTGCGGTGTCTCGCCGCAACAATCTTTCCTATGCTGCGCCATGGGACGCGCGACGCCTTCGCAGAAAAGTTCGCGATGGCGGGACACCATCGCCAGCACGCGAGACGCGCGCTCTCCCCAAAACATCGCCGCACAGCTCTACAGCAATTTCAACCGCGTCAAATCCTGCGAATCGACAATGCCAACAGGCACGTTGTCATCGTCGATTACGACGAGATCGTCGATACGATGGCGCTCCAGCAGATTAAGTACTTCCACCGCGAGTTTGTCTTTATGCACCGTGACGGGATTCAACGTCATCAAGTCCGCCACAAGACGTTCGCCAATCCTAGGATCAGATTGAAAGTGCCGCACGAAATCGCCGTGTGTGAAGATGCCGAGCAATTCTTCGTCTTCGCCAATGACAACGGCAGCGCCTGCACGGACGCTCGTCATTGCTTTTAGCACGTCGCGAACAGACGCATTCGTAGAAACAACCGCCATCGCTTCGCGCGGTCGCATGATCTGATGGACGCGCGTCAGCATGCTGCGACCGATCATTCCGCCGGGATGAAACTTAGCGAAATCTTCCTTGTTAAAGCCGCGAGCCTCCAGCAACACCATTGCCAGCGCGTCGCCCAGCGCCAGCATCACCGTCGTGCTGGAAGTCGGCGCCAGGTTCAATGGGCAAGCTTCCTGTTCGATGTTCACATCCAGAAACAGATGGGCGTTTTGTGCGAGGACCGATTTCGAATCGCCGCACATGGCGATAATTTTCACTTGGAACCGGGCAATCGCTGGCAAAATCCGGAGTAATTCCTCCGTCTCGCCGCTGGCGCTCAAGGCGAGCACCACATCGCCATCGGCAATCATGCCAAGGTCGCCGTGCAACGCGTTTGAGGAATCCAACACCACTGCGGGCGACCCGCTGCTGGTGAGAGTGGCGGCGATCTTCGCGCCGATGTGTCCGGATTTTCCCACGCCAACGACAACAACCTTGCCGCGCCCGTCCACGGCTTCCTTGATCAGCTCGACCGCGCGCGAGAAATTTTCGTCCAGGCGTTCCCGGAGCCGCTTGAGCTCAAAGATTTCTATGTCCAGGACGCGTCCGGCCTTTTCAAGGTAGTCCATCGAAGTGTATAATGTGAGCAACAGAGGAAATTTCCAAATGCCAATCTCCAAGCTCCAAACAAATCCCATGTTCCAATCACCAAATCAGAGAGCCCAGCGCGGTGAAGATTTGAGAATTGGTGCTTGAGATTTCCCTGGAATTTGGAGCTTGGGATTTGGAACTTGGAGAGGCTAGTCTATGGCGCGCCTCGCATTAAAAGGATAAATATGAAAACATTCACTATTACACTTTTGGCCACGCTGGTTACAATCGCTTCGGGGCAAGAATTCAGAGCACCGCTCGGCCCGCAAAAACCGGTGCGAGCAATGCCCACGCCGCCGGCCTATTTAGTGCGCCCCGAGGTGCAGGGAGTGGTTCCGCGCGCATTCAGCGATTCGCGCAATCCACTTCAGATGCTCAATCCCTGGGCGCCACCGCGCTACGGCACGTGGGTGGAGAGTACCTCGTTTGAACCGGGCACGAGCCCCCGGACACTAAACGTGTTCGATCCCAATACGCCGGGAAAATGGAGGGGCATTAAACTCTTCGAAATTCTTTTTTAGCCCGCGTGATCGGCTCTTTAGCTTTGCTTGAGGCTGGCAAAAAAATTTGCCAGTTGCGAACGCATCGTCTGAAACGAGAGCCGTTCTAGCGCGCGCGCCTGGGATTCGGCGACAATTGCGGCACGTAAATGTAGGTTTTTCAGCAGATCCAGCGCCGTCGAAGCGATCTCGGTAATACTCCGGCCTTCGCCGCAAGTTTTCGGAAACGCAATTCTTTCGATTGCGCCGTCGCCACCTACGCAGGCGACCCGGCAGAGTAGAGCATCGCCCGCCACCTGGCCCGGCACATGGCTGCGGTCGAGTTGTAAAACAATCTTATGCTGCGCCACATCGCGCAGATAATCCGGGTAGGACTTCCACTTCTCAATTAAGCGGAGTTTTCCCTTGGGAAATCTTAGCTCGTCGAGCAATCGCCGCCCTTTATATCCATCCAGATTAACAACGGTGACTGGTTCACCTGTTATGGGATACGGAGTCGGGGCGAACAACACCGTCGCGGGGTCGCATTTCGAGCGGACGCGCTGATAAATCTCCGCGGCTTCCGGAGTCGTGGCAATGCATCCATCGGCCTGCGCCACAATTTTCATGAAGCGCAATAACTTCGCGCGGTCGCACAACTGTTGCGCGATCTGGTGCAGTCCGGTCTCCTTTAGAGAAACGGCGACGATGCGGCCTTGTTTTTTAAGGTCGTACAATGCGCGCTCCGACGCGCGAAAATCGCTGCGCAAAAGCAACAGGACCGGTAAGTCCTCCGCGATGGCGCGGCGCGGATTGAAGTGAAAAGCTCCCAGCGTGCATGCGGCAAAAGCATGAAAATTGATCGGCGGATGCGCGCCTTCGGCAGGAGCGGGCACTCCGTGAAAACTCTGTTCCGGATCGCGTCCACCAGGATTGAGGACAGTGAGGCGAAAATGTTCCGCGCTTTGCGATGTCATCGGTTGCTGGACGCGCCGCTAAACCGCTTATTCGTCGAGGTTGCCCGAAGGCCGCGCCGCGGATTTCAGTAGGCTCTGGTCCACATCCTCTTGGTCGAGCGGTTTGACTGGTATCGCGCGCCGTATCTCGACCGGTTTCTTCTCCTGCGGTTCGACTGGGATCGCTTTCCGGATCTCGGGAGCAGCTTCTGCCGCTTCAGTATTCGATCGGCTTATGTTTGCGCCGTTACTTGCGGCTTTTACTTCAGTCCCGCTGGTGACATTCTCGGAGTTTTGATCGCCGGCTGTTTCCGTTGTTGGCTGCGGAGTTGGCTCGGGTTTCAGTGTCGGCTTGAGAGAATTATAGGGGTCCTTGTCCGCTAACAGCGTTGGACTTCTTACGACAACCGGGGTGACCTCACTTAGGTCCACAGCCAGAGCGGCGCGCGGTAAATCGCTGCCGGGAAACTCGCGAGCAAGGCGAGCACGCGACTCGCCATGGACGGTGCAAGGTTCAGTGGGCGCTTGCGAAGGTATCGCAATCTCCGTGTAAGTGGTGCGCTTCTGAACAGTGTCGCCATTTGCCGTTTTTACGGCGTCATAACATTTATCTGTCGCCAGCAACCCAGACCTCGAGCAAATCTCAATCTGTTTCAGATTTCCCGGCCGCTTAATTTTTCGCGCAGGATAACTCTTGGCAGCAGCATTCATGATATCGACCCAAATCGGCAGCGCGAGCTCGCGCCCAAACGCGCCGCGATAAATCTTTTGGGGCTTGTCAAACCCCGCCCACACAGCGCATGTGAAATTGGAATCATATCCGGCAAATAGCGCATCAGTGAAATCGTAAGCGGTGCCGGTTTTACCCGCCGCGGGCATTTTCTTCAGACCAAATTCTGTAAAAGCAGCTTTGCCCGTTCCTGATTGAAGCGCGTCTGCGAGGCAGGAATGCACTTCGTATGCGGTTTCAGGTTTGATGACCAGTTTCCGGATGCTCTGCTGCTTCCCATCCCAAACCAGCGTTCCGTCCCTTTCTTCAATGCGCTCCAAAATATGCGGCGCGTTTGGTCGCCAGCCGCCGTTTGGAAAGATCGTGTATGCGAGGGCGAGCTCGGCCAGCGTGACCTCGCTGCTTCCTAGAAACGTGGCTGGATAAGGGCGAAGTGGAGATCGGATGCCCGCCGCGGAGCAAAGATGCAACACTGTATCGACTCCCGCGTCCATGCCGATGCGGACGGTTGCGCCATTTTTGGATTTGACGAGCGCCTGCCTTGCTGTCATCGCGCCTTCATAACGGTTCTCAGCGCTTTCTGGACCCCATTCGCCAAGAATTCCCGTTGTGCCGCCGATCATGACCGCTCGATTATCCAGCGGCGAATCTTCCACCAGCGATCCGGGATACATTCCTTTATCGAACGCCGCCGCATAAACGAACGGCGACATGGCAGTCCCAGCGGGTCGCCGGGCTTGCAGCGCGCGGTTGTATTGGTTGTGTTCGAAATCGCGCCCGCCTACCAACACCAGAATGTCACCAGTGGCGTTGTCCAGGCCCATGACTGCGCCTTGGAGATACTCAGGCGCAGGCTGATCAGACATTTTACCGTTTGCCTTGGCCTTGCGAAACGACGCCGCGTACTCTTCATAGGTCTGATGATCGTATTCGGGACGCTGCTCGACCTGTTCCAGATGAGCCCGGAGAGAATCCTCGGCCGCCTTCTGAAGATCGACGTCGATGGTAGTGCGAATGCGAAAGCCTTCGTTCATTGCGCGGTTCCATCCTACCGCGGCAATGACCTGCTGGCGGATGTAATCGACCGCGTAGGTTTGCCCCTGCGCGTTTTGCCGGCTGCCAATGACGATTTGTTCTCCTCTTGCAGCAGCACATTGTTCACGGCTGATAAAGCCAAGATCGCGCATACGATCGAGCGCGTAGTCGCGCGCGTCCCGTGAATTGTCGCGATCCGTCCATGGCGACAATCTATTTGGGCTCTTGATCAGACCAGCAAACGTCGCGCACTCCGCCAACGACATTTCGCGCGCGGACTTGCCAAAGTACCCTCGCGCTGCCGCTTCCGCCCCATACAGGCCGCCACCGAAATAGATCCGGTTCAGATACAGCTCCATGATTTTTTGTTTGCCGAACTGCTCTTCGATTCGTTGCGCCAGAAAAATTTCCAGCAGCTTGCGTCGATAGGTTTTTTCTTTTAGCGAAAAACTGTTGCGCGCCAGTTGTTGCGTGATGGTGCTTGCACCCTGACGCACGTGGCCGGCTGTAAAATTTTTCAATGCCGCGCGAATGATCCCGAGCAAATCGTAGCCGTGGTGCTGATAAAACTTCGCGTCCTCCACCGCGACAACTGCTTTGACGAGATCGCCGGGCAATTGCTCGTATGGCACCGTCTCGCGATTCTCCACATAGATTTGGCCGAAGATCTTGCCGTTGCGATCCAGAATCACGCTGGCTGATTCCATTTGTTCGAGCTTGTTCAGGTCGAACGTTCTCGCCTGCGCTTTGAGATCGGTGACGAGACTGGAAACGTAAAGAGTTACGATGACGGCCAGGACGGCAATGATACCGATGGGAACATAGAACCACGGCCGCGAGTACCAAGGCGGCCGAAAACGGTAACCCGGCGGGGGCCTCAGATATGGAGTGGACGGTCTCAATGGTCAGAAGGGTCTTGGCGCAACTTAGGAGGAAAACGCCGGACGCTCAACGTCGAACGCCCAACGTCGAATTTAGTTCTAGAGTCGCCTGGCAAGTCTGCATTTCATCATTGGACGTTGGGCGTTGGGCGTTGGACGTTTTCTGATTGAATACGGCGCTGGCTGAACTGACTCGCCAAACCATCCGTGCACACGGACCGCAATCCTTCGCCTGGTTCATGCAACAGGCGCTGTACCATCCCGAGCACGGATACTATTCTTCGGGCCGCTGCGCTATTGGACGGAAAGGAGATTATTTCACCAACGTAAGCGTCGGCCCGCTGTTTGGGCACCTGTTGGGCGCGCAATTCGCGGAAATCTGGGAGCGACTTGGCAAAATCAAGAACTTCGTGATTGTCGACCAGGGCGCGCATGATGCGCAGTTCGCGCGCGACGTTCTCGAATCTCTGCAAAAGCGTGCTCCGGAATTCTTCGAAGCCTTGCGCTACCGGATAGTCGAGTCATTTCCAATTTTGCGAGAACGACAATCGCAGACTCTGAAATTATTTCGCGATAAGATTG
>QHPG01000018.1 GCA_003219005.1 Verrucomicrobiota bacterium
GCTTTGATCCAGCCAGACCAACCTGCAGCGGCGGGACGTTCGTGTTTCACAACGAATGTGTCGGCGATCGGACCGGCCACAGAGAATCGCGTTTCTTCGACACGCTGGAAAACCAGATCAGAAAAAACGGCGACACTGGCCGGCGGCTGATTATCAAGATGGACATCGAGGGCGCGGAATGGGATTCGCTTCTTGGAGCCTCGGACGAATTGCTGGCGTCGATTCCGCAGATCACGATGGAGATGCACGGGTTCGACGGTCCAAAGATTCTCGAGGTAATCCGGAAGTTGAAACGGACCTTCTATCTCGTGAACCTCCACTTCAACAACTGGTCGTGCACGTCGGGGGCGGCGCCGCTCCCCGCGTGGGCGTATCAGACGCATTGGGTGAACAAACGCATCGGCGTAATCGATCCAGCCGCGCCCGTCCCGGCGCCGATGAGCCCGCTCAACGCGCCCGACTCGCCGACGCGGCCCGATTGTCAGTTGCGCACGTCCAGGCCGGAGCACTGAGGAAATTACTAAGTCTTGCCGCAATCGCATTCACCGCTGATCGCTTCCTGCGCCTCTTTGATGAGAAACGGAATCAAGGCGAGAGCAGCGACGCTATCCAGCCACCACCAATCGAGCAACCGTGTCGCTGCCAGGCCGATCATCAGAACAATCGACAGGTAGCCGCATGTGATCGATTCGACCGCGTCGGCTCTCAACGCTCGGGAATTCAGTCGAGCCGCAACTTTCAGTTTGTAGCCAGCCAGAATCGGCATGCCCACCTTTGCCACTGCGCCGATGAGAATGCCCCACACGCTTTCGTGTGTATCCGTAATTCGCTCGGCTATGAACAATCCGTAGCCAGAATTGAGAACAACGTAAGCGGCCAGGGCATAGAGTGAATAGCCGACCAACCGCGCAGCGCGGTCCTCAACAAGATCGACGTGTTCAGATGTGGCGGTGCCACTCGCCTCAACTCGCAATCGCCACAACAACACTGCTGCGCTGAAAAGTTCGATGACGCTGTCGATGCCGAATGCTTCTAGAAGAAGACTTTTCGATGCCCAACCAAGCAGGAGCGACGCCGCTCCTTCGATCGTCATCCAGCCGAGCGTTATATACGTCAACAACAGCGCGAACCGGATATCCTCGGAACGCCGCCCAACTGAAGAAATTACTTCTGCTAAATGACGCTCTTCAGCTTTTGCAGACATGTTCGATCGCGCTCGTAATTAGGAGCTGGTTCTCACTTCATGTCACAACAGCACTGATCGTAGGTTTTTTTGGTGAGCTTGCAGTAGAACTTTCCATCGTTCATCTCACAACAACACTTGTCCATGGTCTTGCCCGTTTCGCGGCAAGTCATCTTCTGTGTCGCGCCAAATGCCGTTGTTGCGAGCACTGCAAGGATCAACCCCATCCGCAGTATCGTGGTCTTCATATGATCACCTCCTTTCACTTATTAAATTGGAAATCCAAATCTTTATCTCTGTATTTACGTTTGGACGGGATCAGCGCCGGTGGAATTAAAGGCGCTGCTTCTTCAGATTGGTCTTGGAGCTCGCGTTTACGCCAGATAACGTAAATCACCGGATAGATCAGCAGCTCGAGGACTCCCGAGGTAACGATTCCGCCGATCATGGGCGCGGCGATGCGTTTCATTACGTCGGCTCCGGCTTGCAGGGCGGGAGACCACATGATCGGCAAGAGCCCGAATAAGATCGCGCAGACCGTCATGATCTTTGGCCGAACGCGATCGACAGCGCCTTCGATGACTGCATCATGCAAGTCGCGCATATTGCGCATACGGCCTTCACCGCGGAATTTGTCCCAGGCGTGATCCAGATAGAGCAGCATGACGACCCCGGTCTCGGCGTCCAGACCAGCAAGCGCGATGAGGCCGACCCAAACTGCCACGCTCATGTTGTAGCCGAGCAACCAGAGAAGCCAGAACGCGCCCACTAACGAGAAAGGAACGGCGAGCAGCACAATTCCGGTTCTCACCACAGAGCGCGTGTTGATGTAAATGAGAAGAAAGATGATCAGCAGCGTGAATGGAATGACGATCTTGAGACGTTCCTTCGCCGCTTGCAGATATTGAAATTGTCCCGCCCACTCAATGTAGTAACCAGGCGGATATTGAATGCGCTGGCCAAGAAGCTGCGACGCCTTGCGCACATATCCGTCTATGTCGCTCGTCGTGACATCGACAAAGACAAATCCGACGAGCTTGCCATTCTCGCTTCGGACTGAGGGCGGACCCGTTTTGTACTGGATGTCGGCTAGCATCGAGATTGGAACCTGCGCCCCAGTTGGCGTGGGAACGAGCACCCGTTTGAGCGCGTCGAGGTCTTCACGAAAGTCGCGCGCGTAGCGTGTGTTTACGGAATAACGCTCGCGACCTTCGACTGTTGTCGTGATGTTTTTTCCGCCGATGGCCGATTCAATGATGTCGTTGACGTCGCCGACTTTTAAGCCGTAACGCGCGGCGGCTTCACGATTAATGGTGAAATCGAGAAAATATCCGCCAACCGTGCGCTCGGCGAACGCGCTGCGCGTGTTTTGGAGACCGACAAGTTCTTTTTCGATCTGCTCCGCAAGCTTTTGGATCCCGCCGAGATCAGGCCCGAAGACTTTCACCCCAAGAACGCTGCGAAAACCCGTTGTGAGCATCTCAGTACGCGTTTGGATCGGCATCCAAAAGATGTTCGCCATGCCCGGCGTTCTGATGTTCGCGTTAACTTCGGCGAGAAGTTTGTCCCATGTCATTCCTTTGCGCCATTCGTTAGGTGGTTTGAGTGTGATCACCGTTTCGAACATCGACAATGGCGCGGGATCCGTCGGCGTTTCGGCCTGGCCGGCCTTGCCGAACACCGTCATTGCCTCAGGAATTTTTTTCAGTTGTCGATCTTGTATCTGAAGAATTTTGGTCGCCTCGGTGATCGACATCCCGGGAATCGCGGTCGGCATATAGAGCAGCGTGCCCTCATTGAGCGGCGGCATGAATTCGCTGCCGAGTCTTGAGAATGGAAAAATCGTGAGTGCGAGAATAACGAGCGCGCAGCCGAGCGTGAACCAGCGGTAACGCAGCACGAAATTTACGAACGGCTGGTATGTCCGAATCAAGAATCGGTTTATCGGATTATCTTTCTCCGGCACGATCTTGCCGCGGATCAAAATCAGCATGAGCACCGGGACGAGCGTCACGCCGAGGAACGACGCGAAAAACATCGAGAATGTTTTCGTGAACGCGAGTGGTCGAAACAGCCGGCCCTCCTGCGCAGTAAGCGAGAATACCGGTATAAAGCTGACCGTGATGACAAGCAGAGCAAAAAAGAGCGGACGCCCGACGCTCTTCGCCGCGCCGACAATCACACCAAAGCGCTCTCGATTGCCCGGCGAGCGTCCGTGTTTTTCGCGAAAATGTTCGAGAGCCTTGTGTGCGTTCTCGATCATGATAATGGCCGAATCGACCATTGCGCCGATTGCAATAGCAATCCCGCCCAGTGACATGATGTTGGAGGTCACGTTCATCCACCACATCGGGATGAATGACAGAATAATCGCGATCGGCAGGGTAATGATCGCGACCAGCGATGAACGGACGTGCCAGAGAAAAACCACGCAGACGAGCGCGACGATGATGCTCTCTTCAATCAGCTTTTCGCGCAGCGTGCTGATCGCGCGTTTGATCAGATCACTGCGGTCATAGGTCGGGACGATCCGCACTCCTTCCGGCAGTGACGGTTTGATTTCCTCGATCTTCTTTTTGACGCCGTCGATGACGTTGAGTGCGTTTTCGCCATAGCGCATTACGACAATCCCGCCGACCGTTTCGCCTTTGCCGTCAAGCTCGGCAACGCCGCGCCGGATATCAGCGCCAAGATGGACGTTGCCAACATTTCTCAGATAAACCGGCGTGCCGTTTTCGACTTTGAGGACAATGTTCTCGATGTCCTCGATCTTTTTGATGTAGCCGCGGCCGCGGATGTAGTACTCGGTTGTGGCGACTTCGAAAACTTTGCCGCCGACATCCGCGTTACTCATCTTAATCGCGTTGACGATGTCGCTGAGCGGAATCTTGTAGGCGACGAGAGCGTTCGGATCGAGATCGACCTGGTATTGCTTCACGAAGCCGCCAACCGGCGCGACTTCGGCGACACCTTTCACTGAGGAGAGCGCGTATCGCAGATTCCAATCCTGGATGGAACGCAGCTGCGCGAGATCGTGCTTCCCGCTGTTGTCAACCAGCGCGTATTCGTAGACCCACCCTACACCGGTGGCGTCGGGGCCGATGATCGGATTTACGCCCTCTGGCAGCGATCCGCGTACCGAGTTGAGATATTCGATAACGCGTGAGCGTGCCCAGTAAATATCCGTGCCGTCCTCGAAAATGACGTAGATGAACGATTTGCCGAACATCGATTCGCCACGGACGAATTTCACTTTCGGTGCAGCGATAAATACGGTGGAAATCGGATACGTGATCTGATCCTCGACGAGGTCAGGTGAGCGTCCTTCCCATTCGGTGTAAACGATCACCTGCACGTCGCTCAGATCAGGAATCGCATCGAGCGGCGTATGCATCAGGCCGTAGAATCCCGCGGCGACAGCGAAGATCGTGAAGACGAAGACGAGGAATTTGTTTCGAGCGCTGGCCTCGATAATCCGCTCGGTGAACGTCTCGCGCTTTGGAATCGCGGCGGTTTCTTTTGCCGAAATCAGTTCCTGTTCGGTCATGGGTTTGTTCCAGGCGCCGGGGTCTCTTCAAACGCCTTCAGCGCGCCTTGCACTTTTGACTCGGCGTCAATCAAGAAGTTGGCGCTCGCGACGACACGCTCGTTTTCTTGCACGCCGCTTTTCACCTCGTAGATGTCGCCGTATTTCGTGCCAAGCTGCACGATGCGCGGCTCAAGTTTTCCTTCGCCCTTGTCAACGAAGGCGACGCTGCGCGTGCCAGTAGGCATCACGGCGCTGACGGGAATGGTGAGCGCCGCACCCATGTCCATTTCCAACTCCGCGTTGACGTACATTCCGGGCCGCAGCTTGAAATCGGGATTCGGAATATCGATCCGGACCTTCGCCGTGCGTTTCGTCGCGTCGAGAAAGGGATCAATCAGACTGATCGTGCCGTCGAAGTTCTGGCCAGGATACGACTTTGCAGTGATGGCGAGCTTTTGCCCCACTTGAAGCATCGACAACTCATTCTCGTAAAATTCGGCCCACAGCCAGACGACGCTGAGGTCGGCAACCTCTACAAGCAAGTCGCCCGTTTTTACGTTCTTGCCTTGCTCGACGGGCACTGACTGGACGACACCGCGGAATGGTGAGAGCAATGTGAGCGTGTCGGAGGCTTTGCGTGTCTTCTCAAGATCGGCAATCTGTTGGTCCGTGACGTTCCAAAGTTGTAGCCGGCGCTTCGCAGACTCGATCAAGCGCTGGGGAGTTTCTCGCGCGTCTTTGGACTTCGCCTGGGCGCGCATGCGCAACAGCTCGACGAACTCGCGCTCGCTCGTGAGTAAATCCGGGCTGTAGATCGACAATAGGGGCGCATCTTTTTCCACGAGCTCGCCCGGCCCGGTCACGTCCAATTTTTGAACGTAGCCATCGACACGCGACACAAATTGCCAGTTGCGCGTTTTATCAGGCACGATCAGCCCGACTGCGCGGATAGTGTGACGGAGTGGTTTGTGCTCGACCTTGGCATAGCGCACGCCGATCTGCTGTTGACGCTCGAGGGGAACGACAAATTCGTGTGAGGGCGACGAAGTCGCGCTGCTATCGGACGGTTTCCCCGCGAGCATGGCCGCGTGATCATGCTGAGGGGCGCCTTTACTCGAGTGGCGCTGTTCTTCGAGCAGGAGACGGCACCAGAAAGAAGCGCAGTGAGCATGATCAACAGCGCGGTTTTTTGCACAAACAGTTTCATCGTCATTTCGTTCCTTTCGATAGCGCTGGCGTCGGCGAGTAAATGTCTGCGCCGATCACTGCCTCCAGTTCTGCGACTGCCATTTGGTAGTGCGCCAAATGCTCGCGCCCCATGGCTTCGATATCGCGCAAGTTGCGTTGGGCGCTGATCCAATCGAGAAAGGTCGCTTTTCCTGACTCGTAGCTCAGCTGCGTCGCCTCGAATGCCTGCTGCGCTTGTGGCACAAGCTTGTCGCCGAAGAGCTCCAAGTGATGATGAAACGTCTCGATCTTTGCCAACTGATCGCGCAACAGCCGCAAGGCTTCCTTTTGTTCGCGCTCAAATCCTTGCTCGGCAGCTGCAAGATTCGCGCGCGCCTCGCGCACCACAGATGAATATCTAGCGGGATTCACCCATGGGATTGTGAACGAGACGCCAGCGTCGAGTTCGCTTACCGCTTCCGCGGCGTCATTGTAACGCTGACCTTTGATACTGACTGCTGGATCGGGAATCCAGGCGCGGTGCGCCAGCTGAAGCTTTGACTTCTCGCCGTCAATCTTCGCGCGCGCCATCTGCACCTCGGGACGTTGAGCAAGAGTGACTACGCGTAATCTGGTTACGGACAGATGCAGTGGGTCAACGCTCGCGGCCGCAGGCACTCCAAGACGCGCAAACGCGTCGCGATTCATCAGCGTGTTCAGTTGCGACTGCGCGTCAGACAAATTGCGCTCCAAATCCCGGCGCGTCTCCTGCAGCTTGCTATAATCGGTCTCGGCAATGAGCGCGTTCGCCGCGGTCTCCAAACCCGCTTCGTAACGGGAGCGGCTGATGTCAGCAATTTGTTTGAGTGAAGTAAGATTTTTGCTGTTGATCTCGAGTTGGTCATAGGCATTCGCGAGCTGGAAATACGTGGCGCGCGCCTTCGCGATCACATCAAGCTGAGCGCGTCGTGCTTCTTGAAATGCAGAGAGCCCCTCGGCCATGGCAATCCGTCCTCGCACAAGATTTTTTCCGGTGACGGGGATCAGTTGCTCGATAGCGACGCTTTGATCCATGAACGCGTTCGGCGGAACATCGACAAACCGGTGGGTGCGCGATTCACCGGCAACGCGCGGATCATCCCACGCGTTGGCTTGGCGAACGCGTTGAATTGCCGCACGCCAGCGGTGCTCGGCTTCTTTGATCGCTGGATTGTTCTCCAGCACACGACGCGTCACTTCAGCTAACGAGAGTCCGCCTGAAGCTGCGCCGTTTTCGCCGCCATCAGCGGCGGTCTGACTTCGAAGTAATAAAGATGTAGCTAATAAGATTGAAAGAGTTGTTGTTTTCATTGATCCACGACTGCGGTTAACGACACGGCGTGCCGATGAATGGGCACACCCCGACCGTTAAAACCGGTGGATCAGATGAGTCGGATGCAGATCAATGCGAGCGGGGGCGGCGAATGCGCGCTAGGCTCGGTATTGAAAATTGGGAATCGTTGAGCGGCGGATTCCGGACTCGGCAGAACGACAGACAACGCGACGGATGCCGCGTTTACTTTGTAGTTCGAATCGGCTTTCGTCAGCGGGTGTGAAGGAGCCGATTTATGCTCACTTGAGGTGGAGCAACACGTTTTGTTGGCGCAGCAACCCGGCTTGCACTCTTGTTGTGCTGGCGCACTGGAGAGGATGCACGACCGCGAGGCGAGGCCCACGGGCGCTGTAAACAGCACCGCAGTCATTGCCAGCGAAACTATGATCCTACTCAACATTGCTTTCCTTATAACACGCGTTAGACCGCGCGTCGAGAAAAGCGTTCATGCATTTCCGATGCGTTGTAGCGTGCGCTGTCCTCAGCGCATTACGACCTGCCTTTTCCGCTGAGATAGCCGCGAACGCTTTCGGGGCTACAGCCGCCGGTTTTCATTTGCATTTCGCCCGGAATTTTGCGAGGGAAAGGTGATAATTTCTCCATAATCTTGACGAGAAAACTATGAAAACTGAAAATTTGGAATCT
>QHPG01000019.1 GCA_003219005.1 Verrucomicrobiota bacterium
AGTTGCGCGCGCGGCCATGTGGCTCGCGGCCATAGCTGGGGCGATTCTTTCACCTGTTCTTTTGATCATGGATCTTGGCCGTCCGCACCTCTTCCTCAACATGCTGCGCGTTTTTAAACCTCAATCAGCCATGTCAATGGGTGCCTGGATTCTCAGCGCCTTCGGCGCCTGCGCCGTTTCGGGGCTGATCGCGCTCGAACTGCATGCCTACCACACTTTCCCCGGCACACTCGATCAACTGCTGCGCGTCGCCGCCTGCGTTTTCATTTTTGGTTCAGCAATCTTCGGAACTTTGCTCGCGACTTACACCGGCGTGCTTATTGGCGCGACTGCGATTCCAGCATGGTTTTTGCATCGCGTGCTGCTTCCGATTCATTTTGGGACGGCCGGATTGGGATCGGCGGCGGGGTTACTTGAACTGCTCGGTCATCGAATCGCCTCACTCAACGCGCTCGGTTACTACGCGGCCGGGATTGAATCGGTGCTCTTGGTTTGGCTGACGATAGACAAACACGGAGCGGCCGATCGCGCGATACACGAACACAGCTCTGGCTGGCTTATTCGCATCGGCGAAATCTTGAGCGGTCCACTTGCGCTTGTTCTTCGGTTTTTCGGCTTGGTGCCATTGGCAGCGATTTCATTTCTAATTGGCGCGCTCATCAGTCGATTCGGCTGGATCGCAGTCGGCAAAGTTTCCGGTTCCGATCCCGAATCTGTTTTCGCCGCGGAACGCTAATGAGCGAAATTTTTTCAATTTATCTGGCGCGTCACGGCGAGACTGCCTGGAGCGTCACGGGCCAGCACACGGGGGTTACCGACTTGCCGCTGACCGAGCGCGGCGAACGCAACGCCGCGCGTCTTGGAGAACGGCTGGCCGGATTGGTTTTCGCGAAAGTGCTGACGAGCCCGTTGCAGCGCGCTGCGCGAACCTGTGAACTGGCAGGCTTCGGCGAGGCAGCCGGAGTCGATCGCGATCTGGTTGAATGGAACTATGGGGATTACGAAGGTCTCCGCACCTCAGAGATTCATGCGAAGCGACCCGACTGGCAGTTGTTCCGTGATGGCTGCCCTAACGGAGAATCTCCGCAACAGATTGGCGCCCGCGCCGATTGCGTTGTCAATCGCGTGCGCGCCATCAAAGGCAACGTGTTGATTTTTTCGAGCGGACATTTTCTGCGAGTGCTTGCTGCTCGCTGGCTTGGGTTGGAACCCGCCGCTGGAAAATTCTTCATGTTAAATACAGCAAGCCTGAGCGCGCTCAGCTACGAACGCGAGGTGTCTCATCCGGCGATCCAGTTTTGGAACACCACCCGGCACGTAGGCGACTGACCGATCAACGCTGAACAATTCTTGTCATGTCGAGCGAAGTCGAGACATCTCTGGATGTTTACGCGGCGAGATTCCTCGACTGCGCTGCGCTCCGCTCGGAATGACAAACTTGCTGGAAGGTTTTATCGACCCCGCGAATGGTGCCCAAAAAATCCCACGCATACGCGCAAACGCTGCGATTGAATCGAATAATTAAGTGGAACGTATGAAAACCATTCTTTCGAATGATCTGCGTTCCCCCAGGGACGGCGAATTTCGGTCTCGTTAAGCGAGGCGATCCCGTTCTGGTTCGCCATATCGAGTCCGCTCGTCGGGTTAGCGCTCGGCGTTTTCGGCGTCTGGGTCGTCGCATGGCTGACGAGCTAGCCGCGAGTTAAATAAATCTTTGTAGCCACCGGCCTGTGGCCGGTTGAGCTCCGTGCTGTCTGTCACATCGGGTAAGGACGGCCCACAGGGCCGTGGCTACAGCGGCTACAGTTTTGCGCAACTCGTTCTAATCCCAGGCTTCCGTTAGCAACGTGCGCGTTTCTTCCACGCCTGTGCGCCAGATCTTCAGCATCTCTTCGTCGTCACGCTGATAAAGTCCGCCGTAGTTGCCGTCCTTGAGATAATCCCGAAGAGCTCTTGAATCGAGGCGGCGCACTTTTTCCAGATCGCTCATCGGTTTCTGTTCCGAGGGCATCTCGATTTTTGCCAGGCGCGTCCACGGAAAATTTTCCATCCACGACGCGTGCGAAGCGATGGGATCGATCGCCTGGACTTGGGCCCAAACTTTCGGCGCGTTCCACCAGTTGTGAAACTTGATCCGCACGCCAGGATGATCTGCCATCCATTCACCGACGAGTCCTTGTGCAGGTGTATTGCCCCCATGGCCGTTAACGATCAGGATTCGTTTAAATCCCTGCTCCGCCATCGCGTCGAGAATGTCGCGCAGAATCGACATGTACGTTTCCACTCGCAACGTGATCGTTCCCAGGAACGCTCGAAAGTACGGCGTGATCCCGTACGCCAGCACCGGAAAAACCGGCACGCCCAGGGGTTCCGCCGCTTCAACGGCGAGCCGCTCTGCCAGGATGCTGTCGGTGCTCAAGCTGAGATAAGCGTGTTGTTCAGTGCAGCCCAGTGGCAACACTGCGCGATCGTCGCGTTTCAGATATTCCTCCACCATCATCCAATTCGTTTCACTGATTCGCATACGACAAGGTGGCCTACAGATTTGGCGAGTCCACGCAGTTTGTGTGACAACAAACCCCCGCGCCGAAAAATTTCCGCAAAAAATATATGTCGGCTAAAATCCGGCTAGGGCTTCACTCCTTCGATCGTAGCCGAAACCAAATAGTCTTCGATCCGTTTACCTGGAAGCCATTCTCGAATGAACGAACGTGATGCGTCCTTCGGCGCGATTTTGATTTCTTTGAAGCCTGCCTTCTGCAACATCTGCTGCAGGTCGCTGATCTGCGAGGCGCCCGCGATACAGCCGGTGTACGCAGTCCAGTCAGCTTTGATGTATTCGGGAAGTGGCGTGGTCGCTACCATGTCGGCAATAGCAAGCCGTCCACCGGATTTCAGCACGCGGAACGCTTCGTTGAACACGCGCTGCTTCTCGGGCGAGAGATTGATTACGCAGTTGGAAATAATCACATCGACACTGTTGTCGGCCACCGGCAGCGCTTCGATTTCACCCAGGCGGAACTCAACGTTTGTGAATCCGTTCTTTTGCGCGTTGTCGCGTGCTTTCCTCAGCATCTCATGCGTCATATCGACGCCGATAACCTTCCCGCTCTTTCCGACAGCGCGAGCTGCAAGAAAACAATCGAAGCCAGCGCCCGAACCAAGATCCAAAACGACCTGGCCGTTTTTGAGTGAAGCGATCGCCAGCGGATTGCCGCAGCCAAGTCCAAGGTCGGCCGCTTCAGGTGCCGCCGCTGCATCCTCAGCGGAGTAGCCGAGAGCAGTCGCGTCAGTTGACGTGCAACAGCCATCGCCGCACGCGGACTCACCCGACGCAGTAGCCCCGTAACGCCGCCGAACTTCTTCCCGGACGGTCTCGGACGATGAATCAGCTGGTGCAGTTTTCATTACTTCACGCGTGTACACCGCACATCTCATCGCACCACGCTTCGATACGCGCCCGAATGTCATCGCGAATTTTGCGTGTGCCTTCAAGCCGTTCCCAGTGTGTGCCGCTTAGCTTCGAAGGATCGGGGAAACTCCAATGCAACCGCGTTGTTACTCCCGGAAAGATCGGACATCCTGCGGCCTCGGATTCATCGCAAACCGTAATTACGTACGGAAAGAACTGTCCGCTTTTGAAGACATCGAACACGGCTTGAGTCTTGTTATTCGAAATATCAATTCCCACCTCGTCCATCACTTGAACCGCTAGTGGATTAAGTTGGCCCGGCTCAAGTCCGGCGCTCTGTGCTTCAAAATAATCGCCGCAAATGTCGTTTAGCCATGCTGCCGCCATCTGACTGCGCGCGCTATTATGGACGCAAATAAAAAGAACTTTCTTTTTCATAGGTTCCAAACTTCAAACTCTCAAAATGAACCTCACCAAATTCCCCTCCCGCTCCTGGCCATCATCTTCTCTTTTGAATCCATTTCTCTCCAACAATCTTATGGAAGGAACATTATCGGCCGAAGGGAAAGCAGTGATAGATTTCAACTGCAACACCTGGAATCCATAATGAAGAACCGTGGTGAGGGCTTCCTGCATAATGCCCTTACGTTGATAGAATGGATGAAGTTCGTACCCAATTTCCGCAGTAGTTTGATCGATTGAGAAATCGAAATAGCAAATTGTTCCCACCGGCCTGGGATTTTCTTTTAAGCAGATGGCCCAATAACAGCCCTCATTTCTATTTATGATGGCGAGGATCTTTTCAATGAATGTAACGGCGTCTTCAATGGAAGTGGCGGCCTGCCTGTCTAGATATTGATTCACCTGTTCGTTGGATCGAAGAATGAAGATCTCTCTTGCATCATCCAGCATTGGTTTTCTCAGGATCAGCCTTCTCGAACTCAATGATTGAAATTTCAATTCTTCCATAGGGAAAAATTCCGCAAAAAACTATATGTCAGAGCAAACGAGGAGCCAGTTGTCAACTGAAGTCGCGCGCTACCACGCATCCTGTCAGCCAAAGGGCCGGCCAAAATAGGTCAGAACCCACAGGGCAATCAGAAATACGCTAATCAGCGACTGCCATCCCGCGACCACCCGCGCCCAGCCCACTGCCTTGATGTCGAACTCCTGTCGCGTGAGCAACCTTAGCCAGCGTCCAAAGTTGATGTCGCGGAACCCAATGT
>QHPG01000174.1 GCA_003219005.1 Verrucomicrobiota bacterium
GCGATCGAGATCTCCGAACTGGACCCGTTCCTGGCCGAACTGCTTCGGCAGATTCCGGCATGCACCAACTCGGATGGTGTGCCGGCTGCCGAACAACGCCTCTTTAGTTCGCCAACGACTGGAAGAGAAACAGAATCTTGTGTGGAGTGGAAGACCTATGTCGAACCTGAGTTGCGGCGTCTTTTTCAGACGGCGACGCAAACGGTGGCGGCCGATCTGGAGCAACTAAATGGCAACGAAGAAAGTCTCGCGAACCGCACGCTGCGCATTCCTGCCAAGCACGCCGATGCTTGGTTGAGCGCGCTTAATCAAGCCCGCCTCGTCATAGCCGCAAAAAATAACTTTACCGAAAGCGAATTGAACGACCACTTTCGTTCACCCATCGGATCGCGCCGGGACCTGAGTCTGTTCCAGGTAAACTTCTACGGCTTTCTCCAAGAATTTATCCTGCGCGAGCTGGAGAGTTGAGGAAAGGCAGGTCTGGGAACTAAGCTTGTTTTTTTGCTCTTACCATCGCCATCAGGCGGTCCTTAATTGCGGAAGAAGCTTTCGCCGGACGCAAGCTCAGCGCGAATGCTTCATGCAACGCGTAGCATTTGGTAATGAAGTCTTCGCCCTTTTTTCCGAATTTGTCTCGGGCTTTCTCGAATTCCTCCAATTCCTCTGCTTCCAAGGCACCGATCACATAGAGTCGCGACTGGTTCTGGAATTCGCTAAAGTTCATCTCTCAACTCCTTGAGGCCGTCATAAATTTTTTTCAGTCCCAGTTCAAGCCGCGTCTTTACCGTCCCTAACGGTGTATTCGTTTTTGCGGCGATTTCGCGCTGGCTCATGCCCTTA
>QHPG01000175.1 GCA_003219005.1 Verrucomicrobiota bacterium
TCAAGTCCAAATCACTGGGCGCGCCGGGTTCGAGTTGCGGCGCGACAGTGACCCGTCGCGCTCGCGCCTTTGCCAGGTGCACGCGTTTCTTCGGCTTACGGCGCGTAGAAGCAATTAGTTTCGTTGGTTCCATCTGTAATCAGAAATTGGAGCAATCAGGAACAGGATCGAGCGCAAAGTCGCAATCGCGTGTCTTAATCTGCGCAGGCGACTTCGTCCACTGGTTTTCCGGCTCCGAAATCGGTTGACCCCGAAAGTGTTCGCAGTTGATTGCACGCTGCATTTTGTGCGTCAAAAATTAGTCGCATGGCACAGGGGCCTAATAATACATCTATCGATCCGCTTTGGTACAAGGACGCCGTCATCTACGAGCTGCACGTTAAAACTTTTTGCGACAGCGACGGGGACGGAATGGGCGACTTCCGCGGTCTGATCGAAAAGCTGGATTATCTCCAGGAACTGGGGATTACCGCCATCTGGTTGCTGCCATTCTATCCGTCTCCGCTGCGCGATGATGGTTACGACATTGCCGATTATTTCGACGTTAATCCAAATTTCGGCACGCTCGATGATTTCCGCGCTCTTCTGGACGCGGCGCATAAGCGTAATCTGCGCGTGATTACGGAACTGGTAATCAATCACACGTCCGATCAAAATCCGTGGTTCCAAAAGTCTCGACGTGCTGTAGCTGCAACGGGAGTCGGTGGCTCCGGCCGCGCAGGATCGAGATCGCAGGCTGCGGTCGGCACCGGCGTTTCAAATGATGACCTTGCTTACAAGGACTTCTACGTCTGGAGCGACAATCCAGAGAAATACAAGGATGCGCGAATCATCTTCAAAGACTTTGAAACATCGAACTGGGCATGGGACCCGGTCGCAAAAGCGTATTATTGGCATCGGTTTTATTCGCATCAGCCGGATTTGAATTTTGATAACCCGGCCGTGCATGATGCAGTGGAGAAGGTCTGCGATTTCTGGTTGTCCCTGGGTGTAGACGGAGTTCGTCTCGATGCTGTTCCGTACCTGTACGAACGGGAAGATACTAACTGTGAGAACCTGGCCGAAACACATCAGTATCTGCGCAAACTGCGCGCTCATGTCGATGCCAAATTCGCGAACCGTATGCTACTTGCGGAGGCCAACCAATGGCCGGAGGACGCGGCTGCTTATTTTGGCAAAGGGGACGAGTCACACATGAGTTTTCATTTTCCCCTCATGCCGCGCATGTTCATGGCGCTGCAAATGGAAGATCGGTTTCCGATCATCGACATTCTGGAGCAGACTCCATCGATTCCCGAGAATTGCCAGTGGGCCATGTTTCTGCGCAACCATGACGAGCTCACGCTCGAAATGGTGACGGATGAGGAGCGCGACTACATGTATCGGGTTTACGCTACCGATCCGCACGCGCGGATTAATCTTGGCATCCGCCGGCGGCTTGCTCCGCTGCTCGCAAACAGTCGTCGCAAAATCGAGCTGCTGAACACGCTGCTGTTCTCAATGCCCGGCACGCCGATCATTTACTATGGCGATGAGATCGGCATGGGTGACAATTTTTACCTGGGCGATCGCAACGGTTGCCGCACGCCAATGCAATGGAGCCCGGACCGCAACGCCGGATTCTCGAGAGCGAACCCACAGCAGCTTTATCTGCCAGTCACGATCGACCCGGAATATCATTACGAAGCCGTCAACGTTGAGAACCAGCAGAAAAATCTCTCCTCGCTGCTGTGGTGGTTACGCCGAGTCATTGCAATGCGGAAAAATTTCAAGGCGTTTTCGCGCGGCTCTCTCGAATTTCTCAACCCGGACAACGCGAAAGTTCTGGCGTTCCTTCGCCGTTGGGAAAACGAGACCATAGTGGTGGTGGCAAACCTTTCGCGCTTCGCGCAGTCGGCGGAGTTGGATCTTGCGCGCTTTGCCGGCCAGGTGCCGATGGAAGTTTTTAGCCGCAATTTGTTTCGGCCGATCAGGAAATCGCGCTACGTCATCACGCTCGGCCCGCACGCTTATTATTGGTTTGCGCTGCAAGCGCCGACCGACGCTCGCCGCGCGTCGAAGAAGCACGTTGTGCCAACGATCAAAGCGCCGGCGGAGCTGGATATCCTGCTTGGCAATAGCCAACGAGAACAGCTCGAGCGCGAAGTCTTGCCCAATTACATCCGTAACTGCCGCTGGTTTGGCTCCAAGGCGCGAAGCTTTCGCCACCTCAAGGTGGTGGAGCAGCTTCCTATTTCCTCCGACCGCGACGGCGCGCGACTTTTGTTCGTTGAGGTAAATTATCTGGACGCTTCTGGAGAAACGTATGCGATTCCGGTGAAGATCGCCTCCGGCGAAGCGGCCCGTTCGGTTTCCCAGAGCGCCTCGCACGCGATCATCGCGCATTTCGCAGGCAGCGGCGGCGCCATTCTATTCGACGCGATCTGGGACGCGACGTTTCGCTCGCAACTGTTCGAGGCGATTGTGCAACGCCAAGCCATCAAAGGGCAGGTCAGCAATCTTGTCGGCCTCGTGTGCGAGAAGCTGGAGCCCGATCAACTCGTTGCGTCGGGTAAATCACAGGTTTTCGGCACGGAACAAAGCAACTCTTCAATGCTCTTCGACAATAAATTCTTCCTAAAGCTGTATCGTAAACTCGAAGACGGCGTGAACCCTGATGTTGAATTAAACCGGTTCCTCACGGAGTACACCGAGTTCCCAAACGTGCCGGCTTTCGTCGGGGCACTCGAATATCGCCGGACAAAGGCTGAACCAACTGTCGTTTGCCTGTTGCAGCGCGCGGTCGCGAGCGAAGGCGACGTTTGGACACTCACCGTGGACGCGCTCGGTCGCTACTATGAGCGAGTACTGGAGCGCAAAGCCGATCTTCAGAATGAGACAGCGCCGCCCGGTGCGCTTCTCGACGAACTGATTGGCGGAGTGTATCCCGACAAGGCAAAGCTATTAGCACAGCGTACGGGCGAATTGCATCTGGCGCTCGCCTCACGCACGGACAACCCCGCATTCGCGCCGGAGCCTTTTAACGCCATGGCGCAGCGCTCGGTTTACCAAAATATGCGAGGATCGCTGCGGCGCGCGTTTACTTTTCTGAAAAAGAAATTGCCAGATCTGTCCCGAGCATTTCGAGATGAAGCGAAGGAAGTGCTCGCCGCGGAACAGGAGATACTCGCGCGCGAAAAACGGCTGCTGGATCGCCGCACCAACGCCGCGAAAATTCGCATCCACGGCGATTATCATCTGGGACAGTTGCTTTATACCGGAAAAGATTTTGTCATTCTCGATTTTGAAGGCGAACCGGCGCGTCCACTGAGCGACCGCAAATTGAAACGTTCCGCGCTGCGTGACGTCGCTGGCATGATGCGCTCGTTCCAATACGCCGCTTACAGCGCCCTCTGGCAGCCTGCCATGCGCAAAGAAGATGTGCCTTTCCTCGAGCGCTGGGCCGATCTCTGGTATCGCCAGGCGAGCAGCGTCTTTTTGCAAAGATATCTGGAGACGACCACCGGCGCGATTTTCATCCCGAAAAGCGAGGACCTCCAGATTATGCTCGAAGCCTACTTGCTCGACAAAGCGGTGTATGAAATCGGGTACGAGCTGAACAATCGTCCCACGTGGGTCGTCATCCCCATCCGCGGTATCAAACACATTTTGCAGGCGGTCTAAACCTGAGCCAAGGATACGACACAGATGAAGGATTCTGTTTTCCGATTTATGAAAATCTGTGTAAATCTGTGGCTCTAAATTAAGGCATTACATCATGAATCAATATCTTGACGAAATCGACAATGACATCGCGGCCAAACATCTTTTGAAACATCCGTTTTATCTCGCGTGGACGCGCGGGGAGCTGAGCAAAGACGCGCTCGCGGATTATGCGCGGCAATATTATCACCACGTCGCGGCGTTCCCGACGTATCTTTCGGCGGTGCACGCCAAGTGCGAGGATCAAGCGACGCGGAAGCAATTGCTGAACAACTTGATCGATGAAGAAGCTGGCTCGCCGAACCATCCCGAGCTGTGGCTGAAATTTGCTGAAGGCCTCGGCCTTTCCAATTCCAATGTGCACAAATCCGAAAAATGGCCGGAGACGAAAAACTTGATCGACACGTTCCGATCAGTTTGTGGTAACGAATCGACAGCAGAGAGCCTCGCGGCCCTTTACGCCTATGAGAGCCAAATTCCTGCAGTCTGCGAATCGAAAATCGACGGATTGAAGAGACATTACGGCTTCACCAATCCTGAGCGTTATCGGTATTTCACCGTCCACATCGAAACGGATCGCGAACACTCCGCCACCGAACGCAAACTGCTGAGTGGTTACGTCCATGATCGAAATTTCGGATCCGTAAAAGCGTCAGTGAACCGCGTGCTTGACGCGCTCTGGGAAATGCTCTCCGGCGTTTGCCGCCGTCACGCCATCGCGTGCTGAGGTAGGGACATCGCGCTGCGATGTCCGGACGGCGCAGCGCGTCGTCCCTACCAACTATCGCGGTCGCAGGACCAGAAACGAACGCGACCGATGCCGGCAGACTGATAAGACTTGCGGTTGGCTCGGATCGACTGCAGCAGCGATCTCGTTGTAATCTGAAACTGATGTCACCGGCTGTTGATTGATTTCTTCAATCACATCGCCTTTTTGCAATTCCGCCACGCCACTATCGGGATCGACACCGGTGACCAATACGCCTTGCACATTCGCAGGTAGATCAAGCTGCCCCGCCATCTCCTGCGTGAGTTCTCCCACATGAATCGAAGCAAGAGGATTGCTCGCCGCTTCTTCTTCGTTCGGTTGTCGAGGAGTTTGGGGCTGTAAGGGTGCTCGCCTCGGCAATGCACTCGAAGTCTGATATTCCTGCGGCTGTTCTTTGATTTGAGTTGTCACCTTCAACGGCTTGCCATCACGCACGATTTCCAGTTCCACGTTCTTGTTCAGCTCGGTCTGCGCCACGATGTTTCTGAGCGTGCCCATAGTTTTCACATCGCGCCCATTAAACTTCCGAATGACGTCGCCCGGCTGCAATTGCGCCTGTGCAGCGGGCGATCCCGAAATGACTTGGTCGATCACCACTCCTTCGTTGTCGGTCGCACTTTGCTGCCCTGACTGCACCGCGCGACTCACGATTCCCAGATAACCGCGAATTATACGGCCATGTTTCACCACGCTCTCGAGCGCCGTGCGAACGGTGTTGGATGGAATCGCAAAGCCGATTCCTTGCGAACCGCCACTGCTGGAAACGATTTGTTCGTTAATGCCAACAACTTCCCCTCGCAAATTGATCAACGGCCCGCCACTGTTGCCTGGATTAATTGCGGCGTTGGTTTGGAGCAGATCACCGCGAAAATCCGTGCTGTTCGGTCTTCCCTTCCAGCTGATAATTCCATCTGTCACCGTCTCCTGGAGACCAAACGGATTGCCGATAGCCAGCACAAAATCTCCTGGTTGCACTGTGTCCGAGTCAGCAAGTTTCAGCGGTTTGACACCCGGCTCATCGATTTTGAGCACCGCCAGGTCCAACTGGGAATCGGCACCGACCAACCGGGCCTTCTTGGTGCGGCCATCGCTCAACTGCACCTCAATCTCGTCCACCTGATCGACCACGTGATTGTTGGTAATGATATGACCTTCATTAGTCACAATCACCCCCGAACCCAGCGAGTTTTGCACCAGCGACTCGTCTCGTGGAGTGCGAAATCGCCGCTGCTGATTACCGAAGAAAAACTCGAATGGATCAAGGCCATATTCGCGGCGAATGCCGACTTTCTTGGACGTTTTCACCGCAACAACGGAGGGCAGCACGCTGCTGACAAGCGCACGCCGTTCTCGGTTCAATGCCTCCAGCGATGCGACTTGCTTTGAGTCCACACTCGGCTGCGAGGCCAACGTGTACTTTTCCGATTTTCTGGTGGATGGTAGATTCAACCCTCCGTGCTTAAGGCGGTAATCGTAGAGCAGGGAAATTCCCGCGCTGACCAGCAGAACAAACAGCAAAAATTTCGCGAGATTTTTCATTAACTAACGTTGGAAAAAGTGCGTCCGTGTTTTTCGACAATCAAACGCCGGAAACGTTGATTCTCAGGCGATTCCAGCCGCGGATCTGCCTGGAAGATTGACATGGCCGCCGTGCGCGCGCGCCGCATCAAATGCGCATCCGTCTTTAAGTTACCGATCTTAAGCGCAGGCAGACCGCTTTGCGCTGTGCCGAGCAAATCGCCCGGGCCGCGCAATTCCCAGTCCGCTTCCGCCACCTCAAAGCCATTACTGGTTCTTTCCAAAACGGCGAGCTTTGCCGAAGCCTCCTTCGCATGAGGTGAGGTCAGCAGGATGCAATATGATTTATGCTCGCCGCGGCCGATCCGCCCCCGAAGTTGATGCAGTTGCGCCAGACCAAATCGCTCTGCGTTTTCGATCAGCATCACGCTCGCATTCGGAACATCGACACCGACCTCAAGCACAGTCGTGCTGATCAACGTGCTCGTGTCGCCGCGCCGAAAGCGTTCCATGATCTGCTGTTTCTCTGGCGCCGGAATTCGGCCGTGAAGCAATTCGCAGCGAAACGGATGCAAACGCTCTTGCCACACTTCGTACTCGGCTGCTGCCGCTTTCACATCCAATTTTTCACTTTCATCGATTAACGGATAAATCACGTACAGCTGGCGGCCTCTTTCCAATTGACCTCGCAAAAAGATAAGGACCTCACTGAGCTTGGACTCATCGCGCACGGCGGTGACGATTTTTCCCCGGTTCCGTGGCATCTCATCGATGGTTGAAACATCGAGATCGCCGTAAATCGTCATCGTTAGAGTGCGCGGGATTGGCGTGGCGGTCATGACGAGTACGTCGGGCGCTGGTTCGCGCGCTGTCAGTCGGGCGCGTTCCGCCACTCCAAACTTGTGCTGCTCATCAATCACCGCGAGCCCAAGATTCGAAAATGAAACCGATTCGTAGAGCAATGCGTGCGTTCCGACAATGATCTGCGCTTCGTCGCGCGCGAACGACGCTTCGGATTGGGGAGCATACGCGTTTCGCGTGTGGGTCGTTGCGTCTCGCGACGACGAACTTTTCTCCCGATCTCGCTGCGCATCAGAAGTTCGTGCTGTTGAGACAACAGCACTAGCACCCGAGACGGGCGCGCTCCCCGGAATTTGTGCTTCGCGCTCAAACAGCGGCAGCGGCCCGCTCTGTTCCTGCCGCGCGGCTGTTCTCAATGCGATCCGTACACCCATCGGCTCGAGCCAGCGCCGCAACACATCGTAATGTTGCTCGGCTAGAATCTGCGTCGGCGCCATGAAGGCGGTTTGATATCCGGCTTCAACCGCTAGAAGCATCGCCGCTATGGCGACGACTGTTTTGCCTGAGCCAACGTCGCCTTGCAGCAAACGATTCATCGCGTGGGCCGTCGCAAGGTCGCGACGGATTTCCGCGATGACTTTTCTCTGCGCGCCGGTCAGTTCGAACGGAAGCGACTTCAGAATTCTGTCGAGCAATGCGCCAGACCCGCAGTGCGCCCGGCCGCTACGAATCGATGCATCGGCTCGTCGCGATGCAATCAGCATTTGCATTGCGAAGAATTCGGAAAGGACCAAATGCTCGCGCGCGGCATCTCGCTGCTCCCAATTTTCCGGGAAATGAATGGCGCGAATCGCCGTCGCCCGCGTCATCTCGCCGTTCATTAGCGCGTGCGGCAATAGTGTTTTGAAAGGGTGATCGGCAACTTCATTCAAAAGCCGATAAACCATGCTGCGCAACATGCGCTGCGAAAGACCTTCCGTCGCGGGATAGATCGGCGCGATTCTGCGAAAATGGATCGATATTTCCTCGTCATTCTCGATGACCTCAAACTCTGGATGATCCATGCAGATTCGCTTTCCGCGCAGGCGCGGCTTTCCAAAGACAACGATGCGCTGGCCGGTCCCGATCATTTTTTGCACGTAATGCAGATTGAACCATCGACACACCAGCGGCTCGCTCAGAGCGTTTGCCTGCGATTCTTGCAACGTGGCTTCAAAGATTTTTTTCCAGCCGCCAAAACGACGCAGCGAAGTTTTGGTCACCTCGCCACAAAGACACACCGGCACATCGCTTTCCTCGCGCGGAAAACGCGGGAACTCGGTGCGATCTTCGTGACGCCGCGGAAAGTGCGTGAGCAGGTCTTCTACCGTCTCAATCCCGAGGCGCCGCAGCGCGAGAATTTTCGGACGCGGGACCCAAGTTAACTCTTCAAGTTTTTGCGAGACGTCGATCATACGAAGCTCCAAGCACCAAGCTCCAACATCCAGAGAAATTCCAAGCTTCAATAAATTAAAGCAAAGAAAAGAAACCAAGGAGTGACGGCTTGGCAGCCGTCATTTCTTGAGTGCTTGAGGCTTCTCTGGAATTTGGATGTTGAAATTTGGTGCTTTAAATCGGCTCCGCCGCCCGCACCGCTTCGACATGCATGGCAACCAACGTTTCACCCTCGTATTCATCCGCGCGAATTCGAAACGCGACGTCCCAGGGCGTCGGCGGCAATTGATTCGCCGCGCCGTTAAAATAAACCGCACGGCGATGACGATTGCGCTGGCGCAGACGAAAAAGCAGATGCTTTTCATTCATCACGCGCGGGGGCGCGACCGGCTCGACTTCACGCGCAAGGAACAGCGGCTGCGGATTCCCGTTTCCAAATGGCTGCAACATTTCGTGCCAGCGCAAAAAATCGACGTCGATCTCGGTGAACGCCAGCTCGTGGTCGAGTCTCAGACGAGGTTGCAACGCTTCTTGCGAGAGGAGTTCGCGCGCGGTGCTGCGAAATGCTTCGGCAAAACGATCGAATTTTTCCTCGCGTAAAGCCAGCCCTGCCGCCATCTCATGTCCACCGAAGTTGTCGAGGCTGTCAGCGCAACGATTCAGCGCTTCGACCAAGTTGAGTCCTTCGAGGCTTCGTCCGCTTCCCTTGCCGATTCCGTTCTCGTCGAAACCGATTACAATCGCGGGTAAATGATATTTGCGAACGATCCGTGATGCTACGATGCCAAGCACCCCCGGATGCCACCCGCGCGCGCCGACCACTATGGCCGCATCACGCGCCGCGTCGGACTGGCTATCTATTCTCTCTACCGCTGCATCGAAGATTTGCTGTTCCACCTCCTGGCGTTCGCGATTCTGCTGGTCGAGTTCTCCCGCGAGCGCTGCTGCTTCGCTTTCGTCCTGAGTGAGCAATAACCGCAAAGATTTTTCGGCTGTGCTCAAACGCCCAGCAGCGTTCAATCGCGGGCCAAGCCGAAAACCAATGTAATCAGGCAAAATCGGTTGCCGGAGCCCAGCGACTTCCATCAATTTTCGAAGTCCAATGCGCGAAGTCCGCGCGATCTCGAGCGCGCCGCGCTGCACCAGAACACGGTTCTCGCCGCGCAACGGCACGATGTCCGCCACCGTGCCGAGCGCCACGAGATCGAGTTTTGATTTCAAATCGAACCCGGGTAGTGGCCGCGTTTTCAACAGCGCATGACAAAGTTTGAAAACAATTCCAACACTGGAGAGATAGCTGAAGCCGCATTCTGTCAGCTTCGGATTCACGATCGCCACACAGTCGGGCAGCGCGGATTTTGGTTCATGATGATCCAGCACCATCACGTCTACTCTGCGTTTCTTAAGATCCGCAATCTCAATCACCGACGCCGTGCCGCAATCAACGGCGATGAGCAATCGCGCTTGATGTTGTTCGAGACAACGCTCGATACTTTCCCGGCTCAAGCCGTAGCCCTCCTCCCTGCGCAGCGGCAGAAACAGTTCCGGCGTGCCGCCGTAGGCGCACAACATTTCACTAAGCAACGCCAGCGAAGTCACGCCATCCACATCGTAGTCACCGAAGAGCACAATGCTTTCGCGCCGATCCAGCGCGTCGAAAATGCGAGAAACTGCCGCGTGCATTTGCGGCAGCAAAAACGGATCGCTTAACAAGCTAAGGCGTGGCCGCAAAAAGTTTTCAACTTCCTCGAGGGAATGAAATCCTTTTCGCAGAAGCAACCGCGCAACGCACTCCGATCCGCAAACTTTGCTCCACGAAATCGCGCTGCCCTTCAAATCCTCAGGCTGCGCAATAATCCATCGGTGTTGCACCGATCATTTTATTCGCGCCAGATTTTCTGACAAGCCCGCGAGACGGATGCAATGACGCATCGCAGTCCCAAAGCACTTCGTGCCAAAATATACGCGAGAAGCTTGCTCTGTTTCGCGAAAGCTTTTGGAGTGCGCATGCGTCCTCGCGCCGCTTTTGCGTCAGCTTTGTGCTATGCCACCATCAATGAAACTAATCCGCAGGCTTGGGCTCCTTTGTGTTCTTCTTCTCCTGCTCTATGGCGTATCGCCGTACTTTTCATTCTGGCGGTTCACAGTGGCGCTGCGAACCGGCGATCGCGCGGCAATCAGTTCGCGAGTTGATTTTCCAGCGATTCGCACCTCGCTGAAGAAACAACTCGTCGCGCGGTTCGCTCATGCCGCGTCCGGTCACAACCGATGGAGTAAACTCGGTCCTACGCTGATCGATGCGATCGTTGATGCTTATGCAACGCCGGACGGTATCGCCGCGATCCTCTCCAATCCGGGCGCGCTAAGGAACGTCGAGACACTGCACGAGTTCCGGTTCTCCGCGGGTAAAAATGTAAACTGGTTAAAAATAAAATACGCATTCTTCACAGGTCCGCGCTCCTTTGTAGTCAATCGCGAAGGACTTAAGCTCCGGTTCCGTTTTTCACTGGCTTGGGCTGGCAGCTGAACGATATCGACCCCGGGTTGGATCGCACTGCAAGCTAATCAGTCCGGAAGCACAACGGCAGATCGATTGCCTACACGAGATCGAGCGCAAGATCACGCTTTTCAAGCAGACCGTGGTTTGCACAAAGGTTTGCGAAAGTTCGCAAACCTTTGTTTTCTTTTTCTCCAAAACTGAATCGAAGATGTTTGCGGTAATAGCGGGAACAGAATTGGGGATTGAAATCTTTTTCGTCCGCAATCAACGCGTCGAGATTGGATAGGTTTTCTTCGCGCAAGGCGCGCAACCTGTTCGCGATTTGTCTTGGATTGGCGACTTCGGGGCGAATCAGCCAGAGCGCGTACACAAACGGAAGACCGATAACATTCTTCCATTGCTCGCCGAGGTCCCAGAAATGAAAATCACCAGCATGCGCTTGCCGGAAGCGAATGGCTTGATCGCCGATCAGGAGCCATGCCTTTGTGCCCGGCAGGCTGCTGGACACGACAGGCTGGTAGCCTGTGCTCCCCAGAACAGCTCGAATGAAACGCGGATTCAATCCGAGCTCGTTTAGAAGACAACGCAACAGATTGGCCCCGGTTTGCGATGCAGGGTCGAGCTCGATTTCTTTAATCTCGGAAATGTCGCCGTGGTGCGCGACAACGACGCTGTAAACCGGGCCGTCTGATGAAATGGAAACCTCGTCCACGATTCGATAGATCGGGTTGCGCAGAAATTCGAAACTGGAGACAAGCGCCACATCGAGTTCGCCATCCGCCAATCGTTTGCACAGCGCCGATGGATGATCGAAGTCCACTTCGCCGGGCCAGCCGCGAATAAGTGGACGCGCGTTGAGATATTTTACGCAGCCAATGCGAAGCATTCGTCCCAGGCGCGCCCGGCAGTCGCGCCCTACCATTCACGCGCAGACTAATTCATGCTCGTCAGACCGGTCAATCCGCCCCGCGCCGTTCAAATGCCGATAATAACTGTCGCGCTGCACGGGCACGCGGCCGGCTTCCCGGATCGCATGTTCGAGCGCGGCTACGGATTGCTGCTGCGGTGTCGTCGCGCCCGCCATGTGGAAAATCTTTTCCTCCAAAATTGTGCCATGCAAATCGTCCACGCCGTAGCTGAGCGAGACCTGCGCGAGGGGCAGACCGAGGCTGACCCAGTAAGCGGTCAGGTGGTCAATGTTGTCGAGATAAATGCGGCTCACCGCTAGGTTGCGAAGCTGCTCGAATGCCGAGGCGCGTTTGATGTTGGCAAGAACCCCGTGGGATTGGCGCGGCTCGAAGGCAAAGGGAATGAAACCCGTGAAACCTCCGGTCTCGTCCTGCAATTGGCGGAGCTGGCACAAATGATCGACGCGTTGAGCGAGCGTCTCGATATGGCCGTAGAGCATCGTGCAAGTACTGCGGCCACCCATTTGATGCCAGATGCGATGCACATCGAGCCATTCGGCGGCCGTTTCTTTGCCACGACAGACTTGGTCGCGCACAACCGGATCGAAAATTTCGGCGCCGCCGCCGGTAATCGAATTGAGACCGGCTTCGCGCAGTGTCTCCAGAGTGTCGCGGATTGGCATGCGAAAGATCCGCTCAGCAAAATGTCGCACCTCAATGGCGGTGAAAGCTTTGACATGAAGATCGGGATCAAGTGCGCGCAGACGACGCAAAAGATCCAGATACCACTCTTTCTTCAGCGTCGGATGCAAACCGCCGACCATGTGGACTTCGGTGATCCCAAGGGGCAGCGCCTCCCGGACAGCGCTGACAATTTCGTCAATCGCATATTCGAAGGCGTGCGCATCACGCTTTTTCGCCGCAAACGCGCAGAACTGGCAGGAAAGGATGCAGACGTTAGAGTAATTAATGTAACGATTGTGGATGTACGTTGCGTAGTTGCCGTTTTTTCGTTCGCGCAAAATGTTGGCGATCATTCCCAGCGCGTTGAGGTCGTTCGAGCAGTAGAGGGCGACCGCATCGGCGTCTGAGATTCGCTGGCCCGCTTCAACCTTTTCGGCGATCGGCCTGAGTTCTTTTGGAATGAGCAGGTAATTCATCCGGCGGCTACAACAACATGTTGGCGAGCAAGAATGCACGGAGCGCTTCCAGCTTGCAACAAAAACCGTGGGGGACAATGGAACATAGACCTCCAGGTCTGCCTGCGCGCCGTAGCCTCGGCAAAGGCGGGCGCGCCAGCGGAGTTGCACTCCGCTGAAAGCGAAGCACTCACTGATGATGACAAAGGGTTCGCGAGATTTTTCGCAATGCGCGCCCGATGCTACCGTCTAATTGAGCGATGGCTGCTGGTGGTCCAGGAAATCAAGGGAGATCGGAGGAAGACGCTGAAGATGTGCGGCTGATGCGGCAGGTGGGTCGGGGCGATACTCGCGCGTTCGAGGAGCTCATCCAAAAGCATCAAGCCTTGGTGGCGGGCACAGTGGCGCGCATGCTGGGCAGTAACTCGGATGTGGAAGACATCGCGCAGCAGGTGTTTATCCGAGTCTGGAAAAGCGCGCGCCGATATGTGCCGCGCGCCAAATTCACCACGTGGCTGTTGAAAATCACCCGCAACCTGGTTTTCAACGAGCTGCGCCGGACAAAACGTCACGCGCATGTTCCGCTTCAGTCTGAACCGGGCGCCGAAGATCCACCTCTGAAGGATGAGATGAATCTTGCGCCGGATGCGTCTCTTTTGGAGTTGGAACTACAGCGAACGATCGAGGAAGCGATTCTGCAGCTACCAGAAACCCAGCGGCTGGCGCTGGTGTTGCGCAGGTATGAACAGCTTAGCTACGAGCAAATCGCCGAGATCCTCGATCTCTCTGTTCCCGCTGTGAAAAGCGTACTTTTCCGCGCGCGCTCAGAACTCCGCTCGCGGTTAAGCAAGTATCTCACATAGCAAGATTGGCGTTTCGGAGAGCGGAGCCGTGGGGACACGAGCGACACAGACGGGCAGCCCGAAGGGCGAGCTTCGCGGGAGCGAGCGAGTCAAACGCCCTATAATTTCCGATGAGAAACGCGACAGCACCTGGTTTGGAGTTCCGCCTTCAGGCGGCTTTCTTCGGCCGTATAAACGCGGAACTCCGGACATCGCGAAGATCCGGTTGATCAGCTTCGATCTCGCTCGTTCTCTCCTACGACCCGGCCACGGACGCGCCGTATCTGAGTGTGGTGAGTCAACACATGCACGTGCCCATCGCTCCCCCGGAAAAACGCGCTCAAAATCCAACTGACGATGCTGATAACGATGGCGCCCCAAAACGCACTCCAAAAGTGATCCACATGGAATCCGATTACGACACTCGGCACCACGAGCAGCAACAGCCCATTTAGAACGAGTATGAAAAACCCCAGCGTCACCAGAATTAGCGGCGCACTGAGGATCAACAGGAAAGGGCGAACGAATGCATTAAGAATGCCGAGCAAAAGCGAGGCGCCGATCAGGGCCGCCACGGTGTCATAACGAATTCCGTGGATGATCGACGAGGCAACCATTACGGCAATCGTTGTGACAGCCCAGCGGAAAACGAAATGCTTCATGATAATACCTCCCCCTTAATCTGCTCCTCTCCTAAGAAAGGCGAGAAAGCACTTGCCAACCCATCGAAGCGCGTTAAACGAATTAAAACGATCAACACCAATCAATCTGTGCCGAAAAAACCGAAAATTGTCCAAGCCAAAAATCAGGCGCCAACGGAAACTGCCGCACTACGCCCGCGTCGAGCAACCGGGGGACGAAAGAAAGCAGGACCCGGCGCTAAAAAGGTTCCGACTGCTCAAGGAGCAGACGTTTTCATGCCTCCGGAAGTAGGAGCAACTGCAGAGCCATCGGACGAACAAATTCGTTTGCGCGCGTATTTCATTTCCGAGCGGCGCCGCAGATTTGCGCTCCCGGGTGACTCGGGGTCGGATTGGCTTGAGGCGAAGCGACAGTTGCTGTCCGAGCCCGGTCACGGCTGAGCTGAAAGGCAGTAGTAGCAGCCACAATGGAAAACGCTCTGGCCGATTTGGCGCACGCTTTGCGAGAACGCCTCGCGGCGATTCGAGATGAACAAAGCCGGCGCAACGAGGCAAAACACATCGCGCGATTGCGCGCAGTCTCTGAAAAGATCGACAAGCTGCAAGAAAAGCTTCCGTGGCCGGTCGATCCTCGGCTAGCGCATTATCTCCAGCGCAAAAGTTACGATAAAGCGCTGGAATATTTGGAACGCGTCATCGCTGCCAGCGGAACATAGGCATTTTGCCTGTGTACGAACGGCGCACAGCGCCATGGCTACTACGCAACTTCAAATTGCATTTTTGCGTCGCGCGTTTTTTTGCGCGAAAGACCGGCACAATGGCAAACGGCGAAACGATCGAATCGTACGTGCCGGCGCGGTTAGATGGACTGCCGTGGAGCCGGTGGCATTGGTTGATCGTTGTCTCGCTGGGCGCCACCTGGATTCTTGATGGTCTCGAAGTTACGCTGGCTGGAGCGTTGGGCGGAATTTTAACGCGCCCCGAAACGCTCGGATTAACGCCGGCTCGGGTCGGCGCGAGCGCCACCTGCTATCTCGCCGGCGCAGTGCTCGGCGCGCTGCTTTTCGGTTACGGGACGGATCGGTTTGGCCGCAAGAAATTCTTCTTTATCACAGTCGCCGTTTATCTGGTCGGAACAGCGCTGTCTGCTTTATCCTGGAACTTCTGGAGCTACGCATTTTTCCGTGCCGTCACGGGCGCGGGCATTGGCGGCGAGTACGCAGCGATCAACTCCGCCATTGACGAACTGATTCCGGCGCGCGTGCGCGGCCGAGTCGATTTGATCATCAACGGCTCGTATTGGGTCGGCGCGGCCATGGGCGCAGCGGCCACGCTTGTGCTGCTTGATCCGCGCTATATGCCGACCTGGCTGGGATGGCGCTGCGCATTTGGAATCGGCGCGTCGCTCGGGCTGATCGTGATTTTCTTTCGTCGCTGGATTCCTGAGAGTCCACGCTGGCTGATGATTCATGGACGGAATGATGAAGCAGAAGAGATTGTGGCTGAAGTAGAGCAGAAAGTTCTCGGAGCAAAAACGGCCGGGATCATCGATCCCGGCTACAGCGAAATGCTCACACGCATTCGCACGCGGACGCATACGCCGTGGCAGGAAATTTGGGACGCGATCGTGCACGAACATCGTCGGCGATCGTTTCTTGGTTTCGTGCTCATGTTCACACAGGCCTTTTTTTATAACGCGATCTTTTTCACTTACGCGCTGGTCTTGATGCGGTTCTACGGCGTGCCCGAGCAAAATGTGGGCGGCTATCTCCTGCCGTTCGCGCTGGGAAACGTTCTCGGGCCATTACTGCTCGGACATCTGTTCGACACAATCGGACGCAAACAAATGATTACCCTTACCTATGGGCTCGCAGGGATTTTACTCGCACTGACCGGGTGGCTCTTTCACGCAGGCATGCTCACAGCACAAACGCAGACTTTTGCGTGGACGATTATTTTTTTCATCGCGTCGGCGGCGGCGAGCTCGGCGTATTTGACGGTGAGCGAAATTTTTCCGCTCGAAATCCGCGCGGTGGCGATCGCAATTTTCTATGCAATCGGAACGCTGGCCGGCGGTGTCGGCGCACCGTTGCTGTTCGGATGGATCATCGGCACGGGATCGATTACGGCGTTGTTCTCGGGATATTTGGTGGCTGCAGCATTGATGATTTTCGGCGCGGCGATCGAAGCGTGGATTGGCGTGCCAGCCGAGCGGCGGTCACTTGAACACGTGGCGGCGCCGCTCTCCAGCAAAGGATTGTAGAGCGTCTGTGTCAGTCCCGAAAGCATTCGGGATTCCAGAAACGCCCTACAGTTTCGGCGGTCACAGACCGCCGCTACATTGGACAGTCAACTCACGTGTGTGAATTGGCCCGGCAGGCGTCAGTTTGCTGGAATAAAGGTGAAACGCTTCTACGCGAACCATTCCGGCATCGAGATCCGCGTTTGCCTTTAAAAATTTTCGCAGCGATTGCGGCGCGACATCTCGGCAGCGCGCAATCGTGATATGCGGATGCCATGGACGAAGCTCCGGCTCCAACCCAGCGGCGAGCGCAGCTTCATGGGCCCGCTTGTGGATTTGGAACAGATGTGGGTGCGCCTTGCCAACACCGATCCAGATAATTTTCGGAGCGCCTTTTGCGGAGAACATTCCTGCACCGGTGATCGGCAGAAAAAACGCGCCAAACCTAATTGCGCTGAGTCTTTCGTGCAGCGCGAGAGCAATTTCGTCGCTAACATCGCCGAAGAAAGCGAGCGTTAGGTGCATTTGAGCCGGGTCGATCCAGCGCGCCCCGCGAATGTGCGGATCGAGACGTGTAAGGAGTTGGCGCGTTAGTTCCGGCAGGTCGATCGCGATGAAGAGGCGCTTGGTCATCAGGAAGCAAACGTCCAACTCCGACAACTCGCGAGCAAGCGCGCGACACTCAATTAGATTCGGCCACGATCAGCGATCGCGACTACAACGACTTGCCTTTGGTTTCGTTGTTGCGCGCGATCGCTTTGTCAGCCGCCCGCGTTACCCAATCGGGGATCAAACGGCGCACTTCGGAACCGGCGCGCGATCGGTTCCCTTGAGCACCGGACGACTCAGGCAAGAACCGGTTTGCCAGCTGCATGGCGTAACCGGTGAGATTCGGAAACAAGGCGTTAGCAACGACTTGAAGTCGCGCCGCAAATGTAAGCGTCAGCGACGGCTGACCGCGACGGCAGGCAGCGAGAATTTTTCGCGCAGCGCGATCGGCATTCATGGAGAGAAGCGGCGCTCCGGCGGCAGCAGCGAACCAGGCAAACTCGTCGTCATGTCTGCCTTTGAACTTTGCGTTCACGTGCGAGCCGGTGCGCATCATTCCCGGCGCGACCGTTGTCACGTAGATATCGTCGCGCGCAAGCTCAGCTCGAAGCGCGTCAGAAAGACCAGTCAGCGCAAATTTGCTTGCGCTGTAGGGCGCCAGATGCGGCACCGCAACCTTGCCGCCAATGGAAGAAATATTAACGATGCGTCCGCCGCCCCAGATGCGCATCTCGGGAACGATTTGTGAAATCAATTCGAAGGGCGCCCAAAAATGCAGGTACATGGCGTGCTCAAAATCCTCCGGCGTCATATGCTCGAAAGGGCCTACTTCGATAATGCCGGCGTTGTTGATCAAGACGTCGATCTTGCCAAAGCGATCGATGACTCGCCGGACAGCTAATTGAATTTGTCCAGCATCGAGCAGATCGCATTCGATCGTGAGGACTTTGCCGCCGCGCGGAACAAGATCACTCTTTGCACGTGCCAGTTCGTCAGGATCGCGCGCAATGATCGCAACATTGCCGCCTCGCGCGCAAATATGCCGCGCCAACACGAGTCCGAGTCCACGCGATCCACCGGTGACGAGAACAACTTTGTCGTACAGCGGGTAGCGTGCGGTGCGAATAAAGCGTGCGATTAGCCAAAGCGCCAGCAGAATGGCGCCTGAAAGCAAGAGAACGCGAAGAGTCATTGCGCGGGGTTCATAATCAGATACGAACTCTTCCCACCGAACGGCCGTGAACAAGGAACGACCTTGAAACAGTTAACCCTGTTTGCGGTGGAAGCGGGCAACTTCGCGCGCCGTCTCGCGATCGATGGCGCGCTTCTTCAAATCGGCCCGCTTGTCATGCGCCAGCTTCCCGTGCCCCACGCCAAGCTCAGCTTTCACCCTTCCATTTTTCCAATAGAGCTTGAGGACAACGAGAGCGCGGCCTTTGACCTGGGTTTCGCCGTAGAGCTTGTCGATCTCCTGCCGATGCAACAACAATTTGCGGACGCGCTTTGCGACCGGAATTTCGTGGCTGGCTTTTTCGTATGGCTGGATATCGGCGTTATAAAGAAAAGCTTCGCCATTTTCGATTCGCGCGAATGCATCGCTGATGTTCGCCTTGCCTGCCCGGATCGATTTGACCTCGCTTCCTTTCAGCTCGATGCCCGCTTCGTAGCGCTCGAGAATGCGATAATCGCGAAGCGCTTTGCGATTGATAATCGATTCGCTCGCCATATTTGCACAAGCTCCAGCTCGCTCGGCGAGGCCATCTCCCAGCGAACCTGTGCGTTGGACTAGGCTCCGTCCGAAGATTCTTCGAGCGACTCGAAAGTGAGCTTGCCGGCAATAATTTCCTTGAGCGCAATGTCGGTCAACGACATCCGCGGCGTCGTCTCCACCAACGGCCGATGTCCCAAGCCAAGTTGACGCACTCGCTTGGAAACAACATTAATCAAAAGTTGCTGATTCGGGATCACCTGGGCTGCTTCACTAAGAAGTTGAGTCATCATATGGCGCAAGGAACGAATGGGGTCCCGCACCTGCGGGATTGGGAATTGAAGAATGACCGGCGCGCCGTTTGTAAGGGCGGACGGGACAAATCGCGGGGCGAGCATGGTAAAAAGGAGTGCTGATCTTCCAAGCGAAGTCCCTCTTTGTCAACGAATTTCGTCCGTAATAGCACAAATTACTTTCGAGCAAAGTGCGATCGGCGGACTCTTCAGCGACGCTTCCGGGACAAATTATTTGCGTTGCCAGTAGCCCATCGAACCGAGTTCCTTGCTATCTGTGCTAAAATACGCGAAATAAGGGGCGCGCCGGCCTGGGCATCCGGTTAGCCAATCCATTTCGGGCTGTGGCTCAGCTTGGTAGAGCGCCTGGTTCGGGACCAGGAGGCCGTGGGTTCAAATCCCACCAGCCCGATAATGATTCTCAACGCAGACTCGGAGCCGATGTAGCGGTGCTTGTGTCAAGCACCGAAATCAAATAAACAGGTGTTTGGCACAAACGCCTCTACAACCATGGCCATTCAAGATCCTTTTCCGCCAATGCATTTCTCCGTCGCGATTGTCGGGGCACTGATCGGCATAGTGATTTTGTTTTTCGGACGAAAACTGTTCTGGCTATGCGTCGCCGCGGTCGGATTCGCGGCAGGCGTAGAGATTGCGCCACATCTGGTTCATGAGCCCTCTCCTCTGTTGGCGTTAATCGTTGCCGTCGTTCTTGGCATAATCGGAGCGTTGCTCGCGCTTTTTCTTCAGAAAGTTGCGATCGCAGTGCTCGGTTTTCTCGCGGGCGGCAAACTTGCCGGCGCGATTGCCTCGGCCTTTTTGATTCAATACGGACAGCACTCTACGATTGTTTTTCTGGTGGGCGGAATTGTGGGCGCGATCCTCCTGCTCGTTTTATTCGATTGGGCTCTCATTGTTGTTTCGTCCCTCATCGGCGCGCACTTGATTCAAAGCGCAGTTGTTCTTCCTGCAACGGGATCGACCATTGTGTTTCTCGGCCTCGCAGTCGTTGGCATCGTCGTTCAAGCAGTGTCGTTACGGAGAGCATGACGTCGAGTGATCTCGACTTTTTTGCTGGCAAATCGGGACCGAGTCACAACAATCGCTGCATGAATTCACCAACAACTGGATTACGCGTTGCCAGCATCTTTTTCGGTATTTTTGCCGTTGGCCATCTGGCGCGATTGATCAGTCATGCGCAAGTCACAGTCGGAACTCATACCATTCCAATGGGCTTAAGCTGGATCGCGCTGATCGTTGCCGCCATTCTTTGTATTTGGTTTTGGCGACTGTCCAGGCTGAGGGGCATCGCGTAGTCACTTTCTGAGCCACTCCTGCGGGATATCTACAAAAGACTGACCCAGTTTTTCAACTGATGCGCAGCCGAGCAGCTTGAGAGTGCGAATGAGATCGGTACGCAAAATATCGATTGCGCGCGCAACACCCGCAGTGCCCGCCGCTCCCACCCCGTAGGCGTACGCGCGTCCGGCCATTACGGCTCGAGCCCCCAGGCACAGCGCTTTGACAATATCGCTGCCACGACGAATCCCGCCATCCAGCAAGACCTCGATGCGATCGCCTACGCTTGCTACAACTTCAGGCAAAACGCGCAAGGTCGGTGCGACGTCGTCGAGTTGCCGGCCGCCGTGATTGGAAACGACCAACGCGTTCGCTCCCGCATCCACTGCACGGCGCGCGTCGTCTCCGGTATGGATGCCTTTTATCACGACGGGTCCATTCCACGCTTGGCGAATCCAAGTGAGATCATCCCAAGTCACCACCGATTGCTCGAGCGCCGCAGTGACATCCGCGTACAGCATCGGTCCCTTCCCCGGGATGACCACATTCTCGAACTTCATCAATCCGCCGTCCGCGAGAAACGCTGCCAGCCAGCGAGGCTTTGTCAGAAGTTGATTCACAAACGGCAGCATCGCTCCGAGTTTACCGCTAAGGAGTTCCTTGGCGCCGTTGCGAATGTCGCGTTCCCGCATACCTGCCACAGCGGTGTCGATTGTGACAACGAGAGCCGAAAACCCTGCTTTACGCGCGCGCTCGATAGCTGCCAGGGCGCAATCACATCCTCCGACCAAGTAGAGTTGATACCAAACTGGCGCTTTCGATGCGGCTGCCACGTCCTCCAGACGGCAACCCGAAAGTGTCGATAGCGTATAGATGATACCCGCCGCGCCAGCAGCGCGCGCGGCCGCTTCTTCGCCGCGTGGATACATGAGCCGACAGCTTCCAACTGGCGCGAGGATAAGCGGCATGGGGAGTGAAGTGCCGAGCACTGTCGTGCGCAGATCACACGCTGGTGTTGCTACCGCACAACGCGGACGGAATGTGACAGCCTCAAATGCGAGAGAATTCTCACGCAACGTCCATTCGTCCTCTGCGCCGCCGTCGATGTAATCAAATACCACACGAGGAAGCCGGCGCTGCGCCGCGCGCCGCAAATCTTCGATGTTCAGAACACGCGGCGGTTCAAGTGATCGAATCCTGTCATGTTGAGCGAAGCGAAACATCTCTGATTATTGGTTAGTAACGCGTCGAAAGAAATGATCTGAGATTCTTCGCTCCGCTCAGAATGACAAGCGGAATAGACGCTAGTGGCGAAAGTGACGGGCGCCCGTGAATATCATCGCCATCTTGCGCTCGTTAGCCGCCGCGATCACTTCTTTGTCACGAATTGAGCCACCTGGCTGAATGGCACACGTTGCGCCAGCTTCAGCCGCTGCGATCAAACCATCCGGGAACGGAAAAAAAGCGTCGCTGGCGATTGCGCTGCCTTTGAGCGAAAGTCCAGCCTCGTTCGCTTTCCAAATCGCAATGCGCGACGCATCGATACGCGACATCTGGCCTGCGCCAATTCCAAGTGTCCGGTCGGACTTGGCGTAAACGATCGCGTTTGATTTCACATGTTTAACGACGCGCCAACCGAACAACATCGCGTTCAGTTCCATCTTCGTCGGCTTCTTCTTGGTCACGGCCTTCGGTTTCATCTCCCCATCGACATCTGCGTCCTGAACCAACACACCGCCGCAGACCGAGCGCAGATCAGTCGTGGGTCTTGCATCTTTCGCTGGCGTCAATAATCGAATCAGCCGGAGGTTTTTTTTCTTCTGCAGGATCGCGCGCGCTTCGATCTCAAAATCCGGCGCAATGATTACTTCACTGAAAATTTCGCTGACCACTTTCGCGAGCGGCTCGGTCAAGGGCCGGTTGCACACGATGATTCCGCCAAAGGGCGCTTGTTTGTCGGTTGCAAACGCCTTGTTCCAAGCCTTGCGAAGATCAGCGTCCGAACCAACTCCGCATGGATTGGTATGTTTTAGGATCGCAACAGTCGGCTCTTCGAACTCAGCGATCAGATTCGTCGCTGCGCTGATGTCGAGAATGTTATTGAAGGAAAGTTCCTTGCCATGGAGTTTTTCGAAATATTTGTCGAAATCGCCATACAGCGCTGCGATTTGATGCGGATTTTCTCCGTACCGCAATCGCATCGCCAATGGAAGCGAAAGTGAAAATGACGCGTCGGTCGCCTGCTCCTTGTTTAGGAAGCTGCTGATCGCCCGATCGTAGTCGGCAGTCCTGACAAAGGCTTTGATAGCGAGACGCTCACGCAATTTCAGCGTCGTTTCTCCCTTGTTGTCGCGAATGTTTTCGAGCACCGCGTCGTAGTCTGCGGGATCGACCACCACGGTGACTGATTCGTAGTTTTTCGCTGCACTGCGAATCATCGACGGTCCCCCGATATCGATATTTTCAATTGCTTCAGCCGGCTTGACGTTCGGCTTAGCAACGGTGGCCTCGAAAGGATAAAGATTCACCACCACCAGATCGATCGGGTCAAAACCGCACTGACGTGCTTCGGCTTCGTGCTTCGCGTCGCCGCGTCTGTAAAGAAGACCACCATGCACGCGCGGATGCAAAGTCTTAACTCGCCCATCGAGCACTTCTGGAAATGCGGTAAAGCTCGAGATCTCGCGCACCGGAATTTTTTCCTTCCTCAACAGGTCCGCCGTCCCGCCGGTCGAAATGATATCAACGCCTTGGCGCTCGAGGACGCGCGCAAACGCAGCCACGCCGGTTTTGTCGGAAACGGAAATGAGTGCCCGGCGGATTTTCATCGGTTCGTTGAAGCGTTGAAGGGTTAAAGCGTTAAAGCGGCAAAATATGGGCGAGCCTGCGTCCGCTTCAAAGCTTCAACGGTTTAACGATCAAGAATGACATTCTTCGCCGCTGGATACAGAACGGGGCAACAGCCGATGGTTTCGCAAAATGCTTTGCTGAAATGACTCAGGCTCGAATATCCGACTTCTGTGGCCGCTTCGGTGACGTTGTAACGTCCCGTGCGCAATAGCTCCGCCGCGCGTTCCATCCGCAGGTTGCGCAAATATTGCGGAATAGTCAGACCAACTTCGCGAGAAAAAATCCTGCTTAGATAAAACGGACTGCAGCCGACCTCCTGGCCGATCATTTCCAGCGTGGGAGGATTTGCCAGATCCCGCGCCAGCACTTCCTTGACCCGTTCGACCCGCTCGTGAGCCAGACGTTTTTGACGCATGCAGAAAAATTCGGGGTCTTTTGGCGCGAAGAAAAAATGCGCCATGAGCTCCAGCGCCTTGCTTTGATACCAAAGACCTTGCGCTGCTTTCGCGACCGGAGGTTCCGCTAAACTCGCTACCACGCCGCGTTGCTGGATCGTCATCGGCCGCGTCGCCGCGACGACCGTCTTATTTTTATCGCCGAAGATGATCCGGCGAATCTCTGGCTCCAGGTCCGACTCATTCTGCACGAGTTGTTTTTGCAAATGTTGCCGCGAAAATTCCAGCGTCACGAATTGATGATGATCGCCAGCGTGACGTGATGCCGGTAACGGTTCGTCCGCGACGGCGTAATAGCCGGAGTTGCCCGGGAAGTAATCGCTCCGCGATCGGCCCTCCCTACCTACAGCGCCGTGCCCGCTGAGATTTAAACAGAACTCCAAGCTGCGCCGGTGGAAAGTCCGTCCCCAGTTAAAGGAATAGTCGGTGCGAAAGTCATGCCACTCGATCGCGACTCCGATTTTGTCCACATCACCGTACAACGGGCGCCACCCGTCTTTCAGTTCACGCCAGGCATGTTGTTCGGCTGCGCAACCTGGGTTCATCGCGCCTAAATTACGAATGGTGCTGAGCCGAATGCAAGGCTGGTTTCTTCTCCTCCAGCGCGGCGCAGTCCCATTTACCGAGCTGCGAAGCGGCGTCGTAAACGTTTTGCGCGAAATCCAGGAGGACTTGATCCGGCTTGTCAGCATCGCGCACCGCGTCGTAGGGCAAGATGAACTCGCGCAGCTTGGGCTCATAAAAAGCCGCGTCTGGCTGAACTTTCGCTTCTGAGAACCCGGGCGGTTCCGGATATGCGTACGAGTAGAAAATCGGTGTCGGCATTGCGGCGTTGCCAGGCCAGAAACCGAGGCTGCTCACTTCTTGCGAGTAAGCCTCGCGCGTAATCTCATCCGGCAGATGTGGGACGCCGCCAGGATGTGGCGGCGCTGGTCGGCCGGAGAAACGCGTGACCGCCAGATCAAAGCTACCCCAGAAAAAGTGCACCGGACTGCATTTGCCGCAGAAGCGCGATCGGAATTCCTTAAACACACGATCGCTCTGCACGAGAACGCGCCAGAACCGATTTGCGTACTCGCGGTCATACGAGCGGTGCTCTTCATCTTTATTAAACGGGATCGGATTCTCAATCTCGTTGGGCATGGTGTTGATGGTGACGGGCAGCTCGAGATCTCTCAATGCCTTCATCACCGCCTCGTAAAACTTCGCGACGGATTGCGCTTTCAGCTCGATCATGCGCCGGGCGCCGTCGCTTTTGAGGATGCGCAATTGGTGATCGATGAAATCAAATCGTATCTCAAAGGTGGCAAGACCGTGCGGAATCGGCGAAGTCGTTAGGCCGCGAGCTGTCACGTACAGCGTGACGTGCCAGGAGTGGTTGGTCCATGGGCTGAGCGTCAGTCGAATCTTGCCCGCAATCTGTGTCCACATGTGCAGAGTGATGGCAGTGTCCTTCCACTCTGCGAAAGGCAGAGAGGGCCATGAATTGCGTGCGCCATTCATTTAGCGTCGCTACTCCCGGTTAATGAAATCGGAAAAGGAGCGTTTCACTTTCTCAAACATTGCTTGCGCTTCCTCCTGCGTTCTGTGAAAAGCATGCTTGATCCGTCTTTTGACGTTGCTGATGACGCCGCTTCCTTCTCCCTCATCGTAATCGGTCGCTACGTCCTCCATGGTCGCGCCGGCAAACATTCCCTCGGTTCTCTTCACGGTGCCGCGAGTCGCGCCGATGTATATCGTACCGACTGGACGCGACGATCGATTTAGCAGAGTAACGATCCAGACCGGTTCGCCGCGCTCATCGGTGCGCAAGGTGTAATCTGCTGTCGCAAAATGCGTATGCGACGTTTCCGCTGTGCGACTCGCCACCGCGAAAGCGCCGCTGGAATCCAGGTTCAAGCGTGAGACCTGGATCGTTGCTCCCTCGGCAGAACCAGCGACCGAGCGATCCGGCCGCTCGTCAGAATCAATTTTTCCATCAGCGATCTCCAGTTCCCGCACGCCACGTCCATCGGGGTCCTCCAAAGTGATCTTCCATTTCTCTGGCTGCGGATCGCCTTTTACGCCGGTGATCGACACCATATGATTCAGCGCGCCGCGGCCGAATTGTGTACCCACGACGCGCAACGCTTCGTACGCAGTGGCGTTCTCCTGCGCGCAAACAGGAGCAGCCAAAAGCAAGAGGGCAGCAAACGAGCGCCACATACCCCAAAATTGAACAACGGTTTTATTGTATGTCCAATCGTGTTTTTGCCCCAAACCAGCGACGGCTATGGCTCACAAGAGTGATAGCTAACTTGCACCAGCAACAGAGCCCCACGCTGGCAGCGATTGTTTAACGCACCACCCTCTGACGCTTGAGTTCTTCCCCGTATTTTCGCTGGAATTCTGCCGCGTCCTGCTTCAGCACCGGCAGCAGGCGCTCGGCAGGCACAGGCTCCCTCAAATTGAAACCTGTGTAGTTGGTATACAAGGCAGTCCCCCCTCCGCCGGTAGCGGGCTGCATTGCGCCATACACCTTTTCGCCGGAGTGAGGCAGATCGTATATGACCATTGACGCCTGCTGACCAGCTGCCTTTCGAACAACATCAAGCTCGCTTGAGAGGCTCTTGTCCGCGAGGGAAACTATTTTCCACCCTGCTTCGTCTTTTGCCACTGCCACAACGGTCGCTACGGCGCCGTCGGCGACCAAAGGCACGATTGTCGCCATCTCGTTGCGGTGCAAAGTGGTGAAACTATCGGCTGCTGCCAAATCCTCGAACGTGATCTGGTACTGTCTCATCGGAGCTGCCGGTTGAGACTTTTCAATTGTTCGCTGCTCCAAGCCAAGAGCGATGTCTTTTCTAGAGCGCAGCACGGTCAACAGATCGTTCTTTGCATTGTTGGCGGCCTCCTGCGGAGTGGAAAAGTAGCTCCGCTGCCCCCCTTCCTTTTTGCAACCCATGCTGAAAAGTACCGCCATCGTCAGGCTGAAGTATATCAAAATGCGTTTCATTTTTGATTCCTTTCGATACGCTTCATTTCTTCGCAATACCGTACCAAGTATTCCAGTGGGTAGCTGTTCCTGGCGGATCTGCATAGGAGGTATACTCGAGCAAACGCTCTGCCCCCTGGCACGGGCTCCACGGATCATTCAACACGACGTAGTTGGTGTTGCCCACGCTAACGTAGCCTTTTATCACAACAACATGACCCACTACACCAGGCGTTCCATACGCATAGCCCATCGGTTTCTTTGCACAATAAATCTGCGACTTAACAGAATCCCAAGATAACGCACTCCCACTTTCCGAGGACTTGGCCCCGGCAAAATCCAGATCAACCCACCCCGGCGTATTGCAGTCGTCCGTCTTGGGACATGGAGTGCCAGAAGTTTGTTCGGTGCAACAATTCGTCTTGTTAAAGCTATGGTTGGCCAGCGCACATTGTGTAACCGACAAGCCTAAATACTCGGCAAGCATTTGGGTCGTTGCTGCCCAACACCAATTATTCGTCTCCTGCGGCCTCAACGTGTTGGGAACGCTGCCGATTATTTCCGGCCGACAACACCCCGATAAACAGACGATTAATACAAAGCTCGAAAGGGCTAAAACGAATTTTTGTTTCATGTGGCACGTTTGGTTGGAAGCAATCTCTGATTAGGAGAAATCGCACTGGGAATTGTCAAGGAAAATCACGCGCCTCGACTCAAACTCAGAGCCTGCATGCGCTATCGCTTGAATCAGCGCCCGAATTTGCTCACCTTTTTGCGAATCGCGATGAAGAGAAGAAAAGTCGAGTTCAGCAGTCATACCGCGAACCTTGCTTTGCTGCGCAACTGCGTACGCGATTTTCTCAACGGCTACCCGTTCTCCGAAAAAGAGCGACTGCTGATGGTGCTCGGCGTGGACGAAGCATGCACGAACGTGATCCGTTATGCTTACCGTTTACGTGATGATCAACTCATCTCATTGCGCATGGAAGGACTGCGCAAATGCGTGCGTATGCGCTTGCGGGATTACGGCGAACAAGTTCTTCCCCATGAAATGAAAGGCCGCTCTCATGATATGATCAAACCGGGCGGACTTGGTTTGTATCTCATTCGTAATGCCTTTGACGAAGTCAATTACATACACAAACGCCGCGGCACGGAACTGGTGCTGACCAAAAAAATAGAATGAATGATCTGTGCAGAGTTTTCCGTCGCGTGATATGAACTCAACGAAAGCGCAAATGAAACCGCCAGAACCAGACGCCGCTTTTGAAATCTCTCTGCGGCCACCCGCGTTCAGTGAATTCACTGGGCAGGTCAAAGTGCGCGAGCGCCTGGAGTTGATGGTGGAAGCGGCCAAAAAGCGGGGCGACGTGCTGGAGCACATTCTCCTCAGCGGCCCGTCCGGCCTGGGCAAAACAACATTGGCTTACATCATCGCAAACGCGATGGATGTGAACATTAAAAACACCAGTGGACCGGTGATTGAGAAGGCCGGCGAGTTGGCCGGACTTTTGACAAGCCTCGAAAAAGGCGACGTGCTTTTCATCGACGAGATCCACCGGCTGCAACCGGCCATCGAGGAATATCTCTACCCGGCGATGGAAGATTACCGGCTCGACATCATCATCGACCAGGGACCGCAGGCGCGAAGTCTGCGCCTTAATTTGCCGAAGTTTACTTTGATCGGCGCGACTACGCGCGCTGGAATGGTGAGCGCGCCACTTCGATCGCGTTTCGGGATGACGGCGCGACTCGATTACTACAATGCCGAGGAGATGCAGAAAATCATCCTCCGTAGCGCGCACTTACTCGGTGTGGAGATCGATCCCGCCGGCGCAGCTGAGATCGCGGCGCGCTCGCGAGGCACGCCGCGCACAGCGAATAATCTGCTGCGCTGGGTGCGCGATTATGTGCAGGTGAAAGCCGACGGCAAAATCACCGCAGAACTGGCCGACCGCGCCCTTGCGATGCTGGAGATCGATCGCGACGGCTTCGATCAATGGGACAAGAGAATCATCGAAGCCTTAATTCACAAGTTCAATGGCGGACCCGTCGGTTTGAATTCGCTCGCAGTCGCGGTAGGCGAAGAAGCCGGCACGATCGAAGAAGTGAACGAGCCTTACTTGATCATGGAAGGTTACATCAAACGCACGCCTCAAGGCCGGGTCGCCACTGCAAACGCTTATCGCAAGCTCGGACTCAAACCGCCTACCGGCGCGCAGGCGGAATTGTTGTAGGGCGTTTGATTCGCTCGCTCCCGCGAGCTTCACCCTTCGGCTTCGCGTCTGTGTCGCTCGCGTCCCCGCGGCTCCGCTCTGTGAAACGCCGGCGCAATAAGATCGGCGTCTGACACAGACGCCCTACAAATTCGGGAGCATTCAACCGCGCGTCACGTGTAGGAAGCAGTGCGAATTCACCAGAAACTCAAAATCGGTTTTTATTTCTGTGAATTCAAAGCGCTGAAGCTCCGGATCGGATCGTAGCATTGGAACAAATTTGCTTGGTTGTGCTTCAAACGTCACCGTCGGATAAATCCGTGCTTCGTCTCTCGTCACACGCATGATTTCTAGGATCGATTCGCGGTGGAACTCGTAGTCTAGGCGGTCCTGGTACGCGAAAAGAAAATAGGACACGAAAGTCAGATCAAACTCACCCTCCGCGAACGGTAGTCTCGGCAGCTCTCCCGCTACGTAACGCCCTGGATGAGCCTTGTAATCCGAGAGAAAGATCGTGGTCGCGCGTTTGCGCAATGCGCGCATGTATTCGGGATTTTTGTAAAAGTCCCACCGATAGGTTGGCACATAGCGAATAGCCCGGTAAACAGCCTCAAGGTCGGGCTCCGAACGCTCCATGATCTTTTCCGGCGGCAGCGAATAGATTGGATCGAACGAAGTTACAATTATGCCGAGCTCGTTGGCCTCGGCGCAAAAAGAACTGACGCCACCCGCCATATCCAAGATTCTTTTTCCCAACCAGATCACCCGGCTCAAGCAGGAAATAGCGGCGATGGCTCTTCGAATGTGCGACCGAGCAAAACGACTCGATCAAGCTGAAGCCCGCGTCTGCTCTGGATCAAGTCATGGCTCATACGTCTCGCTCGAGTTGTAGAGGCGTTTGTGTCAAACGCTTATTCTATCCGGAGCTTGACACAAGCACCGCTACAACGGCTAACGCGTAAAATGAATGCTTCTCAAAACAGGACCCGTGCGGCTGAAACCAACAACCTACCCGTCACGCTCCACTTGTCATTCCGAGCGAAGTCGAGGAATCTCTAAATGTTTCTAAAATAGTACGAGATGTCTCGGACTCCGCTCGACATGACAGAGTTGTTCCCGCAAGCATCGAAGGTTTTTACCGTCTCAGAGCTGACGCGAAGCATTCGCGGCACTCTCGAAGCAAAATTCGGCGCCGTCTGGGTGCAGGGCGAAATTTCAAATTACAAGCTGCATCCGAGCGGTCATCAGTATTTCACGCTCAAAGATCAGCGCGCCCAAATCTCTTGCGTGATTTGGCGCGACACCATGGCGTCGCCGCGACAACCTCTTGTCGATGGAGCTCAGGTGCAGATTTACGGGACCGTTACCGTCTTCGAATCACAAGGAAAGTACCAACTACGCGTCGAAATTTTGCAGCCGCGCGGAGTCGGCATGCTCCAGGCAAAATTCGAAGCGCTCAAGCGCAAACTCGAAGCGGAAGGATTGTTTGCGCCGGAACGCAAACGACCATTACCAAAATTTCCACGTCGAATTGGAATCGTGACGTCGCCGACCGGCGCAGCGATTCGCGACATGCTGAATGTGCTGCGCCGCCGCGCGCCGTGGCTGCAAATTTTGATCAACCCGGTGCGCGTACAGGGAACAGGCGCCGCGCAGGAAATCGCCGTCGCCATCCCCGAACTCGTCTTGCCTAACAAGGCGTTTGCTTCTGTCGATCTCATCGTGGTCACGCGCGGTGGTGGAAGTATCGAAGACTTATGGGAGTTCAACGAAGAGATTGTCGCACGCGCAATATTCCATTCCACCGTGCCCATTGTCTCGGCGGTGGGTCACGAAATCGATTTTACCATCTGCGATTTCGTCGCTGATTTGCGCGCGCCCACCCCCAGCGCCGCCGCGGAATTGATTGTCCCCGATATTATCGATCTTCAACGGCGCATCGATAGTTGCGCGCGTGCGCTCGGGCGCCAATTGATGAATCGGCTCCGCGACGCGCAACAACGTCTGGATCACGCGCGCGAAACGTTGCAACGCTGCCTCGGCCACAAGATTGAGAGCTACAAGCGCAGTCTTCTCCACATCACGCGAGCGTTGCAGGCGTGCAGTCCCGCGCGGGAACTCATGATGCGCCGCAACCGTTTTGCGGATTTGCGATGGCGACTGGTTGCGTGTCCGCCGCGACTACTCGAAAACGCGAGGCACCGTTTCCAGCGCATCGAAGGAATTCTGCGCGTGCTCGGACCGGACGCGACGTTGCGCCGCGGCTACAGCATCACCATGAACGAGCGCGGGAAAATCATCCGCACAATCACAGCAGTCCGGCCAAAGATGAAAATCCGCACCCGAGTCAGCGACGGCGAATTCGGCTCGGAAACGCTTTAATTAACTAAAATGTCGTTACAAGCGAATCACATTAATCGCTGGAGACGGTGGTTTTTGGGGCGTTGTAGCTATCTCATCCTCACCGTAGAACTTTTCTCCGTTCTCTGCAGCTTTGATGCGGTCAGACAGTGAGCTATTATATCCCTGCTGGCTCTTGGGGGTGGTAACCCCGGAATTGTTCGTCGGACCGTATCCGTTAGGCCCACCGCTTTGGCCCTCATTGTGTCCTTGCGCTATCGCACCCAGAGTCAAAGCTGCAAACGCCGCTGCTACCCCGGCAGCCACTTTCGCTTCGACAGATAATTTCATCTTTTCCCCTTTTCTTTTTACGTAGTGTTCGGATTCGACCGCGCGGGTGGATGCCACCCTAGTGGCGCTGATGCTTTAACGTCAAAAACGGAGCGCGTATCGCCGGCGTTGCTAACCCACTGGAAGAGACGGAGCTCTGATTTTAATTTCTTCGAGCCTGCCGCCACATCGTCTCGAAAAATTTTCTTGGCAGGTTGGTAGCATTGCGTTGTGACGACCTCGCCATCCGTTGACACTAAGGTTTGCTCGAAAATCACCGTTCCAACTTAAACGCCAGCGTTGCCAGGGGTGGCAAGTGAACAAGGATTGAATGTTCGCGGCCCATCCAAGGAACCTCCTGAGTAGCGACACCGCCGAGGTTTCCTACGTTGCTGCCGCCATAGGTTTCAGCGTCGGTGTTGATGAGCTCACGATAGAAACCTGACTCGGGAACGCCTAGCCGATAGTCGTAGCGGACCACTGGAGTCGCGTTTACCACGAACGCGACGATGCCGCCGTCGCGCGATTTTCTCAGGAATGAAACAACGCTGTTATCAGCATCATGCAGATCGATCCAATCGAAGCCTTCGTAAGAATCGTCTAGCTGCCAGAGGACTGGCTCGCTCTTGTAAACGTAATTCAAATGTTGCACCAGCCGGCGCAGGCCGTCGTGCCGAGACAACTTCAGAAGCTGCCAGTCGAGCTCGGTGTCGTGGTTCCATTCGTTCCGCTGGCCGAATTCGCCGCCCATGAAGAGCAGCTTTTTGCCGGGATGCCCGTACATCCACGCAACAAACATCCGGAGATTTGCAAACTTCTGCCATTCGTCGCCGGGCATCTTGGATAACAAAGAACGCTTGCCGTACACCACTTCGTCGTGGCTGAGCACCAGAATGAAGTTCTCCTGGAACGCGTAGAGCAGCGAGAACGTGATGTTGCCGTGATGATAGCGCCGGTAAATCGGGTCGATGCTCATGTATTCCAGGAAATCGTGCATCCAACCCATGTTCCATTTGAACCCGAACCCGAGTCCGCCCAAATAAGTCGGACGCGATACCCCGGGCCAGTCGGTTGATTCCTCGGCGATTGTCATGATCCCCGGGAACTGCTCGTAGCAAACTTCGTTGAAGCGTTTCAGAAAATAGATGGCGTCGAGGTTCTCGCGGCCGCCGTAAACGTTCGGGATCCATTGGCCGGGCTTCCGCGAATAATCGAGGTAAAGCATCGAAGCCACGGCGTCTACGCGCAGGCCATCGATGTGATATTTGTCGAGCCAGAAGAGCGCATTGCCTATGAGAAAATTGCGCACTTCGTCGCGACCAAAATTGAAAATGAGCGTGCCCCAATCCTGGTGCTCGCCCTGGCGCGGGTCCATGTGCTCGTAGAGATCAGTCCCATCGAATTCGGCCAAAGCGTGGGCGTCCTTCGGAAAATGCGCCGGCACCCAATCCATGATCACGCCGATGCCGGCCTGATGACATTTGTCGATGAAATAACGGAATTCATCAGGCGCGCCGAAGCGGCTGGTAGGCGCGTAGTAATTTGTGACTTGATAACCCCAGGAACCTTCGAAGGGATGCTCGGCAATCGGCAATAACTCGATGTGGGTATAACCCATTTCCAGCACGTACGGCAGCAACTCGTCAACGAGTTCGAGATAACTCAGTTGCCGATTTCCCTCTTCAGCTTTGCGACGCCATGAGCCCAGGTGCACTTCGTAAATGCTGATTGCACTTTGCGGCCAGTTCTTTGTTCGGCGCGATTCTATCCACGCGGCATCGTTCCAAGTGTAACGCTGGAGATCGTACACCATGGATGCGGTCGATTTACCGTGCTGATTGAAAAACGCGAACGGATCGCTCTTGAGCAGCACCGCGCCTGTCTGGGTGCGGATTTCAAATTTGTAGTGCGCGCCTTGCTTGATCCCGGGCAAAAATAATTCCCACACACCGCTGCCGATCAGTTTGCGCATCGGATTTACCCGGCCATCCCAACCGTTGAAATCGCCAACCACGCTGACGCGTTCCGCGTTCGGCGCCCAGACTGCGAAATAAACGCCGGTCGCATCGCCGACTGTGCGCAAATGTGCGCCGAACTTTTCGTAAATCTTCCAGTGCTGCCCTTCGGCGAAGAGATGCAGATCCACCTCGCCCATGATTGGGCCGTACTGATACGGATCCCGCGTAAGGTCCTGCGAGCCTTCCCAGGCAGTGACACGAAGATGATACGGAAGATCACGCGTCGCGCCTAGGACGGTCGCGCAAAAGAACCCGTCCTGTTGAATTTTCTGCGCTGCAATCGGCTCCTCTGGATCTCGATCCAGCACGATCTCGATCTTGCGCGCATCCGGACGAAAGACGCGGATCTCCAAATCCTCGCCAACGCTGTGCGGCCCCAACACGCGGAACGGATCAGAATGCGTTCCTCCGACGAAGTTTTTCACTTCATCGGATGGCAATCCCGCGATCTCAAAAGGTTTCATAATGTCCGCGTTAAGTAGGGGCGATTGACCCAATCGCCCAGGCGGTTCGGGTGAACCGCCGCTACCTTCATCGCCTCAACACTTCATCGTATCAATCAATCGTTTCGATTGCGTTCTCCCAAACGCGCGATGCAGTGGCGATCTGCGATAACTAAAAGAAGGAGAATTATCATCATGGCAAAAGTTGTTAAAGTTATCGAGCTGATGTCCCAATCGCCGAAGAGCTGGGAAGACGCCGCGCAGGCCGCGGCAAAGGAAGCATCCAAGACGCTGCGGAATATTCGTTCGCTCTACATCAAGGAGTTCACGGCTGAAGTGGACAACGGAAAAATCAGCAACTATCGCATCAACGCAAAGGTCAGCTTTGATTTGGAAAGCGAGCGCGTAACATAAATGTGGGAGCGACCTGAGTGCCGCGGCGGCCATCGGGACGCTAAGGTCCCTCCCACATTATCATTTCTTCGGCCTCAACAGCGGGAACAGGATCACGTCCCGGATGGACTCTGCTCCGGTAAGCAGCATGGTGAGCCGATCCATTCCGAGACCGAAACCGCCGGCGGGCGGCATCCCGTGCTCGAGCGCGAGCAAAAATTCCTCATCGACCTTTTGCTTCTCTTCGCCTGCCTGTTCGAGCAGACGCTGACGTTGGGCAACCGGGTCGTTTAACTCGCTGTAACCCGGCGCGATTTCCGCACCGTTGATGATCAGTTCAAAAACATCGACGAGCGAGTTGTCGGCTGCATTCTGTTTTGCCAGCGGCACGAGTTCTTTTGGGCAATGCGTCACAAACAGAGGATCGATCGTTTTCTCCTCGACGAGTTTTTCGAACACATGCTGCGTCACCTCGAAATCGGCCAGCTGCGGCAGGATTTCCAATTTGAATTCGTTCATCGCGCGTTCGCGCCGCTGCTCGCTGGAGAGCTCGAACCAATTTTTGTCGGCGACTTCCCGCACCAAATCGTGGTAGCGGACTCGGCGCCATGGCTGTTTCAAATTGATGGTGCGAACAATTTTTTCATCGGCATCTTGATGCTCGATCGTTTGTGAGCCGCAGATCTTCTCGGCAAGGTAACAAATCAGTTCCTCGACGAGATTCGCCACCTTCTCGAAATCGGCATAAGCCCAGTAGGCTTCGAGCATGGTGAATTCCGGATTGTGTTTTCTGGAAATGCCTTCATTGCGAAAGTTGCGATTGATTTCGAAGACCTTGTTAAAGCCGCCTACCAGTAAACGCTTCAGATAAAGCTCCGGCGCAATGCGTAGGTAAAGATCGAGGCCGAGCGCCTTGTGGTGCGTGCTGAACGGTTCGGCCGCCGCGCCGCCGGCAATCGTTTGCAAAATTGGCGTCTCGACTTCCAGAAAGCCGCGCTCGTCGAAGAAACGCCTCGTCTCACGGACAATCGCAATACGTTTTTCGAACACAGCGCGCGAACGCTCGTTGGTAAGAAGATCGAGATAACGCTGGCGGTAGCGCGCCTCAACATCCTGTAGCCCGTGCCATTTCTCGGGAAGTGGCCGCAAGGCTTTGGCAAGCAGCCGGAACGTGCGCACTTTCAGTGTCGGTTCCCCGCTTTTGGTGACGAAACATGTCCCTTGGACTCCGATGAGATCGCCAATATCCAGGAAGCGAAAAAGATCGGTCAGCTCCGGGCCAACTTCTTTTGCGTGAATATAAATCTGAATGCGACCCGTGGCGTCGCGCAGGTCCAGGAAATGGCTTTTGCCCATGTCGCGATGCGCCGTGATGCGCCCTGCGGCACGAAGGGTCTCGCCTTCCCTGAATTGGTCGCGCACCTCCGCAATGGATCCGCTTACCTCGAAAGCTGCTCCGAACGGCTCGATGCCGTTAGCACGGAGCGCGTCGAGTTTTTTGCGCCGCAGCGCGATCAATTCATTTTCTTCGTCCATCTTCGGAGAGCGAATGTAAAGCGCAGTCAAAAAATGAACAGCCTGATGTTCGATGAGTTCGTCCTGCGAATGACGAATATATTAGGTTTGCCAACGAATTACCGGGAATGAGATAGTTGTCCGGCGCGCCCATGGGACCCTTCCCTCGCGGTGCGCTGTCCAATGACCGTTAAGTTACCGGAAACTACATCGAAGATGGAAGGACCGCTGGTGAAGCAGTTCTCCGTCTTCCTGCCTAACAAGGTGGGGGCGATGCTGGAAGTTGTGAAACTGCTCAACACCCAGAATACGCACGTCGTGGCCTTGAGCGTGTCGGAATCCACCGACTCGGCCATTGCGCGGATAATCGCCAGTGATCCGGCGCGCGTGGAGAGATTGTTCAAGGAAAACAATGTTCCTTTCGGCGTGAGCGAGGTGGTGGTGGTAGAGTTGCGAGAAGTCGCCACCCAGCTGGTGAAACTCCTCGCCGCATTGGTGATGGCGGAGGTCAACGTGCATTTCGCCTATCCGCTGCTGATCCGTCCCCGCGGCTTTGCCGCGATCGCGTTGCACGTGGACGACACGGAGTGCGCGTCCTCGGTGCTAACCGGCGAGGGATTTAAAATGCTGAGCCAGGACGATATTTCGCGCTAACGCGTCGTGATTGGTTGAAGCGTTGAACCGTTAAAACGGGGGATCCTGTCGATTTAACGATGTAACGGTTTAACGATTAAACGTGGCACAGCCTGTTGACAGGCTGCCAAGAGCGCGCTTACAGAAGTGGGTTTATTGCGCTATGCGGACTCTTCTCTCACGCGCTATCCGGGTCGATCCCAGCTTCCACGTCGGACTCGGCCTGATTGGGATTCTGGCGGTCGCAGAGATCTTCTTCGCAACCTCCTATTACGTCGGTCGGGCTCGCGCTGCCCGAATGTCGGCAGAGGCAGTCGCGCCGACTATTGCACGCCCTGCGGCTCCCGCTGTTTCTTTGCAAACGCCTGCGCCAGTACCAGTGCAACCGGCGGTTCCCCCAGCGGCGGCGGTCCCAGCACCTTCTCCGTCGCTTGTGGCTCAGTTGCTGCGCGAAGGGATTGAGCTGCGCGATCGGGGCGATACGACAAACGCCCTGGCACGCTTACGAGAAGCGCTGGACAGTGAACCGAACAACACAGTTGTGCTCGAGGAGATGGCCAAGACTTATGAGTCGATGCAGCTTGTCGACCGTGCCAATGACGTGTGGCGCAAGCTTCAGGAAATGGGGCCGTCGGCTGGTGCTGCGTACGAGTTGGCCAATCAACGCCTGAAGCTGGGGGTGCCAGCTCCTGAGGCGACGGATTCCGGTATCGCAAACTCTTCAGCTGATGCAACAGAACATAAGGATATTGGGGGCAGCCCGGAAGGCTCGGTCATGGGCATCACCGAGGTCAAAACTATGGAGACCCCCGATCCCGACGCGGAGAAGAACCTGGCGTTGCAGATCGGCATAAAAAAACAGCCCGGCGCCAGTATCGATCACGAAAAAGTGAGAATCTTTGTAAAGTTCTACGACACGGTTGGCGACAAAGATGTCAAGCTCACCGATGCCGACGTGAATTATGAATGGCTGACGCCAAAACACGATTGGACGGAAGCCAATCCAGAGGTGCTCTCAGTGAAGTATGTCCGCGCAAAAACAGGCGGTGCCTCAGCTGATTCGTCGCTCACTGAGGCGGCGGCAACAGTCCGGCCTGGCCAAAAAGCTCGAGGCGCCAAAGGTTCTGCCGCAGAGAGCGGACGGCGGAAATACCTGGGGTATGTTATTCAGGTTTATTACGACGATGAACTGCAAGCCGTCCAAGCAGAACCGTCGCGACTTTTGCAACTTTTTCCTCCTTCGAAGAGTACCTCGGCACGATGACGCCATTGCACATTATCCATTGCGAGGCGGCATGAGCATCGCAGCAATCTGCATGCGTTTACCAAAGTTAAAGCGCGGTCTGCCTTATGCCTGCGTTTTCCTTTTTGTCGCCGCAGCAGAAGGGCAAATTCAAGTGGACCTGAAATTCAAGCGAATGCAGTACATCGCTTACGAACCGGTTGTAGCCACACTTGCCATCACCAATCTGGCCGGACGCGATATCGAGCTTCACGATGCCAGCGGACAATCATGGCTTGGATTCGAAGTGACCGGAAACGAGGATCAGCCGACAGCGCTGCTCAGCACCGAAAACGCGCAGCCGCCTTTGAAAATCGAAGCCGGGCAGAGAGTCACGCGACAAATTGATCTCGCTTCGCTTTATCCCGTACATGATTTCGGCGCTTATCACGTGCGGACGCATGTTTATTTCGCGGATCTGGCAAAGTTTTTTTACTCTCCAAGGACACCGGAATTGTCTATGCGACTTATTCGTTAGGCCGGAGCATCGCATTCGAGCAACCGCAAGCGGAAATCGATCGCACCAATCAATTGCATGTTTTGCATTGTGCGGCGCCGCGTGCCTGGTCGTATTCCCGAATCGGCTTGAATGGCGAACTGCTGACGCACTCTTCGTTCATGGAGACCAAAACCCGGCCTCGCCTCGTGCATTCCGCAAACGGCGAGGTCGCAGTGCGGGGCGGTGTGGCCGAGACGCCTGCGCAAAGCTCGCGTAGCACGGCACCGAAACTTTCTGCTCGCCCCCCAGGTTTGCCTAAAGACGACCAATAATGCCAAGATATTTTTGCAGGCTCCGTTTGGCTGTTGCCAGTTTGATGGCCGCACTTGCGACATCCGGTAGTTCCGACGCAGCGCAAACCAGCACCGCTTCTCAAAGCAGCGGCTCGCCTACCACTGTCGTGATCGATGCGGGGCACGGAGGCCATGACCGCGGCGGGATTCCCGGCCAGACGATCGCAGAGAAGGTCATGACACTCGACGTGGCGCAGCGTCTTAGAAATGTTCTGTCAGCCAGCGGTTACCGCGTGGTGATGACGCGGGACAGCGACGTTTTTGTGCCGCTGCCGACGCGAGTTTCAATCGCTAATTCCTATCGCAACGCAATCTTCGTGTGCATTCATTTTAACGCAACACAACGGGCTGGCGCGGGCGGCATAGAAACTTATTTTTACAGCCGCGGCAGCTTGCCGCTGGCTTCAGCCATCCATAATTACGTCGTTGGAGGGGCGCCCTCGTCCAATCGTGGAGTGCGGCGACGTGGTTACTACGTATTGCGAAGAACCAACATTCCGGCTGTGCTCGTGGAGTGCGGGTTCCTGACCAACCCGACCGAAGCTGCCTATGCTCAAACTGCTTCTTACCGCCAAAAACTCGCAGAAGAGATTGCTGCTGGAGTCCGCGCGCGCAATTCCGTTGCCAGCGACTCCTTCATCGATCAAACCAAAGTAGCGAGATCCGAACGTCACAAATCCAAGCGTTCTCACAAGAAAAGCGCGCGAAAAAAGAAAAGCTCATCGAAACCGGCTGGATCAGAGGCACGCTCTGCCTCAATACATCGGGAGTCCTGATTTGAACATGCCGATTTTGACTTCGGCGCAGATGCGAGCCTCAGAAGAGGCTGCTTTCGCGAGGGGAGTACAAGTCGAAGCGCTAATGGACAAGGCAGGCGCCGGAGTCGCGCGGGCAGTGACCAAATTTTTCCCGAAGCCTGGCACATGCATTGTGTTCGCTGGAAAAGGCCACAACGCGGGCGACGCTTTGGTTGCGGCGGAACAATTGCGACGTCTCCGATGGAAAATTGAAGTCCGACTTGCTTTCAAGCAAGAGGATTGCAGCCAGCTCATGCGCAAGAAGCTCGAAAATCTGCGCCGCAGACCGCCTGAGATTTTGGGGGCAACAGCATCCGTCAGCGCCACGACCGATCTCGGCGTGACCCTTGTTGAGCTTTGGACCGAGGCCGGTGATGAACTGGCCACCGCACAGGAAGAAATTACGGCAGACGCCTATCTGGGCGGCGCTCCGCCATTAATTATTCTTGATGGCCTGCTCGGCGTTGGCGCGAGGCCGCCGCTGCGCGAACCGATACGCGCCGCGTGCCGTTCAATCAATCAGTTACGGAAAAATAAGGGCGCCTGTGTGTTTGCCGTTGATCTTCCGACTGGTCTCGATAGCGACTCAGGGAAAACAGATCGCGACTGCGTAATCGCGGATTTTACGGTCACGATAGGATTCGCAAAGGCAGGTCTGATCGCGGATGGCGCGTTGAATCACGTGGGCAGAATTGAAGTTGTGCCGCTGCATGAATTGCGGCCACCAGAAAAAAAAACAAAGGAAATCATCGCCAGCCCTCCGGCTTTTTGCGGGTTGGTCCCGAGACGCGAATATAGCGCATACAAAAATCAATTTGGTCGCATTGGCGTCGTAGCCGGCTCCAAGGGATTCGTCGGCGCTGCTCTGATGACCTCGCAGGGTGCGTTGTGGGCAGGCGCAGGTCTAGTGGAAGTTTTTGTTCCCGAGGAAATTTACCAGATCGTCGCCGCGGCGGCGCCAATGGAAGCGATGGTGAAGCCGGTCCACTCTTACCGCGATCTGCTGAAACAAAAGCCTGATGTCTGGGCTTTGGGACCCGGTCTTGGAACATCACATGCGGACGAGATTCTCGAGCTGATTGAAAAAGCGAAGCAACCAATAGTGCTTGATGCCGACGGGCTCAACATTTTGTCCGAAAAAATGTCGGCTCTCCGGCGTTGCAAAGGCGAACGGCTGCTCACACCGCATCCGGGCGAGATGAAACGCCTTTTCCCAGACCACAAAGAACCGCGGGCCGAGATTGCGACGAAATTCTGCAATCGTTTTGCAGTGACACTTTTGTTCAAAGGCAGTCGCACCATCGTAGCACAGCGCGATCGTCCATTGAGCTATAACACCACGGGCAATCCGGGAATGGCCACTGGCGGGATGGGTGACATTCTCACAGGTGTCTGCGCCGGTTTGGTGGGGCAGGGCCTGTCGCTTTACGATGCGGCGCGAGTCGGTGCGTGGCTATGCGGACGCGCTGCGGAAATGGCGATTTTCAATGACAGGCAAAGCGAGCAATCGCTCTTGCCACGCGGTGTTCTCGATCATCTCGGCGAAGCGTTTAATGAAATCAGAGGTTAAAAAGTTAAAAAGGTGCGTCGCTTCCATCTTTTAACGTTTTAACTTTTCAACCTTTCAACCGTTACCGCCGCGAAGCCATGAATCTCCAAACCGGAACCACCGAGGAGTACAAAGCGCCGACTGAGGAGACTACCTGGAGCCGAATAAAAAAAGCGCTTGGCCCGATCGCGGTAGTGGGCGTCGTGATCGCAAAGTTTTTCGCGAAACTGAAGTTTGTTTTGCTGCCGCTCCTCAAGTTCCTGCCCATCCTATTGAAATCCGGCGGCACGATGCTGCTGATGATCTGGGTCTATACCCAATTCTGGGGATGGCGATTTGCGTTGGGATTTGTGGTCCTTCTGTTGGTGCACGAATCCGGGCACTTGCTCGTCGCTAAGAAATTCGGACTCAAAGTCGGCGCGCCTGTGTTTATTCCGTTCATGGGCGCGTTCATCGCGCTCAAAGAAGCGCCACGCAATGCCTGGATGGAAGCATGCGTTGGTATTGGCGGCCCGATGGTAGGGAGCTTTGGCGCACTAATCTGTAATGTCCTGGGCGAAATGTTCGACGCGCCCATTTTCATCGCGCTCGCGTGGTTCGGATATTTTCTGAATCTGTTTAACCTTACGCCGGTAGGAATGCTCGATGGCGGACGCATTGTGACCGCGTTGTCGCGTTGGCTGTGGCTGCCGGGGTTCGCTCTCCTTCTTTGGTTCGGATGGAAATATCCAAATTTTGTTATCTGGTTGATCGTTCTCTTGTCGCTGCCGCGGATCTATTCGCTATTCCGGAAACGAACCGAAGAAGAACAGCGTTACTTCGAAGTCACACCGTCCCAGCGCTGGATAATGTCCATGCTATACTTCGGTCTGATCGCGGTGTTGCTTTTCGGAATGCACGTAGCCCAGCAGGATCTAAACAAATACGGTGTGCGCTCCCACGGCCACGGGCGGGACGCAATCGTACAATAATCAGGCGGCTGTCGCCGCAAAGACTTTCTCTGGTTCGAGTCCAATTCTTTGGAGAATTGACCTGAAACGTTTGTCCGGACGAAGCGACACAAATTCCGGAGCGATGCCAACACTGTGCAAGGATGACGAGCGTTGCTCACACGCGCGTTCGAGATCGTGAATTGCGTCGTCATTTGCGCCAAGCGTTACATGCACGTGCGCAATACCATCGCCCGGGCGATAGCCCCAGCTTGCGACAGCTGTATTGAGAGTTTCGAGCGCCTCCTTGCGCCGCTTCATGCGAGCGTAAGTAATCGCCAGGCCAAACCCCGGCCTCCCCGTAAACTCTTGTGCCTTTTCGTAGAGCGCAATTGCATCATCGAAGCGCCCCATCTCGCGATACAGCGCTGCCAGCGCCGGCTCGCCCCAGTGGGCAAATGTAGGGTCAAGTTGGAGCGCACGTTCGCCAGCCGCTGTCGCTTCGTCGTACAGCCCAAAGTACCGATAGAGCTCGCAGGCGAAGTTGTTCACCCAGAGTGATGCCGGGTCGATTTTCGATGTGCGTTGCAAGTACCTCAGGGCTTTGTCGCGATCGCCGCGCGCGGCGTAGAACGCAGCTATGAAATAATTTGATGGTGTTGAGTTTGGCTCAATTTCCACCGCGCGATTGAATTCCGCTTCGGCCGCATCGAGGTCCCAGTCGAGAATGCGTTTCGCCTCCGCGAGGTACACGTGCGCTTCGGCTTCTTCATCGTTCAGTTGCAAAGCGCGCACAGCAGCGTCGCGAACTTTTGGGTAGGCTTCGAGCGGCGGCACATAAGAATCCGCCAGCCACAACCACGCCTTCGCTATTCCCGTCCAAGCTCGGCTGAATTTTGGATCTTTCTCAAGCGCGCTATGGAAAAACTTAAGGCTTTTGCGCAATGCCTCCTCGGTGCTCTTGTCTGAATAAAAGAGACCCTGTAAATAAGCATCGTAGGCATCGGTGCTCCGTGACGCAGGCGTCGGCGATATCGCCAGCTTGAGCTTGAGAGTATCAACAATGGCGCGCGTGATCTCGTCCTGAAGCGCGAAAATTCCATGCATTTCGCGCTCATATGTTTCCGACCAGATGGTAAATCCATCGGATGCGTCAATCAGTTCAGCCGTGATCCGTACTCGATTGCCGTCGCGCCGAACCCTACCCTCAAGCACATGCTCGACGTTTAGCCTGTGCGCGATTTCGCTGAGCTCGGTTTCTTTGTCCTTGAACCAAAAGGAAGATCGCCGCGCAGCGACACGCAGGCCATTCACTTTCGCCAGTGCTCCAAGAATTTCTTCCGCCATCCCGTCGCTGAAGTAGGCGTGATCCTTCGACGGACTCAAATCGGTGAAAGGTAAAACGGCGATTGAGCGTTCCGACGAATTCGCCGATTGCGCAGGATCCATCCTGCGCGCAACGTCGGCATTCGGTGTCCGCACAATTCCATACCGCGTGAGATCGAAAAACCAGGACAGCGTAAGCGCCACTGGGAATCCGAGCACAATCAACACGACGATCAGGCGGACCACCCAATTCGGAATGTCGAATACAGGCAGAACCTGCGCGATACCCTGGGCAAGCGCCCAGCCGCCGACAAAATACGCGATTGCGACGCTGTAAACTTTCCTGCGCTTTAGCTCAGCAAAAAACTTTTTCAGATTCACTGCTCAATTAGCCCGATCTAGCCTCGTATTTCGCCTGCATTTAGGCGAGACAAAGCAGTCCGGCTGTCAGATTCACAGTTTCTTCTTCGCGATCAGTTCCTGAAATCGCGGATCATTGCGGATCGGGTCCCATTCCCAGCGATATTTCAAATCGTTGATGGTGATGCTGTAATTGGCGCTGTCCACCGGCCCCGGGATTTTTAGCAGGCTTTCGATCAAAGGGATGGCAAGATCGTTTTCACCAACACGGGCGTAGATCAAAGCGAGATAACCATTCATAAGTGTACCGTCGACGGCGTCTTTTGATTCCGGTTTGAGCTCGACCGCGCGTTGTCCTTCCCTGATCGCATCGTCTTTGCGCCCCATAAACGCGTAAAGCCAGCCCAGAAGCGCGTGTCGATCCGCACTCGCGGGCGCTTCTTTCACAGCCGCCTCCAATTCAGGTCTTGCGAGTTCGAACGCTTTCTGAGCTTGCACACTATCGGCTTGGGCAAGGTAAACGCAGCCTTCAAAGAAGATTTTTGGAGTCGTTCCAGCGTTTGTATAAGAGAGCTCATTCGCCGAGGAAGACTGCAGGACACTTTTTGCCGTCGCATAATCGCGCCGCAGCATCGCGACGTCCCATCGAGACGCAGTGACGCCGCCATCCGGGTCGACGCCGGCGGGAACTTGATCGACGAGCGACTTCAGCAGTTGAGTGTCTCCCTTCCACCAGAAATCGACGTAGCCACTTTGGATCTTCGCCACCAGCGATGCCGGAGCCATTGCGCGCATTCGCTCGCCCCATTGCGCGGCTTCCGGCCAGCGGCGCATCGACGTGTTGGTAAAAAGCACTTCCCGGACGGTGTTCGGGTTCTGCGGATCGAGCTTCGCCACTCTTTCGTACGCCTCAAGCGCTTTGGAGCCGCAGAGCAGCTTCCGCTTCGGTACGGGCTGCGGTTCTCTGACTCTCCGTGGGCTCGTAATAATGGAAAATCTCAGCGTGAATGGATGCGAGGCGCGCGTGGGCGAGTGCGAAGTTAGGATCAAGCTTGATCGCTTGCACGAACAGTCCTTCGGCAGTCTTATAATCCTCAAGCAGCGTGTCCGGATTTCGCTCGATTTGGTTTCCTCGCAAATAATACACGTATGCTTCTGTATTCGCGGTGGGTATTTCTTCGACACGTTGTTTTTCCTGCGGCGAAAGTTTCGCCTTCAGCTGGTCGGCGATCGCTTTCGCAATTTCGCTTTGAATCGCGAACACATCCGCCAGATCACGGTCGTAGTGCTCTGCCCACTGTTGAGTATCCGACCGGGCATCGATGAGTTGCGCTGTTACTCTGACGCGATTGCCGGATCGCTGAACACTGCCTTCCAGGAGATGTGCCACGCCAAGTTGCTGACCAATCTCCCGGACATTACGCTGCGCCTCGCTTTTATATTGCATGACGCTGGTGCGACTGATCACCCATAAATCTCTAATCTTGGCAAGATTGGTCAGAATTTCGTTCTGTACGCCGTCAGCAAAATAGGCATTCTCCTTTTCATCGCTCCTGTTTTCGAATGGAAGCACCGCAATGCTTTTCTCGGGAATCGGCGCAGGCAACAATGTGGAAACAGCTGCGCTTGTGGATTGACTCGAGGGCCGATGCAAAAGAAAGGAAACAACAAGAACCAATGCGGCGATCGCTATAAGAGCTGCACTAATTGATGCCCATCGTTTTGTCGCTGTAGTTCCATCCGATCCAGGTCTTAAACCGAGCGTCAGTATCTTTCTACGTCTGCGGTGCTTGAATTTCTCGGGCAATTGCGGATTGCCGAAATCTCCAGCATAAAAATTTGCCGCGTGAATGGGCGCGCCGTGCTTGACCGTGCACTCTCCCAGATCGTGCAAGTACGGACGCCACTGCCGCGACTGCGCTAAATCTTCAGCCGCGCGTTGCGACACAAGAATGTGTCCCGCATCTCCGCAATCCATCACTTGTTGCGCCACGTTAATTCCAGCTCCTGCAACGTTTGTCCGGTCATTAACATCCCGAACCTCATTGACTGGGCCGCTATGAATCCCCATCCGCAGTTTGAGCTTTGGATGTTCTCTTACCTTCTTTGCAATCTCGATCGCACAGTAAACTGGTGCTTCCGGACTATTAAAGAAAACAAGCGCCATGCCATCCCCCGCGGGAAGCCGAACCAGGCTTCCGGCCACCTCCGCGGCGCGAACTTGTTCGGTGCTACGGACGATCTTATTCAGTTGTTCCTGGATCTCACGCTGCTCGTCCAGTAGCAATTTTGAGTAACCGACCACGTCCATGAAGAGGACGTGGCCGATCGCTAATCGAATTTCCGACTCGGATTCAGCAGCCATAAGCTCGCAAGAGATACAACGTTGCGCGATTTTGCCGATTTCTGAAATGCGATTTGCGCGACGTCAGATTGTGGCCGGGAATCGCTTTCACAAGCGCGTATTCGTTCTCCGGTGTAGATTACTAAATGCCGTTTCAGCTCGAATCGAACTACAGACCACGCGGCGACCAGCGGCAGGCAATTGCCAAGCTTTTGAAGTCAGTTGAGGCCGGGAATCGCCATCAAACACTGCTCGGCGTCACCGGTTCGGGCAAAACTTTCACCACTGCGAATGTAATCCAGAAGCTGGACCGGCCGACGCTGGTCATTTCGCACAACAAAACTTTGGCCGCGCAGCTTTATTCGGAGTTTAAACAATTCTTCCCACGTAACGCAGTCGAATATTTCGTCAGCTACTTCGATTACTATCAGCCGGAAGCTTACATTCCCCGTTCCGACACTTACATCGAGAAGGATTCGTCGATCAACGAAGAGATCGAGCGTTTGCGACTGGCGGCCACCAGCGCCCTTCTTTCGCGCCGCGACACCATCGTGGTTGCCAGCGTTTCATGCATCTACGGAATCACGTCGCCGGAAGATTACCTGCAGATGTTGCTCACGGTAAAACGCGGACAACAAGTATCGCGCGAGGCCGTGCTCGGTCGTTTGATCGATATGCTCTACGAACGCAATGACGTGAATTTCGCGCGCGGCCGGTTTCGCGTGCGAGGCGACGTGGTCGAGGTTTATCCGGGTAGCGCCGATGAAGAAGGGATTCGACTCGAGTTCTTCGGCGACGAAATCGAAGCGATCACGCGATTCGACCCGTTGACTGGTCACGCGCACGAATCACTCAGCGTAATCACATTTTTCCCGGCCAAACAGTTCGTGACGCCAGCGGACAAACTCAATCGCGCGTTGCGCACCATTCGGGAAGAGCTTGAGCAACGTATCGTGGAACTCGAATCGCAGAACAAATTACTCGAGGCGCAACGGCTCCGAATGCGGACTGAATACGACCTGGAGATGTTGCAGGAAATGGGCTTCTGCAACGGGATCGAAAATTATTCGCGACACTTGTCGGGACGCCCTCCCGGCTCGAAGCCCTACACCATCATCGACTTCTTCCCGAAAGATTTCTTGGTTGTTGTCGATGAGTCGCACGCGACGATCCCACAAATCGGAGGGATGTACGAAGGTGACCGTTCGCGCAAGACCGTGCTCGTGAATTATGGGTTTCGCTTGCCGAGCGCGCTCGACAATCGGCCGCTCAATTTCGACGAGTTCATGAAGATGACGAACCAGATTATCTACATGAGCGCGACGCCGGCAGAATTTGAAATTCAAAACAGCGTAGTAGGCAACAAGGGATATATCCCGCATCGACGACA
>QHPG01000176.1 GCA_003219005.1 Verrucomicrobiota bacterium
GACGACGATGTGCAAAACTCACTCCAATCAACAAGCCGAGGAGCGCTCCTGCAATATCCAGGAGAACGTCGCGAGCCGAGGGATTACGCGATTTAACGAATGATTGGTGAAATTCGTCGCTTGCGGCAAAAACTGCGCAACCTAGCAGAACTGCGCCAAACAACATCGACATCTTCGCGTGGATAGCTGAACCGCCACGAAGTGCACGCCAGAAAAGAAGAGCCAGAACCGCGTATTCGCTCAGATGCGCACATTTGCGCACAGCGAATAGGATCGATCGGATCGTCTCCGGCGCCATGCCCGGTTTCAACCAGAGCAAGATTGGAACAATAAATCGTGATGTGTGCTCGGTGGACATCAGATCTGTCGAGCCGACAAAAATCACGCCGAGCCAAATCAGCAGCGGCAGCCAGTATTTGAGAAAAGATCGCATTCGTCTTGTAGGGCGTATGTGTCAGGCGCCAAAATAAATGGCGTTTCACAGAAACGCCCTACAAATTTACCAATCTGAAATCTAAAATCCGAAATCCGAAATCCGAAATCAGCGGTCCCCTCACCTTTGAACCAATCTTCGTGGAACGAATCTGGGGCGGCCGTCGGCTCGAAAACGCATTTGGGAAAAAACTTCCGCGCGGCAAGCAGATTGGCGAATCGTGGGAAATTGTCGATCGACCCGAAGCACAGAGCGTCGTCGCGCGCGGACCGCTTAAAGGCAAGAATCTGCATGAACTCTGGACTGAGGATCGTTTATCGATCTTCGGCAATTTTCCCGACGCTCCGCGATTTCCCTTGCTCATCAAACTTCTCGATGCGCACGAACAGCTTTCGCTGCAAGTGCACCCTCCGGAACAATTCGCCGGAAACCTCGGCGGCGAGCCAAAAACTGAATTTTGGTACGTTGCCGACGCCGATCCAGACGCCGAACTTTTGCTCGGCTTTCGCAAACCGATTACGCGCGATCAATTCGAAAGCGCGCTGCGTGAGGGAACAGCTGCCGATTACGTTCACAAAATCAGCGTGAAGCCAGGGGACGCCGCATTTCTTCCGGCTGGGCGTCTTCACGCGGTGAGTGCAGGCAATCTGTTAATCGAGATCCAACAGAATAGCGACACCACTTATCGCGTATTCGATTGGAACCGGCTGGATGACAGAGGTAAGTCGCGACAGCTGCACATCGAGCAAGCCCTTCAGTGCATCGATTTCGATGATGTTCGCCCGCGATTGCTGCAACCCGAAGGAGAACTTCTTCTCCGCAACGACTTGTTTGAAATCCAAAAATGGAATCTCGATGAGCCGTCCGAAGCTGCACCGATTGGGCGATTCGCCATTGTTTGCTGTCTCACTGGGAAGCTTACCTGCGGCAACGTCGGTCTTCTGCCGGGAGAATTCTTTTTACTACCGGCTGAGTTGCAGGATCGACAGTTGAAGCCACTCGCGGCGCGTACCACTCTATTGCGAGTAACGATTCCCGAGCTCTAGCGGCGCTCTTGAACGCCCGACCGGTTTGTCGGCGGTCATAGACGCGCCGCTACAATCCAGCCATGCCGGATCGCTTCACGATTTTTCACCGGGATCACGTTCGTTTTTTGAGACTCATTTTCCTTGCGCGGGTTCGAAACAATGAAAGTGCCGGCTCCGCACAACGAAAAGCAGAGCAACACTATTGCGATCTTCGTCATGAGGCTCATGGATTGATTCCGAATTCGAAAGCTTTCGGAAGTTTCAGCCGGCAGCCTGCCCCAAGCGGCGCAGGTAAGTAAAGCTATAAATGCCCGAGCTGTGTCCATCCGCCCACCGGGGTTGCAGCGCATAACCGCCTACCAAATCGAAGCCGACAAGCTGAAAACTTTTGTCGATGTAAGTGACTTGTGGCCGCGAGATGTCACCCAGCACATCCGGTTCGCCACCGCACGCAGCGCAGGGGCACGCGCGACGCAACGTTTCGAGTTTCAAAAACGATTCAGTGCCGTCATTCCACGCAACCGCCAGTTCGTCGCTGATTTGCTGAATGTTTGTGGGCTCCAAACGCATAAAGTCTCATTCACGTCTTGGCCGCGTCCGTTCGCCAAAGATCGCCGTGCCGACGCGCACCAGCGTCGCGCCTTCCTCAACTGCAATCGGAAAGTCCTGCGTCATCCCCATCGAAAGCTGGGGAAGATCGACATGGAATTCCGTCTGCAGGCGATCGCGCAGCTCGCGTAACTGGACAAAATATTTTCGCGACGCTTCTGCCTTATCTCCCAGCGGGGGGATGATCATCAGCCCCAAGATCGACAATCGTTGCAGCGCGAGCAACCCTTCCATTTGTTCGCGCAACTTATCGGGCGAGAACCCGAACTTACTCCCCTCGCCTGCCACATTTACCTCCAGCAAAACGCGCGGATGCATTCCTTCATCGGCCGCGATCCGGTTCATCTCTTCCGCCAATGCAAGAGAATCAACGCCGTGAAAAAGTTCGAACAATGGAAGCGCATGGCGAATTTTGTTTTTCTGGAGATGGCCGACGAAATGCCAATGCACGTTCGAGGGCAGTTCGGGAATTTTCACGCGGCCTTCCTGTACCCGGCTTTCGCCGAACAACGTCTGGCCAGCCTCGATCGCCTCACGCACTTTCTCGGCCGGATGCGTTTTCGTGATTGCAACGAGCTCGATTTCATCAACGGTGCGGCCAGCTTTCGCTGCGGCGTGCGCGATCTGTTTGCGCACGCGTTCGAGGTTTTCCGCGATCGAGAGCATGCAGAATTGTAGGGCAGGTGCTTCGCTGATCAAGTGCCTTCAGGATTGTCAAGCACAGGCGCACTTATGGATACTCGCGACATGAACATTACAAGAAACATCGGCATGCTTCTGCTCGCGATTTATCTTATCGCGGTAGGAATCCTCACTCTCACTGGACTTGGCATCGGCATTATCACTGGCGTGTTGGCTCTGCTGGCAGGAATTTTTATCCTGATCGGCCGCTAGCCCTTCGAGCATCACCCGAGCAATTCCATCATTTGCCTGGCGAGCTTGGGACCGATCCCGCTCTCCTCGTGCTTGAAATAAACGAACGCATCCTTCCAATTTGAACCCTGTTCGCGGACGAAGTCGGACCAGCGTTTTACGTCCGTCTCCGTGTAATCTTCACGGCGAAGGCGGAGATAACCGTAGTCCGCGCTGATTTTCTTTGGCGTGACAATCGAGTCAGTATCGGCGATGCAGAGGGCGATATTGCGCGATTTGAGTAGGTCGAAAATTTCGGCATCGAACCATGATTCGTGGCGGAACTCGAACGCGGCGCGCATATCCGGTAGTTCGCGAAGAAATGAATTCAGCACGTCGGCATCTTTTTTGAAAGTCGGCGGCAATTGAAACAAAACGGGGCCGAGTCGCTCGCCGAGGGCACCTGCAACTTTCAAAAAGTATTCCAACGTGTCCGCGCAATCGCGCAACTTCGACCAATGCGTGATTTTCTGCGGGGCTTTAAGCGCGAACCGGAATTTCTCCGGCGTTTGTGCTTTCCAGTTGTCGATCGTTTTCGGCGCGGGAATGCGGTGAAACGTGTAATTGATCTCAGTGGTCGAGAATCGCTCGGCGTAAAACGGCAGCATTTTCGCCGCGGGCAAATCCTCGGGATAAAAATTTCCTTTCCATTCCGCGTATTGAAAACCCGAGGTGCCGATCCAGAAGTTCACAAACGTCAGAATAACTGCGGATGGCACGCATGTCGCAGATGATATCTTGTAGGGCAACCGCATCGGTTGCCGAGGTTGGCAGGCGAAGCGCCTGCCCTGCAACGGGCGCAAATTTCTAAACGTCCGGCATGCGGGCCGAATCCGAATACAATATGGCGGTAAGCTCTTCCGCCCGGCCCAAAATTAACCGGTAGAGGGAGCTTTATTGCCATAAACAAGAAAGGGAAAATCATGAAGAAAGTTCTTCTAAGTATAGCCTTGGCATGTGTGGCACCGTTTGCGTGGGGACAAGTTTCGCAAGAAACCACCACAACAACGACCACAACTGATGCCAGCGGGACAATAACGGAGTACACACCAGGTAGCGCGATCGTTCTCAAGGAAACTAGCGGTCCGGTGCGCTATCGCTTCGGCAAGTCCGTCACATACGTGACCCGAAGCGGCAAAACATTGGACGAGGCTACGGTGAAAACAAAGGTCAAAGTAGGCGTTCCCGTCCGTGTTCATTACGTCGGGACAGGCGACAGCATGATGGTTGATCGCGTGATCCTCGATGAGGATTAAGATCTAGTCTCGTTTGTCTCCATCGCGCCTTACTGTTCTGCCTCAAACGGCGGGACAGTGAAGGCGCGTTTGTTTTCCGCAAATGTTCGCGCTGCAGTCAAACAACCGCGAGGTAGCCCAAGGCTCTCTTCATTTCCCGAACAACTGCGCAATTCTTGGCCTGCGATCACATCGTGTGAGAGTTCTGTTTCGTTTTGCGATAATCGCTATCCTGATATCGAGTGGCATTCTCCCAGCGGCAGCGCGAAAAAAGCCACGCACACAAACTCCGCATAAGGCAAACATTGAAGCAGCCACTCGTCTCCAGATTTTTCTTGATCGAGCAAATTTCAGTCCCGGTAAGCTTGATGGAACTTATAACGAGTTTACTTGGAAAGCGCTCGCGCTCTATCGGCAATCGCGCGGCGAACAGCCGCAGCCCCCTCCCGCACAGGGAAAGACCAAATCGAATGTCGCGCCCGACATTACCGGCCTTGATCTCGACAACGTAGGTCCCGTGTTCGTTCCCTATACCGTCACGGATGCTGATCTGGCGAGCGTTGGTCCGTTGCCGAGCAGCGTTCCCGCACAGGCCAAATTAAAATTTCTTCCTTACCGCGATGCAGCCGACGCCATCGCCGAAAAATTTCACAGTGACGTTCATTTCCTGGAGCAACTTAATCCAGGCAAAATGAAAACGATCAAAGCCGGCGATCAACTCAAGGTTCCAAACGTCGAACAATTCGAGCTCGGTGGGGTAAAGGAGATCAAGCCTGGCAGCGAGCGTAACGCGCAGCCTGCGAACGACGTCGAGTATCAGCCCGAACCACAAAGCGAAAACGCCGACAAGGACAACCAGCCGAAGAAAGACGAAACAGCATCAACGCCGATCGTCATTAAGATCGACACCAAAATCAACATGCTCGGGGTATTTCAAGGCGAGAAGCTCATCGCCGCTTATCCAGTCACGATTGGCTCCGCACATACGGCTTCGCCCATTGGCGAATGGAAAGTGAGAGGCATCGCGAAGATGCCCCCTTTCCGTTACGACAAGGAAATGCTCCAACATGGACAACGGAGCGGCAATTTTCATTTGCTTCCGCCGGGACCTCGTAATCCGGTGGGCGTGATGTGGATCGCGCTCAACAAAAAAGGCATCGGCATCCACGGCACCAACGAGCCCGGTTCGATTGGCCGCGCGGCGAGCCACGGCTGCATTCGTCTGGCCAATTGGGATGTCGTCCGTCTCGCGACAAAAATAAAACCAGGCGATAACGTCTCTATTCATTAAAGTTTGGGGGATGAACGAAACGCTCAGCACGCGTGCACTGAATATTCTGCACGACTGGGTCCAATCCGAGAGCCTCCGAAAACATTGCTACGCGGTCGCAGATTCGATGAAGCATTTCGCGCAACTGCGCGGTGAAGACGCCGCCAAACCCGCCTCCGGCGGGCAGCTACTTCCGCAGCAGGCAAGCGCGCCGCAGAGCGACGCTCTCAGAAGTAGCTGGGCGACCCAGCTAGTTGGAACAACTGGCTGTCCTTCGGACGCGGAGCGGGCCGATCTTTGGGAGGCAGTTGGTTTATTGCACGACATGGATTACGAGCGTCATCCGAATCTGGGGCACAGCCTAACCGAAGGACATCCGTTCGTGGGCGTAGCATGGTTGCGCGAGCATGGTTGGAGCGAAGAAATTTGCCGCGCGATCATGTCGCACGCCGGTTATACAGGGGTCTCGCGCGAGACCTCTCTCGAGAAAACTCTCTACGCGGTCGATGAACTTAGCAGCTTCGTCGTCGCGGTGGCGCTCGTTCGTCCCACAAAAAGTATTCACGAGGTCGATGTTCGAGCAGTGAAAAAGAAAATGAAAGACAAGGCCTTTGCTCGCGCCGTAAATCGTGACGACATCGTCCGCGGCGCGGAAGAGCTCGGCATGCCGCTCGACGATGTAATTACAAACGTAATCGCTGCCCTAAAGGCAGACGCATTACGGCTTGGCTTGGCTGGCGCTGGATGCTAGTAAGGCCCTTATGCGCTTGACTCGGCGTACGGGCGTCCTTTTGGCGGCGATAATTCTTCTGTTGGACCTCGATATCGCCCACGGCGCGGTGAGACTCGATGCGCTTGGCCTTTATCTAACGAAGAATCGATACGGCGGAGCGCAACTGGTTCAGCTTGGAAATTTTTTTCATTTGCCCATTCAATCGAGTGGCAAGCCGGCCAATCTTGTTGTCGATACCGGCTCGCCAAGCACATTGATCTTTCGATCGAGTCTGAAGGGGCTGAATCTAAATGAATCAACGACCGGCGAACTTGTTCATGGAGCGTTCGGACGAGGCCGCAATGTTTACGGCCTGACAACGATCAGAGTGCTAACCGCTGGGAATTGCACGTTGACGAATGTGCCCGTAGCGGTCGCGTCGGGTAATGCCGACAGCGCGTTCAGTCGCGCGCATTCAAATGGCCTGCTCGGCCTGCGCGAGTTGATCAGATTTGGCGCCGTTCTCGATCTGCGGAATCATTTGGTTTATCTGAGACCGTCACGGCCAGGCAACAGCGTCGGCTCCGGAATCAAATCAATCCTCTCGGGACAAGGTTACACGGCCGTGCCGCTTCTGCTTAAAGGTAATCACGTCCTTGTTGCCGGCGGATTGAACGGCTTTCCATGTTATTTCATCGTCGATACTGGCGGCTACGTCACCACGTTGGATGTCGATTTTGCCGCACGCACAAAGTTGAAAGTTGCGGCAACACGGCTCGTCGCCCAAGGCCTCAGCGGTTCGAGCTCAGTGGGGATCACCACGTTTCCTTCGCTACGGATCGGCAATTACGAAATCCAAAATGGAAGCGCATCAGTGGTTCGCTTCAATCCGGAAACATTGGGGTCGCATTCTCACGTCGCTGGAATAATCGGCGTCGAGTACCTGTCGATAAATCGCGCTGTCTTCGATTTTGTCAGCGGCACAATGTATTTGCGTCCGCGCTGAATCGCTCAATCCATTTTTTCAGCAACAATTTCGAGCATCAGCGGTGTCAGCATAAATGAGTTGCGATTCCTTTCTGCACTCGCCAGGTCTGCGCGGACTTTGTCAGCGAAGTTTTGATCGATGCGTCCCATCTCGATAAGCCGTGGAAGATAAATTTCGATGAATGTGGCCGGCCACTGCCACATGTAATCGTCTGGCCGCAGGCAAAACACGTGTGGCCGGGTTGAGCGAATCACAAAACCGTTATCCGCAAGCAGCTCCGGTAACCTGGCCGCGCCGTCCGGTTCGCCGCCAGATTCACGCCAGGTCGCTATCACGTGTTCGCGGAAACGCTCCTGCATCGGCAGTCGCGGAAAAAAGCGCCAGGTCTCGTAATGGCCATACTCGTGGAAGATGGACAAGCTTCCCTTTGGCATGACGCGACCAAGTTTTTCAATGAGCAAGGCGGGATCGTCAACGAATGAGACCACCCAGCGGCACCAGGCGAAATCGTAATCGCCTCCCGGCAAATCATCGGTCATCAAATCCAGCTCGTGAATTTTCACATTCCTCAGCGAGCGGGCGCGGCACGTCGCCTCCATGGCGCGAATGAAGTTCTGCGAACGTTCGAGCGCGACGACTTCACCTGTCGGCCCGACAATCTCGGCAAGATCGACAGTCGCATAACCAGGGCCGGCGCCCACATCCAGGACGCGTTTGCCAACTGTGAGGCCTGCGCGTTGCCAGCAATCTAGAACGACCGGGCGCCAGACACCATGTTGCAATCCCAGTCTCGCCAATTCTTCTTCGTGCGTGCCCAGCACGTAATCGCGATCGGGATTGATTGAGGCCGTTGTTTCCATTACAACGGCATATCGCGCATTGTCCAAACCTCAACCAGAAATCCAAAGCGATGCCTGTATCAAGATTTCGCATTCCATTCGTTGGCGGTGAGCGATGGAGTTCACATTCGTTCTTGTGCAGGGAAATCACCGCCAGCCATTGGAAACCGTTCCTGCTCCGCTATCGTGAGTCGTCACCATGGATTACGTGATTCGGCCGTTGCAACCCGAAGATGAATCGCTTCTCTGGGAAATGTTGTATCAGGGCCTGTCTTCCCTCGGCAAAATGGAGCGGCCTTCACGCGACATCGTGCGCCGGCCGGAGTTCTCACGTTACGTTGAAGGCTGGGGCCGCGCCGGGGACACTGGATTTGTAGCGCATGACAAAAAAGATGGCTCACTGCTGGGCGCAGTTTGGCTGCGGCGACCGATCGATAAGACTCACGCGCCACCGGAACTCGCTTTTGCCGTAAAACCGGAGCATCGCCGGCATGGGATCGGCGCAGCCCTGCTGACGCAGTTGGTCCGCGCTAACCCTGACCAGTCAACGATCTCGCTGAGCTTCGTGGCTGGCAAACCCCTGTTGCGCCTCTACGAACGGTTCGGATTCAAGGTCATCGAGCAAGAGCCGGACGCAGTGGTGATGCATAGAGAAGCATAGGGCGCGCTGAAAACTCACGGCACGAAAATCAACAGCACAAACACAGCAAACAGCAGCAAATGAACGCAGCCCTGCAAAATATTCGTCTTTCTGCTGCTAAACGTAACCACGCTCACAGCGAGCGTTAACAGCAACAGCGGAAGATTTCCGCCTTGCACACCAAGTGTAACCGATCGTTTTGTGACCAAGCCGATCGTTACGACGGCCGGGATCGTAAGCCCAATCGTGGCCAGTACCGAGCCGAGCAGAATGTTTATCGAACGCTGTAATTGATTGCGCAGACTCGCGTCGATGGCGCCGAACCCTTCCGGAGAGAGCACCAACGCGGCAATGATCGCGCCGCCGAACGCCTGCGGCATATTAAATTTCTCGATACTGTTATCCAGCGGGATGGCGAACCTTTCCGCGAGACAAATAACGGCAACCAGATATAGCAGGAGCATTGTGGCATGAAAAGGGGTTGAGCGCGTCTGGAGCGAATGCTGAACCGAATTTGTTCCCGCTGCGTTGTCACTGGAATCCACAAAATAGCGGCGGTGTCGCATGGTCTGGATGAACAGAAAAATTGCGTAAAGCGACAGCGACACCACGGCGAGAAAGATTGCCTGTTCAAAAGAAAACGTCGGTCCGCTCGTCGAAGTGGTGAAATTTGGCAGGACTAGACCGAGCACGGCCAGCGACATGATCACGTTCAGGTATGCGTTGACCCCTTGGAGATTGTAATGTTGCTCACGATAACGCATTCCGCCCAGCAAGAGACACAGCCCCACCAAGCCATTAAGCGCGATCATAATTACGGCAAAAATAGAATCTCGCCCGAGCGTTGGATTATTCGCACCATGCAACATAGCCGTCGAGATCATGACCACTTCGATGCTAATCGCCGAGAGCGTCAGGATTAGAGTTCCGTAGGGTTCACCCAATTTGATGGCGAGGCAGTCAGCATGGCGCGCCACGCAGATTGCTGACCAAAGAATGATGACAAAGAGCCAGAGAAAGACGACGATCAGTGCGACTGGGTGGGCAACGATTTCGACCAACTGACTTCCAGTTGCAAAAAAAATCGCTGCTGTTCCCCAAGCGATCGCAAGCGCGAATTCGTTTCTGATCGCGCTTCCCAAATGCGGCGCGCTTTGCGCCTGTCGATCTCGTCGCTTCTTCACAGACATCGGCGCGAGCATATCAAGACTATGTGAAGCAGACAATCCTGTCTGTAAATAGCGCGGACGCAGACACGATTGTCTGGGTCACTCGCGCCGTCCCTACCTCTAACCACCAGCAATTGCCCCGATGATCACAAATGGTTCGGATCCTTTTGCGATTGCATCGGGCAGCGGCGCGTCAGGTGATTCATGAGATAAATCTTCGCCACAGGCGAAAAAGCGAACCATTGGCCGTCGAAGTTGCGTAACGTGGTCGCGTATCGTTCCCCGAAGCATCGGATATTTCGCTTCGAGCGCGTCGAGCACGGAACCCTGAGTCACGGGAGTCTCAACCTTTAGTTCCAATTCGCCATCGACATGCGCGAGCGTGCGCAAGTGTGGCGGAAGAACGACGCGTGTCATGGCAGCATTTGGACTTCAACAGAAAGCACGGCAGGTAAATCGTGCACGATCGCCTTCCAGCTATCCCCCGAATTAGCCGATGCATAAACCTGGCCGCCAGTGGTTCCGAAGTAAATGCCGCACGGTTCGAGCGAATCAACCGACATGGCATCGCGCAGCACGTTGACGTAGCAATTGCGTTGCGGCAGACCCTTCGTGAGCGCTTCCCATTCATTACCGCCTCCCCTGCTCCGGTACACGCGCAATCTGCCCTTGAGCGGATAATGCTCGGAATCGCTCTTGATCGGCACGACGTAAATCGTTTCAGGCTCGTGCGCGTGCACGTCGATAGGAAATCCGAAATCGGTTGGTAAATTTCCGCTCACCTCCTGCCATGACTCGCCGGCATTGTCGCTGCGCATCACGTCCCAATGTTTTTGCATGAACAACGTGTTCGGGCGGGACGGATGGAACGCGATCCGGTGCACGCAATGGCCAACTTCCGCTGTTGGATCCGGAAGAAATTGTGAATGCAGACCGCGATTAATTGGTTTCCAGGTTTTGCCGCCGTCATCTGTGCGAAACGTGCCGGCAGCGGATATTGCGATGGAAATTCGATTCGGATTCTTCGGATCGAGAAGAATTGTGTGCAAACACATGCCGCCCGCGCCCGGCTGCCATTTCGGGCCGGTATCGCTGCCGCGCAGTCCCGCGAATTCATGCCACGTTTTTCCGCCATCCTTTGATTCGAACAACGCGGCATCTTCTACGCCTGCGTAAACATGATCGGGATCGTGCAGCGATGGCTCCAAGTGCCAGACACGCTTGAATTCCCACGGATGCTGTGTGCCGTCGTACCACTGGTGGGTCGTGAGCGGTTTCCCGGTTTCAGGCGAAGTGTCGTAAACAAACTTGTTACTTTCCCCTTTTTGCATGCCGTCCGGGCTTTGCAGTTCTTCCTGACTGCTGCCGGGTGTGTTCCAGGTTTTGCCGCCGTTATTCGAACGCTGAATGATTTGCCCAAACCAACCACTGGTCTGCGATGCGTAGATTCGATCGGGATCAACCGGCGAACCTTTCACGTGATAAATTTCCCAACCCGCGAAGTGCGGGCCGCTGACTTTCCATCGTTTCCGCGCGCCATCCGAAGTCAGGATGAACGCGCCCTTCCTCGTGCCAGCTAAAACTCGAACTTTGCTCATGATCTAAACTTCTAACCGCGGATTACGCGGATGCACGAACTTGTTGCCGAAAATAATTCAACCTTCGGCAAATGGTGCACAAATCTGATCAGCCTTCGTAAGCAGTCTTCAATTTGCTGATGTCGATCTTCTGCATCTGAAGCATCGCGTTCGTAACTCGTTCAGATTTCTCGGAATCCTTGTCGTGCAACATATCGATTAGAACAGTGGGCACGATCTGCCACGACACGCCGAATTTGTCCTTGAGCCAGCCACACGCGGATTCTTCTCCGCCATCAGCAGTCAGTTTCTCCCAAAAATAATCCACTTCCTCCTGCGTCTCGCAGTTCACAACGAACGAAATCGATTCATTAAATTTGAAAAGTGGACCGCCATTCAGCGCCACGAATTTCTGGCTTTCGATCTCGAATTCAATGGTCAGCACCGACCCAATCGGCCTTCCGGTTTTCTCGGCCGCTCGTTCGCTGTACCGGAGAATTCTTCCGGCTTTCGAATTTTTGAAAATGGACGTGTAAAACTTCGCTGCTTCTTCGGCCTGATGATCAAACCACAAAGATGGAGTTATTTTTTGCATCTTGTTTAATTCCTTTTTCGTTGTGAACGTCACGCGTCTGCCATACGCTCGCCGTTCGCAAACGCAATAGCGCGATTGTTTTGAATAAATGTCTCACGGAATACGACTACTCCTCTGTGCTCACGCGATATTGCATTGCATATGGAAGCCCATCCGACCGTTAAACAGCGGGATTTGGTTGAACCTGAGCAGTTCCGTTTTAAGGACGACGGCGTTTTCCCGAACAGCGACCTGCCGTTGCTGGTTTATCGGCACGCGTTCACAACGGAAGCGCAAGATTGCGCTTCCATCATTGAACAATGCTTTGCTGAGAACGATTGGACGAATTCGTGGCGAAACGGCGTCTACTCCTTCGCTCATTATCACAGCACAACGCATGAAGCGCTGGGAGTTTATTGCGGTGCTGCGACTCTGCGACTTAGCGGCGAGCGCAGCAGCGATGTCAAGGTGTATGCCGGAGACGTGATCGTAATTCCAGCAGGTGTACCGCACCAGAAAATCAGCGCGAGCGAGGATTTTGCCGTCGTTGGAGCTTACCCCGATGGACGCGAGTGGGATCTACTTCGAGGTCTGCCGGGCGAGCGGCCAAAATCCGATCACAACATCGCGGCTCTGCCAATTCCCGATAACGATCCGATCTACGGCGCTGACGGCCCGCTGCGACAGATTTGGAAAGCCGCGCGGGGAAAATAAGTAGTCGGCGCGCCCGGGTAGTCCTCTGCCTCCAGAATGGAAGGCGCGGCGTCGCTCTCTCGTCAGAGCAAGTGTAATGTCGGGAGATGAGTTCACCGCAAATCTCCGTCGCTGCGAAGTTTCGCGCGATTCACGAATCGGGATGCTTCGTGCTTCCAAACCCGTGGGATATCGGAACGACGATCTATCTGGAACGCCTCGGATTCGAAGCACTCGCCACGACTTCGGCAGGCTTCGCGTTTTCGCGCGGGAAATCCGACGGCGCCGTTCCGCGGGACGAGATGCTGGCGCACATCCGTGAAATTGTGAAAGCAACCGCGTTGCCCGTGAACGCAGATTTCCTGGCCGGCTACGCCGATGAACCCGAAGACGTCGCAGCGAACGTGCGACTCTGCCTCGCAACTGGTGTTGCTGGTCTGTCGATCGAAGACAGTACGGGTCGCACGGAAGCGCCGTTGTATGAAAAGCAAATGGCGGTTGAGCGCATCCACGCCGCCCGCGCTACGATTGACGCTTCGAAAACTGGCGTCGTGCTAACTGGGCGCTGCGAAGCGTGGCTGGTTCGGGATCCCAATCCATTGCACACCGCTCTCGAACGACTGGCCGCATACGCCGAAGCCGGCGCCGATTGTTTGTATGCGCCGGGCGTCAGTAATCCGGGTGAGATCGCGCAGATCGTGAAACTGGTTGCGCCGAAACCTGTCAACATTCTCGTCTCCGGATTCAATCATCAGCTTTCAATCTCCCAACTTACTGATCTCGGCGTGCGCCGCATCTCCGTCGGCTCCGGTCTTTCTCTGGCTGCATGGGGCGCATTCCTCCGTGCGGCGCAAGACATCAAAGCAAATGGCACATTTAATCTCCTGGCCAATAACGCTCCTTTCGCCGATCTAAACGAGCTGTTTCGGGAGAAACCCTGATCGCTATCGTAAGTTCTCCCGGAAGTGGTCCTCCGACCTTGGTCGGCTTCTAAGATTTTATCATTGTCGGCGCTGCGGCTTTGGCCTAGCAATGAACGAGCTCAAAAGAATATCCCTATGACAATCGGCCTGATGTTCATTGGCGCAGTCATTCTAATCGGGATCTTTGTGCTCATCTTCGTCATAGGCGCATACAACGCGCTCGTTACATTGCGCAATCGCTACAAAAACGCCTACTCGCAGATTGATGTTCAACTTAAACGGCGCTACGACCTCATCCCGAATCTGGTCGAGACCGCCAAAGGCTATCTGCAACATGAGCGCGGCACGCTCGAAGCCGTCATCACAGCCAGGAATGCTGCTGTCTCGGCCAATACTCGCGCCGCGCAAAATCCGGGCGACGCTTCTGCCATGAAAGGGATTTCTTCGGCCGAAAGCGCATTATCCGGCGTCATGAGCCGGTTGTTTGCGTTGGCGGAGGCGTACCCGAATCTCAAGGCGAACGAGACAATGATGAGTTTGATTGAAGAATTAACTTCGACCGAAAACAAAATCTCTTTCGCGCGCCAGGCTTACAACGATGCGGTGATGACCTACAACACGCGCCGCGAAGTTTTTCCAACCAACTTTATCGCGAACACATTCAATTTCGGGCCGGCTGAACTTTTCGTCATCGAAAAGCCGGAACAAAAAGAAGCGCCCAAAGTCGCGTTCTAGGTCGACTCAGCCAAAAACGACCCGTGGACTTCTTCGAACGCCAGGATGAAGCCCGACGGCATACCAAGCTCCTGGTAGTTTACTTTGCTGCCGCCGTTCTGTCACTCGTCGTCGTCATCAATGCCGTCGTCTTATTGGTCCTTGCAAGTTTTGGGAGTTACGGCGTGCCGATTTGGAAATCAATTCCGATCTCTTCCGTTGCTGAGCTGTCGCTCCCTTTTTCACAGGCCGAACTGCTTTTCTGCGTAACGATCGGAACCCTCGTCGTGATTTTAATCGGGAGCGTCTTCAAAACGTTGCAACTGGCTCGCGGCGGCAGCGCGGTCGCCGAGTTGTTGGGCGGGCGTTTAATTGATTCCAACACGACGGACGCTGACGAACGCAAGCTGCTGAACGTCGTAGAAGAAATGTCAATCGCTTCAGGTGTGCCTGTCCCGCAGGTTTACCTCATGGACGGCGAGGCGGGAATCAACGCATTTGCGGCGGGCCATTCCACGAGCGATGCGGCCATCAGCGTGACGCGCGGCTGTATGAAACTACTTTCGCGTGACGAACTTCAGGGAGTCATTGCCCACGAGTTCAGCCACATTCTCAATGGCGACATGCGCCTCAATTTGCGGCTCATGGGGTTGGTATTTGGAATTCTTTGTCTGACGGTTATTGGTCGGATCCTCATCCGCGCACAAAGAAGCAAGTTTCTCCTTCCTATAATTGGTGTGTCCCTTATTGTCATTGGTTGGGCAGGCGTGTTCTTTGGGCGCTTGATCCAAGCGGCCGTAAGCCGTCAGCGCGAAGCTCTGGCCGACGCTGCTGCGGTACAATTTACGCGCAATCCGGCTGGGCTGGCGGGCGCGCTCAAGAAAATACTCATTCACGGCTCCAGAATCGATTCGCCGCATGCCGAAGAAGCCAGCCACCTGTTTTTTGCCAACGGCTTGGACACTTCAATTTTCGCGACGCATCCCCTGTTAACGGATCGTATTCGCGCTTTGCGTCCCACTTTCGATGGAAAATCCCCGCGCGCGATAGAAAAGCCAGCTTTCGCAATCGCGCCGTCGTCGCAGGTATCTGGGACACCGGAAATTCCCGTGGTCCAAGCTGGAGCGAGTCGATTCGTGGCGCCGTTTGTCGCAGAGCACGCGATTGTTGCACACATCGGCCAGGCGACAACGCAGCATCTGGCTTACGCGGCCGATCTTCGCGACACGATTCCGCCGGCAATCGAAGCCGCTGCACGCGATCCGCTCGCGGCCAGCGGACTAGTTTGCGCGCTTCTGCTCGCGAGCGAACCATCGATGCAGGAGCAGCAGTTCGAAGTTCTCGCCAGCGTCACGTCCGAAGCCATGCTGAACGAAACCGCGCAAATCTGGCCTGAAGTTCAAGTCATGCCGGTGCAGGCCAAAATTCCTTCGCTTGACCTCGCACTGCCGGCTCTGCGCCGCCTTCCTCCCGAGCAATTTCAGCAGTTCCGCGCAGCTATAGGAACCCTCGCAGCGAGTAACGCCAAATCTGATTTGTTCGCATACATGCTGCAAAAAATCGTGGCGCGGCATCTCGATACCTATTTCCTTCCCGAACGAAGGCCGGTCACGCAGTTCTACGCTTTGCATCCATTGGCGCGCGACTGTGGCGTGCTGCTATCGGCAACTGCCTATTCCGGACAGGAAGATGCAACCGAGCTATCCGCTGCATTTGCAAAGGGAGCGGAATATTTACGCCAGGCCGCGCGCTGCGAAATCCCATTGTTGCCGCCAGACGAGTGCGATCTGTCGGGCATGGACGCGGCGCTCGAGCGTCTCAGCCAGGCAGTACCGCAGATCAAGAAAAATCTCCTTGGCGCCTGCGTGCAAACCGTCGCTGCCGATGGCGTCATCCAGCAAGGCGAAGCAGAGCTACTGCGCGCGATTGCCGATGCACTGGACTGCCCGGTTCCGCCGTTCGTGCAACCCGAAGAAGTCGCAGCGACTGCGTAGCTGAAAACTAAGCCTACCGTCGTGCGAGCCAACGTACATCGGCACAATTTCCTCCCAGCAATCTCTATTAACCGTGAAACTTCGACATTGGAATTTGCAATCAATCACGTCACCATGCGCGAATGAAAATCGCTACCATCATTGCTCGAGTTCTTCTCGGGCTCATCTTCCTCATCTTTGGTTCGAACGCATTTCTGCATTTCATTCCGATGCCGCCGCCACCGCCGGGTCTTGTTGGTGAATATTTGCATGCGTTGATTGCGAGCGGTTACATTTACGCGATCGGTGGGCTTCAGGTCATTGGTGGCCTGCTTCTGTTGATCGGCCGGTTTGTTCCGCTGGGTCTGACGATCCTTGGCGCCATGATCGTGAACATCTGGCTCTTTCACATTTTGATGGCGCCCGAGGGATTTGGCCCAGCAATCGTTGTGACTGTTCTTGAATTGTTTCTCGTGTGGCGATACCGCGACGCGTTCGCGGGCATCGTGCGCCCCTGATTTCAAATTATGGCTGCAGAAAACCACGACAAAACACCTCACATCGTCGTGCGCGGCGGCGCCGACAGCTTTAAGCAGGAAATCAATGCGGGTAAGCATCGACTTGTAGCCGATGAACCCGTGAGCGCAGGCGGCGGCGATGCCGGGCCGGATCCGTACGATTACTTGCTGGCGGCGCTCGGCGTCTGCACCTCCATGACCGTCGGTCTTTACGCGCGCCGGAAACAAATACCACTTGAGAACATCATTGTTTCACTCTGGCATTCACGTATTCACGCGAAAGATTGCCAGGAGTGCGAAACCAAGGAAGGAATGGTGGACAGAATCGACGTCGAAGTGGAATTGACCGGCGCGTTGAGTGCTGAACACCACGCGGCGCTGATGGACATCGCCGCAAAGTGTCCCGTCCACCGAACGCTCACATCGGAGATCAATATCCGGCTGCGAGCTGCCAAGAACTCGCCAACATAAATAGAGTAGCGCGACTGTCCGGTTTTGTGCTTTACCGCTGACGGTAGAAAACTATTAATGAAGATGGTCGGTTAAGCGGGAACCAAACGATATGACATCGCTGACTGCGTTGCTCTCGAAATGGCCGCTTGTTCGTCAAATTCGCGAGCGCAAAGATGGAACCGGGCTGGAGGCGATGTCGGAAAAGACGCGCGTTATGCATGCGCGCACGGACGACGCGCAGGTGGCGCGTTCGATTTGTCCCTATTGCGGCGTGGGTTGCGGGCAGCTCGTTTATCACAAAAATGGAAAGCTGATTTCGATCGAGGGCGATCCGGAATCGCCGATAAGTCAGGGAAATCTTTGTCCGAAAGGCGCCGCATCCTACCAGTTGCTCACGCATTCGCGGCGCGAAACAAAAATGAAATATCGCGCGCCGCGCGCGAAAGAGTGGACGGAAATTTCGCTCGAGCGCGCGATGGAAATGGTAGCAGAGCGCGTGTGGGAATCGCGCAAGCGGGCGTTCGTTAGACAGATCGACGGATCGAATATCAATCACACCACGGCGATCTGCCATCTCGGCGGCGCCACGCTCGATAACGAAGAAAATTATCTGATCAAAAAACTTTTTACCGCCGGCCTGGGGATGGTTTGTGTGTCCAACCAGGCGCGGATATGACATAGCAGCACGGTGCCCGGTCTGGGCACCTCGTTTGGCCGCGGCGGAGCTACGACCGCGCAACAGGATGTCGCCAACGCGGATTGCATCTTAATCGAAGGTTCCTCCATGGCTGAGGCGCACCCGGTCGGTTTTCGCTGGGTGATGAAAGCGAAGGAACGCGGCGCGACCATTATCCATGTTGATCCGCGATTTTCGCGCACCAGCGCACTGGCTGATATTTGGGTGCCGATTCGCGCCGGTACCGACATCGTCTTTCTCGGCGCACTCATCCGGCACTTAATTGAGAACGATCTCTTTTTTCGCGAGTACGTCGTTTATTACACGAATGCGTCCTGCATCTTGAGCGACGAATATCGCGATCCGGAGGACAACGGGGACGGTTATTTCTCCGGCTGGAACGAAGAGAAACACGCATACGAAGGCGAGAGCTGGCTTTACAAAGGCGGCGACCTAAGTCGGCCGGAGCGCGATCTCACATTGCAAGACCCGCAATGCGTCTTTCAGAAACTAAAACGACATTTCTCTCGCTACACGCCGGAGATGGCGGAGAAAGTCTGCGGCATCCCGCCCGAGCTTTTTCACAAGGTCGCTGACGCGCTCGTCGCCGCATCCGGCCCGGAACATACCGCTGCGGTTTGTTATGCTGTTGGTTGGACGCAGCATTCCAAAGGAGTGCAGATCATTCGCGCCGCGGCGATCTTGCAATTGTTGTTAGGCAACATCGGCCGACCTGGCGGCGGAATTCTGGCGTTACGCGGTCACGCTTCGATCCAAGGCTCGACCGATATTCCAACGCTGTACGACATTCTTCCGGGCTACCTCACAATGCCGCACAAAGGCGACGAGACGCTTCAGCAGTATCTCGACAACTACACAAAAAAGACCGGTCTCTGGGCGCATTACCCGGAATACATCGTCAGCACTCTCAAGGCCTATTACGGAACGCACGCGACCGCAGAAAACGATTTCGGCTACGGTTGGCTTCCCAAACTCACGGGGAACCATTCGTTCTTCGAATTCCTTTACGACATGCTGGACGGAAAAATGGAGGGCATGTTTTTGATGGGACAGAACCCAGCCGTCGGCGCACCCAATTCGCGGCTCCAGCGAAAGGCGCTGTCGAAATTGAAATGGCTGGTCGTTCGCGACATGGTCGAAATCGAATCGGCGAATTTCTGGCGCGAATCGCCCGAGATCGACCGCGGCGAGTTGAAGCCCGAGAACATCGAGACCGAAGTTTTCTTTTTCCCGGCGGCAGGCCATGCTGAAAAAGAAGGCGCATTCACCAATACGCAACGACTCTTGCAATGGCGCGAGAAGGCCATTGATCCGCCCGGGGATTGTCGGTCCGACGCATGGTTCGTTCATCAACTCGCGTTGCGCTTGATCGCGAAGGCAAAAGCTTCAGCTGATCCGATCGACGAGCCGCTGCGCGCACTCGACTGGTGGTATCCTGAAGACAGCCTGGGCGATACAAACATGGAAGCCGTGCTCGCAGAGATCAACGGCTGGCACACCCTAGAAGAAAAAGAAAACGTCGAACGCCCAACGTCCAACGCCCAACATCCCACTGAGGATGGCGTTGTTTTCGGCGTCGATCGAAACGGCGAACCTCATCACGGCCCGCAGGTGAATGCTTTCGCTGAATTAAAAGCTGACGGATCGACCGCGTGCGGCTGCTGGATTTACTCTGGAGTTTTTGGCCGCGATGGCGTGAACAAGGCGAACTTACGAAAATCCAGAGATTACCTCGGTCACGGCTGGGGCTTCGCGTGGCCGAGCGATCGCCGAATCATTTACAATCGCGCCAGTGCGCGGCCGGACGGCAGTCCTTGGAGTGAACGAAAAAAATTAATCTGGTGGGACTCAGAAAAATGGACCGGCATCGACGTGCCCGGATTTGTAAAAGGCAAGGCGCCCGATTACGAACCAGAGGTAGGCGCAGAAGGCCTAGACGCGATTCCAGGGGATGCGCCGTTTATTCTGCACGAGGACGGACTGGGCTGGATTTACGTACCAAAAGGTTTGCGGGACGGCCCGTTCCCGACTCATTACGAACCGCTCGAGTCCCCCGTATCGAACGACCTGTATTCGCACGCAACCGATCCCGCGGTGAACTGGTTTACGCGTAACGAGAATCGGTTCGCGCCGCCCGGCGATGCAAGGTTTCCATTTGTTCTGACCACCTATCGCCTAACCGAACATCATACGGCTGGCGGCATGTCGCGCTTTCTCAGTCATCTCGCCGAATTGCAGCCGGAAATGTTCGCCGAAATTTCGCCCGAACTCGCGAGCGAGCTCAAGATTAACAAAGGGGACTACATTTGCATTGTCACTTTGCGCGGCGCAATTGAAGCGCGCGCACTCGTCAGTCGCCGGATTCGGCCGTTGCGCATCAATGGGAAACGAGTGCACCAGGCCGCGCTGCCTTATCATTACGGCACAGCCGGCCTCGTGTGCGGGGGCACAGCCAATGATCTTCTGACCATCTCCGGCGAACCGAACGTCACTATCATGGAAGCCAAGGCGCTTACCTGCAACATCGTGCCCGGACGTCTTCCGCACGGACAAGCATTCGCCGAATTCCTCAACAAATATGCGCCGCAAGCTGGTCAAATCAGTTTGCACCCCGAAGAACCGTCGGTCAGTACGGGCACAAGCGGCGGCGGTCACGCCAGCGAGGGAAAAGAATGAAGAATTTTATTAATAAGGAACGCAGGAAAATAGGAAAGGAGTCGCATTATTTTGCGTCAAACAAAGCGTCTCTCCTTCTCTCTTGTTTCCTGCTTTCCTGTTTTCCTTATTGAATTTTTCGATGATCGGTGAAGGAACACAGAGCACCAACCAGCGCCGCCACAATTACGTGCAGGAAAATGTGGAGGTTGGTTTCTTCACTGATCCAACTGTGTGTATCGGTTGCAAAGCGTGCGAGGTCGCGTGCAAGGAATGGAACCAGGTGCCTGACGATGGTTTCACATGGTCGGGTAATTCTTACGACAACACCGGCCACCTCGGCGCTTCCACCTGGCGGCACGTGATGTTTGTCGAAGAAGATCGTCAAAAAGGAAATCAAATCGTCGGCTCCCATTCGTTAGGCAGTGGCAATGGCGAGGATCCATTCCGCTGGGTCTTTCTCTCCGACGTCTGCAAACATTGCGAAGAGGCCGGCTGCCTCGAAGCGTGCCCAACCGGCGCGATCGTGCGCACCGAGGTCGGTTCGGTTCTCGTGCAGAATGACGTGTGCAACGGTTGCGGCTACTGCGTCGTTTCCTGCCCGTTTGGTGTGATCGATCGCAGGCCCGAGCCGCTTGCCGATGCAGGCGGCGCATTCAAGTGCACTTTCTGTTACGATCGACAAAAAAGCGGACTCGTACCTGCCTGTGCAAAGGTTTGTCCCACCGAATCGATTGTCTTTGGCCGATTGGATGATCTCCGCGCGCGCGCAGCCGAACACGTGCAGCAACTACAGCAAAATGGTTACCGTGACGCGCAGCTTTACGATCCGCAGGAAACATCCGTGCGCGGTATTCACGCCTTCTTTTTGATTCTCGGCGAACCCGAAGCTTATGGGCTCCCGCCGAAGCCGCAGATTCCAACAATTTATCTGAAGTCAGCGTGGACTTCTGCGATCGCGACCGCGATCGCATCAATCATCGCAACGCTTGTGGCGTTTGCCTTTTTCTCATGACGACCAATTCGCCATCGGAAAAGCGGCTCGAAGAGTTGCGCGAAAAAGCATGGAATGACGGTATCGTCGCGGGACGCGGTGTCGATGTTACCGGCGGTCCAATTCCGAGAAAGCTCACCACGGCGAGTCCGTCCGGTGGCGGACCCGGTTACTACGGTCAGCCCGTGGTCAAACCGCCGGTCTGGACCTGGCA
>QHPG01000177.1 GCA_003219005.1 Verrucomicrobiota bacterium
ATCATGCAACCGTTTCTTTGAACACGGCGGCGATCTTGCTCTCCGGCAACGTGGTGATGCCATCGCGCGATACAATCTTGATGAGGGGATAAATCTTCCCGCTGCGGTCCACGCCACCCGTCGACGTGTCGGATTCCGCAGCAGTATCCAGCGCCCTCAATGCGATCGATACGGCTTCGTCCTCGTTCAATTGTTGCAATGGCTTCGCACTCCAGGTGTTTTCGTAATAAAGAATGCCGCGCACGGCGGGCGAGCCCGATCCTGTCGCCGCGTAATCGGCCGCTTCAAATTGCGCGCCCATCGCATCGTAAAAATAGAGACGCGCCTCGGGTTTTGGATGAGAATCGTAGGTCGCGAAAATCGGCACCACCACTCCCACGCCTTGCATAACGAAGCCGAAATTATCACGCAACAGTTTGGACAGAGCGCGCACTTTTCCGCCAACGCTCATTTCCTGCAGCTGAGTCCGCCGGAAGAATTGGAATGAATGTTCCAGCACGCGCGCCATCTCCCACGCCGTTGCCGGTACGCCGGCAATTGCCATGATCGAATGCCGATCGATTTCCAAAACTTTATCTGCACGATCATAGACGACCGTGTTGCCAGCGGTCGCACGGCGGTCGCCCGCCACGAGTACGCCACCGGAAAATTTGAAAGCCAGAATTGTGGTCGCCTCCGTCGGCTGCCACGTTTTTTGCTGCCCCGGTACCACTTGGTAGGGCGCGACCGCCGGGCGCGCCGCTTCCATCGCCGGGCCCAGCAGGCCCTTGCTCTGCAGCAGCGCGGGGAAATCGCTCGCTGCGCCAGAAAAATTCTGGTCAAACGCCACTGGGGAGCGCTCCATTACTGACCTGTGCGCTGGCGATAGCGCTTGGATTGGTTGGGATCGACCTTGCGCATTTTCTTTAACAGGTCCTTTGTGTCCGGCCGCGAAATATCTGGCGACCGCGGACCTCCACCATCGCCTTCTTTTGGTCCCCACGGAGCCGGCTCTGCCGGTTTTTGAATGCGCTCAGGCATAAAAAAATCTAAGAGCAAAATATTGGAAAGCAAGCCGGCTTCGCCGCGTTGAATCGTTGAAGCATCGTTGTCATTCTGAGCGGGGCGAAGAATCTCTGATTGTTCTTCCGGGCGTTGCGAAATGAAATCAGAGATGTTTCGCTTCGCTCAACATGATAGGATGGCCGTTGTAACGAGTGACGCATCACGAGCGCTTTGCGCGCGCTTGCCAGACAAATATGCCAGTGGCAAGGTTTTGGCTCGGATGAAGCTCGCAGCTATTTTTTTTGCGATCCTGGTTTCGGCGCTTTGCGCTGCTTTTGCTCAGACCCCAGCGCCTGAGTCCGCAAAACCAGCTGACACCGCTCAGCTCGAAGCGCTGGCAAAAAAAATCGACGAGCAAAACGCCAAAATTGACGCGCTTTCCCAGGAAATCCTGAAACTGGAGCAACAAATCTCGCACATTCGTCCAGGAGTAATGATCGGAGAAAGTACGCCGGCGCCACCGATGCCTGGCGTTACAGTCGGGTCTCCATCACATCCCGCGGCAGCAGGTAACACGCACATCGTCGCACGGGGAGAGACGCTCACCTCCATTGCAAAAATGTACAAAGTGACCGTGGACGAACTGCAACAGGCAAATCACATCGAAGACGGCCGCAAGTTGCAGGCCGGCCAAACAATCGTGGTCCCGACGCCGTCGCCTGCCGCTGCCGGCTCCTCGACGCCAACACCCTGACGCCAGCGCGAATCCAAGCTCGTTGGCAGTCAACCAGCAGCGTGGAGCGCCTTCGGGCCGCGATGCGCCGATGTCGTTCACTTCAAGATTCAGTCACAAAAACTGAAGTCGTGGTCATCAAATCTCAAGATGGATTGACTCTGCTTCAGGATTGGACCACTCCATCTCACGTTTCCGGCGCTCAGTGTCACGCTGGAGTGACTGAACGTCGCTTTGCCGGAAGAAAAACGTACGTTGCAAAGATCAGATCTCGCGAATTATTTCAAAAGAGAGCCACTCAAACCGACCGCGTGAGCATAGCTTTTACGCGGCGCCACAGCTTCGCCACGCATTTGCTTGAAAGCGGGCAGGACATTCGTACGGTGCAGGAGCTGCTCGGCCACAAGGACGTGTCCACCACCATGATTTACACCCACGTGCTAAATAAACTGGGCTTGGCCATTCGCAGCCCGCTTGATTCTCAACCAGGCCGCACGTGGCAGCCCGCAACTCCCGAGTTAGACGAAACTTTGTCGTCTAATTCTCGTTAGATGACTGAGACCGAGTTCTTGTATCGAGCGCTTCGTCCCGAAGAGATCAGTCGCGGTGTCCTCGTCCCGAAGTCTTGCGGCCCGTTTGTTGCAGAACCTAGGCTGCCTCAGTTTCTGCCCTTCACTCTCGGCGAGAGGCCCGAACACGCAGTTCGAGCCCACCAGTGGAAAGGTCGTTATCCGACATCAGGAGTTTCTACCACGCCGCATCTAAAGCGTGCCGAGCACTACGCTCAGCGTCACCGAACGATTGCGAAGATATCCGTGGAACGCCTCGGCCAGTTTCAGGTTCAGACGTTCCGTGTTTCCAATTACGTTCATGCGTCGCAGATCTGTGTGCCGGAAGACGATGAAGTTATTCTTGTTTGTTCAGATGCGGAGTGTTTTCCGAAAGACATTATCACGGACATCTTTGAGTTATCTAGCGCCGTCATCTAACCATGCGATGGAGCCAACGCCGCCCGACTTGCTTATGATCTCGCTCGCAGTTCAACCCGTAGCTTGCAGCCTGCCGCGTCCTTGGCGGCGTGGTTCATCTTGGTCTCGTTAGGCCGACAGCGGAAATGCGATGAAACGCACATGGACGATCATCGGCGTAAGCGACGTTCTGGGCAGCTTCAAATGGTACCAGTCGCTCTTTGGCCAACCCGAGACGCCTCCGGGGCATGACTACTTTGGTCAGATCCTGGATACGGATGGAACGGTCTTGCTCTGCCTCCACCAGTGGGGCGCGCACGAGCATCCGTCCTTGATGAGCCCAGACGAAGCGCCACCTGGCAACGGGCTGCTCTTGTTCTTCCGCGTCGACGATTTCGACATGGCACTGAAGAGGGCACGCGCTCTCGTCACCCGACTCGAAGAGGAGCCGCACGTGAACCCGAACACTCAAACAATGGAGTTCTCACTCCGGGATCTGGACGGATACTACGTCACGATTAGTGCGCTCTCTGCGTCCCGGCCCGCGAGAAGACGGCCTAAGAAGCTGGACTCGAAAAATCATAAACAAAATCAATCCTAATTCCGCTGCGGAATCAGAGGCCAGAGTGCCGATGGATCTTCGCAAAGCTCTCGCGGCTATACCGAACGCGAAGGCTCAGTGGTGCGATCTTACGCCGATCGCGCGCAGGGATTTCATTAGTTGGATAGAGTCAGCCAAACAACTGGAGACACGCAGACGCCGGATCGAGAGAGCCTGCTCAATGCTTGCGGCCGGAAAGCGACGCCCCTGCTGTTATTCAATAGTGTCACTGGATCTTCACGTGGCCCTCAAGGCTAGCCCGAAAGCGAAGGCTCAATGGAGCGATCTCACGTCGATCGAGCGCAGGGACCTTATTAGTTGGATGGACTCAGCCAAAGAACCGGAGAAACATAAACGCCGGATCGAGAAAGCCTGCGCGATGCTTGCTACCGGAAAGCGATGCCCCTGATTCCGGAATTTCTTCTCACCACGAAGTTTGCGAAGGACACGAAGGCCGGATCAAATCTGGAACCCAGGACCCCAGGCACTTGTCACTCGCCACTCGTCACACGTGACTTGTCAGTTGCTGAGGGCGTGTTCAATGCCACGGCGGTTAGATCGATAGTTGCTCTTCAGTCTCCGGGATTTGTGCGGCTCCGATAGCTCTCTCTGGCTCTGTCTCCCGCAATGGCGAGGCCTCGAGCAAACTTTGCCGGCACAACTGTGCGTACTTGCCATCCAGCGCGACCAATTCATCATGCGCGCCGCGCTCGATGATGCGGCCGTGATCCAGCACCAGAATTTGGTCCGCGTGCACAATTGTCGAAAGCCGATGCGCAATCACAATCGATGTCCGGTTCGCCATCAGGCGTTCCAAGGCCTCCTGAATCAGTCGTTCCGTCGCGGTATCCACGCTCGCAGTCGCTTCATCAAGGATCAAAATCGGCGGGTCCTTCAAGAGCGCCCGCGCAATCGAGAGCCGCTGTTTTTCGCCCACGCTCAATTTCACGCCGCGCTCGCCCACCACGCTTTCCAATCCGTCCGGCAAGCGTTCGATAAATTCTCGCGCGTTCGCCGCATCCACCGCACGCCATAGTTCCGCGTCGGTTGCGTCAGGCTTGCCCATCAAAAGATTTTCGCGAATTGATCCGTTGAAGAGGAAACTCTCCTGTGTGACTACGCCGGTCGCTTCGCGCAGCCCGCGCAACTCGTAATCGCGAATCGGTTTGCCATCGACATAAATCTGGCCGCTGGTGAATTCGTAAAAACGCACGAGCAGATTCACCAGTGTCGATTTTCCGGCGCCAGTCGCGCCGACCAGCGCAATGGTCGCGCCTGGTGGCGCATGAAACGAAACCCGCCTTAGCGCAGGCAATCCTTCTGTGTAACTGAAGCTCACGTCGTCGTAGCGAATATCACCGAGAATGCGCGTGCTGTAGCCGGGATCGTTGATCCCGGCGCCGCGATCACCGATCGCGGCTACAACTCCCGGCTCGGCTGGTTCATCGAGAATTTCAAAAACGCGTTCGCCCGCCGCGCGCCCGGCTTGGACAAGTTGATTGAGTTGATGCAGCCGGCTGACCGGATCGTAGAGAAACGCCGTCAACATTAGGAACGCAACCAGATCACCGATCTGCATCGTGCCGGTCAATGCTGCGTAACCGCCAAACCCGAGGATGAGCAGTGCGCCGATCGCTTCAAACATCGACATCGACGGCGAGTAAATGGCCCACACCCGCATCACCACGAGCGTGGCGCGCCGCAATTGGTCGCTTGCCCGATTGAAACGCGCGTGCTCTTCTCGCTCGCGCACGAAACTTTTGATCTGACGAATCCCGGCAAGATTATCGTGCAACAGCGCGTTGATGGCTGATGAGGCCCGCCGCTGCAACCGATACCGCCGGTGCGCCGTGAGCGTGTAAGCCAGCGCGCCTCCGATGAGCAACGGAAACGGAACCAACGCAAGGATTGCCAGCTTCGCGTTCCAATAAAACATCACGGCCAGCACGATCACGATTTGCAATACCGCAACCACGCCCTGCTCGATTCCATCGATCAACACGCGCTCGACCGAGTTCACGTCCTCGATGACGCGCGTCATCAAATCGCCGGTGGCGCGATTGTCGAACCAGCGCAACGGCAGCAGTTGGATATGCGAATACAAATCGCTTCGCAGATCGAAAATAACTTTTTGCTCGAACATGTTGTTCAGAATGATCCGCAGTGAATTGAAAACGTGCTGAAGCAGAAATGCCACCGCGGCCAGCAAAATAAGCGGCAGCAATTTGTCAGGACGCTGCGCGCGCACCACGTCGTTGATGATCCATTTGGTAACGCTCGGAAAAACGATCACCATCAGCGTAGTCAGGATGGCGCAGCTTAGCGTCCCCGCAGCCATCCACGGATACCGCTTCAAATAACCAAACACGCGCCAGACCGTTTTCATTCAGGCTAAACGTTACCAGAGGCCCGCGAATCATGCGAATGCACGCGAATCCGGCTTTTTCGCTGGAGTTCCTCTTTCGCGTTAATTCGCTTGATTCGCGGGCATGTCTGTTTTCGCGACTCATTCGTGTCGATTCGCGGTCACTTGTCACGCCGTAGCCTCGCGCAAAGGCGGATTCGTGGTTAAGATTCTCCGATGACCAACGAGTCTCACTCTTTGTGCGACCAGATTCACATCGAGCAGCTTGAGGTGTCCACGCGTATTGGAGTGCCCGAAAAAGAGCGGGCCAATCCACAGCGATTAACCGTGACCATTTCCTTTTGGCCGTATCGGCAGACGTGCGATCTGGCGGACAAGATCGACCAGGCCGTTAATTATTCAGCCGTAGCTGAGGAGACGAAAAATTTTGTGCGCGATCAATCGGTCAAGCTCATCGAAACATTGGCGGATCGGCTCGCAACGCACCTGCTGAAGACTTTTCCGATCCAGAAAGTCGTTGTCGAACTCCGGAAGTTTGTCCTCGAGGACGCGAAATATGTTTCCGCAACGGTAACACGAAGTGCGTCCGTGGGTTGAAAGCCACAATGACGAAGCACGAATGTCGAATGAGGAGGGAATGAAAAAGAAAGAAGCCCGCGAATCACACTGATGTACGCGAGAGAAATCCAGGCAAAGGCAAGTTATTCGCGTTAATTAGCGTCATTCGCGGGTAGACCTTTTTCTCTTTTGTTGGTGTTAATTCGTGTCGATTCGCCGTCATCTAAGAATGTTGCGGCGCAGATCAAATGCTGGCGCGCCAAGTTGTAGAGGCGCTCGCCGTGGCGAGCGCCTCTACAATGTTTGCCGCTGAGGACAGCGGCCACTACAGTCCCCAGCGTGAATCACACCGGCTGGCAAAGTGTCTCGAGCGAGCGCCATTTTGCCAACGCGCATCTGGAAGTTGTGACCGATCATGTGCAAACACCTGCGCGCCCGGAACCGCGCGCTTGGACAATCGTGCATCGCAAAGCGGCCGTCGTAGTCGCGCCGATGACGCGCGACGGCAAAATCGTTCTGATTCACCAGGAACGAATCCCGATCCGCCAGTCAATTTGGGAGATGCCATCGGGTCAGATCGACGATCACGCTGCTGACCATGAGAAAATTAAGAACGTAGCCTTGCGCGAAGTTCGAGAAGAAACCGGTTACAAGCTCGCCCAAGACGGCAGGCTTATTCCGTTAGGACATTATTTCTCTTCACCCGGATTTACCGATGAGCGTGGCTATTTCTTCCTGGCGTGTCCGGTTCAGCCGTGCAAAGAAGGCCCGGCGAGAGATGAAGGCGAATCGATTCTCGATTGCCGCGAATTTACTGTGGAAGAGATTCGCCGGATGATCGCCGAAAACGAAATTCGCGACGCCAATACGCTAGGCATGTTTGCTCGGCTGAGCGTAAGCGGACTCCTTCCGGTCGAGGTTCACCAATGATTTATGATTCTGCTGCTTTGAAAGCAAGAGTCGGCGGTGAGCCGTTTCAACGGCTTTCGACCAAGCTAAAAACCATTGAGACGGTTTGGCGATGTTCCATCTGGCTGCACCTGGCTCAAGCCAGGTGTTAATGATAGTCATTGGAGCATTTCGCAAAAAAATCACCCAATGGCCTTACGGGATATTTTTAAATTTCGCGATCCGCCGGAGAGCGAAACTTCCAAGCCGTTTCTCGAGCACTTGGAGGACTTGCGATGGACCATTGTGAAGGTGGCGATCACGCTCGGGGTCGCGATGATCGTCTGCTTCGCGTTTCGTGCGGCCCTTGTGCGGATCTTGCAGGCGCCGCTGCGAGATGTTGGTTCGCAAATTGGAACGCTTAAGGCGCTCGGCATCACCGATTCGATCGTGATTTCATTTCATCTGGCGTTTTACGCCGGCATTGTTCTTTCCTTTCCGCTGCTGTTGTATTTCCTGGCAGAATTTGTTTTGCCTGCGCTCACCGCCGTGGAGAAACGCTTTTTATTTCCAGCCATTGCCGTCAGTTTTGCGCTGTTCCTTCTGGGCGTGATGGTTTGCTATTTTTGGTTGCTGCCCAAAACGATCCTCTTTTTCTTTCGTGACACCGAGTCGCTCGGTTGGGCGCCAACATGGACGGTGCAACAGTATTATTCTTTCGTGACGCGGTTTACAATCGGCTTTGGTCTGGCGTTCGAGCTGCCAGTAGTCGTCCTGGCGCTGGTTCGATTTGGATTGATCACTTACAGATTCATGGCGCGCACCCGGCCGTATGCCTTCGTCCTCATCTTTATCCTGGCGACCATCATCACACCCACTCCGGACATCTTGACATTGGTCGCACTGGCGCTGCCAATGTGCCTGCTTTACGAAAGCTGCATCTGGATTGCATGGCTCATGGAGCGTCGCCGCCTAAAACGGATTGCCGGCTAATCGCGCGCACTATCCGATTTACAAATTTCTCTTCGGCGCGTTCGCGTTTGTGCTCGGCGCAGCGGTCGGCTCGTTTTTAAACGTCTGCATTTATCGCTGGCCTGTTGATCTCTCGATTAACAAGCCGCGTCGTTCTTTCTGCCCGAACTGCAAGCAGCCAATTCCATGGCACCAGAATTTGCCGTTGATCAGCTGGCTCTTCCTTCGCGGTCGCTGCGCAAATTGCGGTGCCAAAATTTCGTTCCGCTATTTCGCCGTGGAACTGGTTACCGCGCTCCTTTTCTTCGCGATCTGGCAAAGGTTCCCGTGGCAGGTCGCGATCGCGTACTGGATTTTTGTTTCTTTGCTTGTCATAGGAACATTCATCGATTTTGAGCATTTCATTATTCCAGACCGGGTAACAATCGGTGGCGTAATCGCCGGCGTCGTTTGCAGTGTTGTTGTACCGGCTTTGATGGGCACCGATTCGCGATTCGCGGCCGGTCTTCGCGCTGTTCTCGCCGCCGCGCTTGGTTACGTGATCCTTTTGATTGTTCTGGAAGTGGGCAAAATTGCCTTTGGAAGAAAACGGATTCGATTTGATGCGCCGACGCCGTTCACGTGGAAAAAGCGCGGGGATGATGCCGATTTCGCGGTGGGCACAGAAGAAAGTCTGTGGAGCGATTATTTTGCCCGCGAAAAAGACCGGCTGTTACTCCGCTGCGACGAGGCCCGGATCGATCACCAAGAGTATGGAGATGTGACCCTGGACTTTCGCTACGATCGTGTCACGGCCGAGGGCCACGTACTGATGCTCGATGACGTGACGCACATCTCAGGCGTGGCTCGTGAAGTGGTCATTCCTCGCGAGGCAATGGGACGCGGTGACTTGAAATTTCTCGCGGCGATCGGTGCGTTTCTCGGATGGCGCGCGGTGTTGTTCAGTCTCTTTGCAGGATCCCTTCTCGGGTCCGTCATCGGACTGATCACGCTCGTCGCAGGGAAACGCGTCTGGTCAGCCAAGCTACCTTTCGGGCCTTATCTGGCCTTTGGCGCAGTGGGTTGGATGTTTTTTGGCGAGACTTTTCTGCGCTGGTATGGAACGCTGCTGAATCCGTAGTTCCAACGGCGCACCCGGCGGTCGCGCCCTACCCCGCTTCTGTTGCAGCCGCAGAAACCTGACCTGCCGAAACGGTTGTTCGCCGGCGCAACATCAACCCGATGTTAATCACTTCGCACTTCCACCAGCGTCGCAGTCCGCGTGAAATTTGTTTGCGAATCCGTGTATCCGGAACGAATCCATCGTAGAGCTCGCGCCAGCCGGCGTTTCTCTTTCCATAGTAGCCAGTCGCCCACCGGCGATTCGCCAACGCAACGAGACGTCGGCCATAAAAACGCATCGCGTTCCGAGCGAATCTGCCGCCAATGCCTGTGAAGGGCAGGTTCAGAAATGCACATTCCGGATCGCGATAAACTGCGCGGACCAAACCGAGATAATAACTGCTTACATCGAGCAGGAGCGCAGCCGACATCAAATCGGCGTCGCCCATGTAATAGTATTTGTCCTTGTAGAGACTTTCGAACCAGTACCGATACGTGATCGGATATTGCTGGTTGTAATGACGAAGCCGCTCCGTCACATCTTCGCCTGCTAAACTGCGCGCCAGTAAATCGGCAACGTAATAGGACGTGTAAGAACAAGCATCTAATCCGGGACTGTAAAGCGGATCGATAAAACCGGCGGCGTCGCCCACTGTGGCCCAGCCGTCACCGCAAACTTTTTCGCTGTGATATGGCAACATCGACAAAGCGTGCACGTCGCCTTCGATCACGCGTGCCACTCCAAAAATTTCGCGACCAACCGGGTTGCTGAGAATGTGGTCGTGCAGGCGTTGCCCCAGGCTCCGTCCTTCTGGCAATTTGAAAATGCGGCTGTCGTAAACGATGCCGGCGCTCACGTCACCGCCGTGCAATGGAATGATCCAGAGCCACCAGCCGCGGCCGAAGAGATGATTGGTGGCCCATTCACGCGCAGTGCGGCAATCATTAGCATAATCTGGAAAACGTTGTCGCCATTCGTAGCTGTCCCACTCCTTCACGTCAGTGAATCGCGCCCAGACAGCGTTGATGGGGTGCTCGGTGTTCGGACGGAGATGTCCGAGTTTTCGCGCGAACATGGTCGCGCGCCCTGTGGCATCGATGACCCAACGCGCGCGGACAGTGCGTTCGCCGCCATCGAGAACGGTGCTGACCTTTTGGCCGTTGCCATTATTTAGCTCGAGGTTTGTTACCTTTGCCGGACGCCAGAGATCGCAGCCCGCTTGCACTGCCAGATCGAGGATGTGCGAGTCGAGTTTTGCCCGGTCCACTTGAAAGCTCGGCAACCGGCTCTGATAACGTGTGCCGACCTCGACGCAATCGTCAAAGCGTTGATCGGGCCGGTTCGAGAACCACAAGCGCAATCCCTGTTTGGCCAGTTGATGATGGCCGAGATAATGGGTGAGACCCAAAATACGCGTCATGTAACAACTGCTCACTTCGGTGGTTGATTCCCCAACCTTGCGGTCGAACTCGGCTGTCTTTTCGATGATGAGGACGCATGCTTCGGGTCGTTTGCGTTTGAGCATGAGCGCCGTCGCCGCGCCGGAAAACGCGCCGCCGATGATCACGACATCGTAATCGAAATTCATCGCAGCAACAGGATGGATGCTGCAAGTGGGAAACGCAAAAAATTTGGCCGCAGAGGTCGCTGAGTTCGCGGAGATAAATCCTTTGTTTTCTATCCTCTGCGTCCTCTGCGCTCTCAGCGGTAGAACGCGCGATGCAGCCATTGCGAAGGCCGGTTGTGCGTTAGACGTTAGGCGCAATGATCCTTACAAACGCGCGTTTGATTTTTCCCGATGGAATTCGCGACGGTCTCGAAGTTGTCGTGGAAAAAGGGAAAATTGCTGCCATTGACGAGCAGGTACGAGTGCGCAGCAAAGACGTCCTCGATCTTGACGGAAATTATCTCGCGCCTGGTTTTATCGATCTTCACGTTCACGGCGCACTTGGCCGGGATACCATGGAAGCTTCAGCAGAAGCGTTTCGCTGCATTTGCGATTTCCATGCAAGCGGCGGCACCACTTCACTTCTGCTTACCACGGCGACAGCGCCGTTAGATAAACTGGGTCAGGTCCTCAATGCGGTTCGAGATTGCATACGGCGGCGCGGTCGCCGCGGCGACTGGCGCCCTACCAGCCCGATTGCGGGCGTTCACATAGAAGGCCCGTTTATCTCAAAAGCAAGATGCGGAGCGCAACGCGCGGAATTTATTCAGGATCCGTCACCGGTCGATGTGCGGCAATTGCTCGAGCATGCGGATGTGATCAAACGCGTCACGATTGCGCCCGAACTGCCAGGAGCGCTCACGGCGATCGAAAATTTTCGCACCCATGAAATCAGCGTGAGCGGTGGCCATAGCGATGCGTGGGACGAAGACGCGCGCGCCGCGTTCGAACATGGCATGCGCAGTGTCACGCACACATTTAATTGCATGTCGAGCGCGCGCCGCCGCGGAGTCTATCGAGTCGGCGGGTTGCTTGAGTTCGCATTGAGCGAGCCGCAGATCAGTTGCGAATTGATCGCGGACAGCCATCACGTCGCGCCGACTTTGATGAAGATGTTGTATCGCGCGAAAGGGCCGGGTGGAATTTGTCTTGTGACTGACGCAACCGCTGGCGCCGGGTTGCCGGATGGATCGCGATTTTCGCTCTTCGGCAATGATTGCATTGTTGAAGGCGGCGTTTGTTTGTTAGCTGACCGCTCCGCACTTGCCGGCAGCGCCGCGCGCATGATCGATCTCGTACGAACGATGGTGCGGTTGGTCGATATTCCATTGCATGAGGCGGTCGTAATGGCGACGCAGAATCCTGCGCAAGCAATCGGTCTCGAAGACAAAGGCAGATTAAAAATGGGCGCTGATGCCGACCTTGTTGTTCTTTCACCGGGGGTGGAGATCCTGCGTGTATTCACAGGCGGTGACGAGTTCGCCTCAGATCGACAATAAAAACTCCGCGATATCGAGCGCAGCTCGCGGCCGGCTGAGCTTGCTGATGTTCGCCGCCCATTCGCGCCATTGTTTTGCGTCATTGGCGAACGCGCATTCGATTTGTGCGACGACTTCACTTGGTGAAAGCGCGATCACGCCGGAATTGCTTTCGACGATCAAACGAGCGTTGCCTTCCTCCTGACCCGCAACCACGTGATTGATGATCATCGGACAACCGGCGGCGATCGTTTCCTGCACCGTCGCCCCACCGGCTTTGCCGATGAGCAAGTGGCTTTCGTGCAGCATCCTCGGGAGCTGGTCTGTCCATCCAACAATCTTTGTCGCGTGGCCATTTGTCGCCGACTCGATTGCCGGCCGGAGCTTATCAGCGTGGCCGATCGTCACCGTAAGATCGACATCAAGTTTTGCGAGCAACCCCGCCAGTTCCGGTGCGCCGCGCGTTGCAGCGTGGGTCATGTACAAAACGCGGGGCTTGGAATTTAATTGTCGATCGTTGGTGAAATCAGCAAATCTCGGGCTTACAGGAAATCCAAATATCTTGATTTTCTCCGGCACAACTCCCACCGATCGCAACACGGATGCGCTCTGTTCGTTCGCAACGAGGAAATAATCAGCGGGGCTCCGGTACCACGTGGCGTTAATGGTGATCGAGTCCGTGACGACCACCACACATTTGCAGGATCGCTGAGGCCCCAAAAGCTCCTGAAGCACATTCGCGTAGCCTGGGAAAGAGCAAACGACAATGTAGCGCCAGATAACTTCGGCGCACGAACTCATTGATCGGTCCGTAAGCTTCGGCAAACAGATCCCGCAATTCTACGTCGGCTTGGTTCGGGGCGACGCGAGCGAGACCGTCGCGCACTCCTCGCGCGGCGCTGTTGTGGCCCTCTCCGAAGCCGGCCGTGAGGATCAATATTCGCTTGTTCATCGATCTTCAGCCGAGACGAATGAGCCTGTCATGTTGAGCGAAGCGAAACATCTCTGACTATTCTATTCGTTTGAGAAATAATCTGAGATTCTTAGCTCCGCTCAGAATGACAATTGTGAGATGGATTTCAGGAAGGTTACTCGCGAAGGTCCTGCGACTGCGGGAGACTTTAATGGATATTTACGTGGGGCAAAGTAGACTCTGCCGGCGATGAAATATCTCGGATTCATCTGGCGCGTTTTGCGCCGGCTGGTTTGGGAAACGACGACCGATAATACGACCGGCTTGGCCGCGCAGATGGCATATCTGCTTTTGTTCGCGCTGGCTCCGGGATCGCTCTTTCTCTGGCATCTCCTCGGCCTTTTCGGCACCGATCCGACCAAGTTGCATCGGATGTTTGATTTCTTGAAGAGCTTCATGCCGCCGGACCGGAAAGTGCAGGAGATTCTGGATTCTGCGATGGCCAATGTGGTGGTGACAGGTTCAAGCGGTCTGCTTGCGAATGCAGGCATCGTTCTCGGAATCTATTTTGGGACTGTCTTCATCGCGACGATTTCACGAGCCTTGAGCCACACGTATGGAATGCGAGAAGATCCTCATTGGTGGTCGAAATACATCATCTCATTTTTCATGCTGTTTTGGTTTGGGATCGTGATCGTGATTTGTTTTAACGCCATCGTCTTCGGCGAAACGTTAGCTGGCATCGCGGAAGTAAATTTTCAACTGAACGTGCCGCTCCAGGAATGGGTGGCTTATCTCAGTTTACCGTCAACGTGGGTAGCGTTGATCGGGCTGGCGCTGGCGTTGTATCTTCTGACGCCGGAGAATTATCTCACAATACGACAAGCGCTTCCGGGAGCGACTTTCTTCGCGACTGGATGGATCGTCGCGACGAAACTTTTTCAGCTCTACGTCGCAAGATACGACCGCTACAACCCAACATACCTCGCGCTGGCGTCCATCGTCGTGCTCCTCACCTGGATGTATCTGACTTGTCTGCTGCTGTTGTTGGGCGGCAAATTGAACGCCATCCTTCGCCGGGAACGCGAAAGAATGCGCAGGGCTGCGCCTGTCGCGCCCGCACCCGCTGTGCGCGCCGCGTGAGTTTCTCGCTCAAGATTTAATCGCTCGGATTTCCTTCGCTTGATCGCGTCGCGGGCTCTGTTACTCTCCGTCGCAGTGGTGCGTTTTCGCATTTGGGCTGCACTCGCCGTCGGCGCAATCGTCGCAGGTCTCCTTTGCGCGCAAGTCAGTAACGAGCAAGAAAGCCGGCACGGTCAATCCAAGTCAGGCGAGGCAGACGCCACGCCCTCTCCGAAGCCCAAAAAATCTCCGAGCCCCGGCGCAAAGAAAGCAACCAGCAAATCAGCGAAGAAGCATCGAACGTCTGCGGCGCCAGAAAAAGCGCCCAAGGCCATTCCGCGAGCAAAGCTAGTCGGCGAAGAATCGGAAAAGCCAACGCAGGCTGAGAAAACACCAGCGCCGACGCCGCGCGAGACGCCCGAGCCGAGCGCTTCACCGAAATCAAAGCGGCACCACACGCCCACACCCAAACCGAAATCGGCGAAGAAGAAATCGCGCGAAAAAGAAACCGCACGCAAAACCAGGAAAACAACCAAACTGGCGCGGAAAGAAGAGGAAACACCGAAGCCAAGAAAAACGCCAACGCCTCGCGCAGAAGAGGAGGGCGCCGTTGCGCCGGAAAAGCCGACGCCGCCTCCACCGCGCTCGGTAGCCGTGCCGACTCCGGCGCCTTGCCCAACGCCAAAAATTCCGCGGACGGGGCCGGCGCAGCGCGCTCAGGTGTTGATCGAAAAGTCCGGTATCGAGGAAGACCAAGGCTTCGAGCCTCCGCCTTCGGCGCCACCGCGCAAATTCGGTTTCTGGCCGTGGAGTCGTCCAACCAACTACCGTTATCTCACGAGATCAGTCATCGATGCGATCCGACGCGCACCAGTGAAGCGACGTCGCTGGCAATTCATTGTGGTGCACAACAGCGGCACGCGGCAGGGCAACGCGCGCGCTTTTGATTATTATCATCGGCACGTCCGCCGGATGCAGAATGGTCTTGCATACCACTTCGTGATTGGCAACGGAACATCCACCGGCAACGGCCAGATCGAAGTGGGCGATCGTTGGCGACGTCAGATCAACGGCGGCCACGTGCACAGCGATTATTTGAACAACATTTCGCTCGGCATCTGTCTGGTAGGCGATTTTAATCGCGACCAGCCCACGCGCGCGCAGCTCGACGCGTGCGAAGAACTCATTCGTTACCTGCGCGACCGTTGCGGCAAGACCGAGAGGGGCGCCATTCCTGTGAAGCCACACCGAGAAATAAATCCGCCACGCTGGCCTACCGATTGCCCGGGAGACGTTTTTCCCTATTCATGGTTCCGCAGGTTTTAGCAGCGTGCGTACGGCTCTACTTCTGATGGATTCTTACAAAGAGGGCCGATTGCGTTTGAGCGTGCGATTCTCTTAAAAAGATGACGAATGCTTTATGCAAAGAAATCGTCCGGTCCTGGGTATTGTTGTTTGTAATCGTGCTGTGCTTCGCGAAAGGCGGGTTTTCGGCGGCAGCGCAGGAACCTGCTCAGACGCAGCAGGGAGTTATCACGACGTTCGCGCCGACTGTCGAGAAGGTCGCGCCGAGCGTTGTAACAGTGTTCACCACTCAGACGGTGTCGCGCGGGCTGAGCGCGTTTCCGTTTTCCGATGACACGCTGCGCCAATTTTTCGGAGGACAATCTCCACAGAGGCAAGGCAAACAAACGCTGCAAGGCCTCGGCTCGGGGGTGATTGTTAGCCCGGACGGATACATACTCACCGCTAACCACGTCGTTTCAGGCGCGGATGAAATCATGGTTGGCCTCGGCATCGAGCTCCGCAAATACAAGGCCAAGAAAGTCGGTACCGATCCGGGCACGGACGTGGCGTTGCTTAAGATCGACGAGAAGAATCTGCCCGCGATCACATTTGCCGACAGCGATAAAGCGCGTGCCGGCGACATTGTGCTCGCGATCGGCAACCCGTTTGGCCTGCGGCAAACGGTCACCATGGGAATCATCAGCGCCGTTGGCCGCGGCGGAATAGGCATTGTTGATTACGAAAATTTCATCCAGACCGATGCGGCCATAAACATGGGCAACTCCGGCGGCGCGCTCGTCGATACTGAGGGGCGATTGTTAGGCATCAACACGGCGATTTTCAGCCGAACCGGTGGAAACCAAGGCATCGGCTTCGCCATCCCCGCGAGTCTCGCGCGTGACGTGATGCAGAGCTTGCGCGAAAAAGGTCGCGTCGTGCGCGGGTACATTGGCGCGTCCGTGCAAACGCTCACGCCCGAGCTGGCCGACGCGATGAAATTCAAGGGGCAACCGACCGGTGGGCTCGTGGGCGAGGTCACGCCAAAAAGCCCCTCAGAGAAAGCCGGGATGAAGACTGGTGACGTGATCACTGCCGTTAACGGAAAGAAAATCAGTGATGCGCGCGAGCTGCGTTTGATGATTGGCTCCATGGCGCCCGGGACAAAGGTGCAGATCGAAGTTAATCGCGAAGGCCAGAGCAAAATCGTCAATGTCGAGCTTGCCGAAATGCCTGCTGGTGAAGCTGAGGAGGGAGCCGAGACGACTCCTGAAGAAAACGCTCAACCTGAAAAGGCCACCGTGTTCGGCGGTGTCGCGGTTGCTGATTTAACCGATGACGTCCGCACCGCGCTCAATCTTTCAAAGGATATCAAAGGCGCCGTGATTGCGGAAATTGACGCCGATTCGCCCGCCGGAAAAGCTGGGCTGCGCGAAGGTGACGTGATCCAGGAAGTCAACAAGCAGCCGGTCAGAAGCGCGAAAGATCTCGTGGCCATCAGTAAAAAGTTGAAGCCTAACGAGAAGATTCTGATCCGCGTTTGGAGCCAGGGCCGTAGCGGATTCGTTGCGCTGGAACCGAAGTAACGTCGTGACGCTGTCTGCGGCGGACTGGAGACCGTCGCTCCTCGCGACCGGTCACTTCAAATATCCAAAAGCACTCTCGCCTTCCAGCCGCTATTCTTTTTCTCGACGGAGAAATCATGGAGGGTGACCGCTTTCACGTCCGCGCGCTGTTGATGCCGCGCTTCGTCCAACGGTTCGCCGGCGGCTTCTGCTTTTAAAAAATATTTTTCGTTTCGCTGTTCGATCTGCACGGCGCGGACACGCAGCAGGAGACGCTCGGCGTCTTTGAAGTAAATCAGCTCCTGCAAAAAATCGAACAGCAACATGTCGATTTCGTTGTTCGAGAGTTCGATGTGTCGCGTTTCGCGCGGCTCGATGGCGTCGAGATTATCGATCATCACGTTCATTGTCGCGTCAGAGGCGTCGCTGAACAATTCCGGGAGATCGCGCCCGGTTGCTTCAAACGCAATGTCGGCGGTTCCGATTTCTTCGAGGTAATGGTAGGGCATGAGGAGAATGACGAATGAAGTAATGACGAATTAATGCCAAATGACGAATTGTAGGGCGTCTGTGTTAGACGCCAGAGCGTTTCGCAGAAACGCCCTACAATCATTCATTCGCCGTTTGTGCTTCATCATTTTTGCGCAATGCATTCATCCAGCGCATCGAGGATTGCCTGTTTTTCCGATGCAATGTTCTTTCCGATGAACACCAACTCGGTATCACGCGCATTGAACGGCTCCAAGTCCCAGCGTCCGGCGACGAAATTGAAAAGCTGCGCGCCATCGGCAAACCGCACGAAGCCTTTCGCCCGAACCACGTTCGCAGGAAGGCTGTTTGCGAAGCGTGCGAAACAATCCCGAGAAAAAATTTTCTCCGACCTAAAAGCGAACGATTCGAATTCCGGCTGATGCTTGTGCCTTGGGTGCGCGACTTTTTTTTCGCGTCCGATACCGAACAGTAATTCCGGATCGATTTGGCAGCGCTCGGTGCGAACGATTGCAGCAGTCGAGTTAATTTCGTACAGCTTCTTTTCGAGCGCCTCGATTTCGGTCGCATCGACAAGATCAATCTTATTCAAGAGCAAAATGTCCGCGCCCTCGATTTGCAGGCGCGTAGTGTGACCGAGCTCCGGGAAACGAACGAGCATATCGGCGTCGATGACTGAAACGACCCCGTCGAGCCGGCATTGCGGCAGGGCCTCCTGGATGTTGAACGCGAGCGCTTCGGGCTCGGCGAGCCCAGTGGTCTCGACGATGATCATCTCCGGCGCGACTTTCTCGATGATCTCGTTTACTGCTGCTTCAAATTCGCCGAGAAGCGAGCAGCAAACACAGCCTCCGCCGAGCTCGGCGATGCGCACGTTTTTGCCTTCAATCACTTTCGTGTCGATGGCGATCTCGCCGAATTCGTTCATCACAATCGCGATCTTCGCCGCCTTCGTGGCGAGAATGTGGCGAAGCAATGTCGTCTTGCCGCTGCCCAGCGGACCGGTGATGAGCGTGATGGGAGTGCGCGGAGTCATGTTAAAAATGACGAAGCACGAATGACAAAGCCTTGCGCTATGCGCACCGAGCGATTTCGGATTTCGTCATTCGGATTTCCTTCGTCCTTCGTCATTTGGATTTCGTCATTCAATTCATCCTTTCACGTTCCCGATCGGCGTGAATCGCGCGACTGGCTTGCTAATTTCAGCCTGCTCAGTCGCCGCGATTACTTCATCGATATCTTTGTAAGCCGGGCCGGCTTCTTCGGCGAGGCCCGCCCATGAAGTGCTGCGAACGTAGATCCCCCGCGCTTCGAGATCGCGCTGAAGTTGCTTGCCATGCCATTGTTTGCGCGCTTTGGTTCGGCTCATGGTGCGGCCGCTTCCGTGCGCGGTGCTGAAAAAAGTTTCTGCGCCCGACGCTGTGCCCACCAGCAAATACGAGCCGGTTTCCATGCTGCCGCCGATGATCACCGGCTGGCCAATCTCTCGGTAGCGCGCGGCTACTTCCTCGTGTCCGGGCCCGAATGCGCGCGTGGCGCCTTTGCGGTGCACGAGCAATTTCTTGTCTTTTCCATCGACAACGTGGCGTTCCAGCTTTGCCGTGTTGTGTGAGACGTCGTAAACCATCCGCATCTCCAACTCTTCGGCGCTGCGGCCGAACACCTGGGAAAAAACTTCGCGGATGCGATGCAAAATCACCTGCCGGTTGGCAAACGACATGTTTAGCCCGCATTTCATCGCGGCGAAATAATCGCGGCCTTCCGGGGAATCGAGCGGCGCGCACGCCAACTCACGGTCCAAAATTTTGATGCCGTATTTCGGTTCCATCACTTTCAAGAACGTCTGGAGATAATCGGTGGCGACCTGGTGCCCGAAACCGCGGCTGCCACAATGGAACATCACCACGATCTGGTTCGGAATCGTGATTCCGAATTTTGCGGCGAGCTCCTTGTCGCGCACGTCCTCTGGTCGCGCGACCTGCACTTCGAGATAATGATTGCCGCCGCCGAGTGTACCGACCTGGTTGTAGCCGCGCTCGACTGCGCGTTCGCTGATCTTCGCTGCATCGGCGCCGGCGATGCAACCGTTCTCCTCGATAAGTTCGAGGTCTTCATTCCAGCCAAAATCGTGTTCGATGCACCAGCGCGCGCCCTGTTCGACGAGATCGCGAAAATCGCTGCGCGATAATTTCAGAAATCCGTGACTGCCGACACCCGCGGGCACGCATTGGAATAGAAGATCGACAATTTCCTTCAAACGTGGTTTGACGTCGTCCAGCGTGAGGTTCGTGGTCATGAGCCGCATGCCGCAGTTGATATCGAACCCGATGCCGCCGGGCGAGATCACGCCGCCTTCGTGGACATCCATCGCCGCGACGCCGCCGATGGGAAAGCCGTAACCGCTATGGCCATCGGGCATGCACAGCGCGTAACGCGTGATGCCGGGCAAAGTAGCGACGTTGCTGATCTGCTGGTAAACCGCTTCATCCATTTCGCGCACGAGTTTTTCTGTCGCGATAATCCGAGCCGGCACGCGCATACCTTCCTTGTAAGTCGCCGGTAATTCCCAAATCGTGTTCGAAATTTTCTGGAGATTATCAACCATCGTCATTCGATCCGCGCTTCAACAATAAATCGTTTTTCACGACGGAGTCCGCCGCTTATTGAGCATTCGCCTACCGGGCGAACGTGGCTCGTCGTCGCTTAGAGACTCGCTGTGGCCGAGAACCGACGTTCGATCCGGCTTTCAGAAACGAATCGACCCACGAGAAGACATTTTCGTCGCGCACGACCCGTCTCATGCGTTTCATACGCGCTTTGCGCTCGGCCTCACTCATGCGGAACGCTTTCAAAATCGCGTCGGCCATTTGTTCGATATCGTACGGATTCACCAGCAACGCATCAGGCTTGAGTTGCTCGGCGGCACCTGCGAACTGGCTCAGGATCAACACGCCATCTTCCTCGATACGGCTGGCGCAATATTCCTTGGCGACGAGATTCATTCCATCCTTAAGCGGTGTGACGAAAGCGATGTCGCACCCGCGATAATGCGCGAGAAGATCGTCGCGATCGAGGCTGCGAAAATGATATTGCACCGGCAACCAGGTGCTGGTGGAGAAACGGCCGTTGATATCGCCGACCAGCCGATCAATGCGGTTCTTGAATTCGTGATATCTTGGGATCTCTACCCTGCTCGGCACAACGATCTGGATCAGGACCGCGCGGCCGCGCAGTTCCGAATGAAGTTCCAGGGCGGTGCGAAACGCACGCAGTCGTTCGGGAATTCCTTTGCTGTAATCGAGTCGGTCGGAACCGAGGATCGACTGACAAGCAGGAAAAGTGACGCGCAGCCGCTGTGCTCTTTGCTCAACCGCATCGGATCTTGCACCATTCTCAAACGAGTTGAAGTCGATCCCAATCGGGAAATGTCCAACGCGAATTTCGCGTTTTTCGAATCGGATTAATTGGAGGCCGCGGCGAGGAACAACCTTTGCGTCCAACATCACCCGCCGCACACACTGCATAAAATTGCGCACATCGCGTCGCGTCTGGAACCCGAGCAGATCGAATTGGAGCAGCGCGTGCAGGAGCCGCTGTTGTTGCGGAAGCTTCGAAAAAATATCGTACGGAGGAAAGGGGATGTGCAGGAAAAACGTCAATCGCGAAAGGTCTCGGGAGACGCCTCGCTCCCGCAGTGTCTCGGCGACGTACATCAGGTGATAATCGTGCACCCAGATAAAATCGTCGGGGTGGGCGCACCGAACAATGGCATCCGCGTAGCGGTTGTTGACTTCCTTGTAAGCTTGCCAGTATGCCGGCTCGAAGTTGCAGAAATTTTGCAGGTCATGAAACAACGGCCAGATCACTTCGTTGGAATAGCCGTAGTAAAACTCATCGCGCTCGGTTTCACTCAGAGCCACAGGGACAATCTTGTAACCGGCGTTGCGCCTGGCTTCGGCAAACGGTTCCTCTGGGATTTCACCCGCAATTCCCGGCCAGCCGATCCAGGTTCCGCCGCGCTCGCGCAGCACCGGCTCGATCGCGGAGACTAATCCACCGACAGCAGGTGTGACCGTCCACAGATCTTCGCCGGTCGAATCGAGGGCGAATGGCAATCGGTTGGAAACGACAATGAGGTGATTCATTTTTACGGCGGTTGAAACTCTAAAAGTTACAATGTTAAAAGGGAATGTTTGTAGCCGGTCCGTTAAACCGGCGTTTTACAGAAACGCCCTACAATTTCTTTGTAACATTGTAGCTCTTCTCGTTAAATATGATTCCTTCAGCACTTGAGTTCATTCGAGAGATCGCTGGGGGCCACGGTCAGCTGGCTGTTTTTCTCGATTACGACGGCACGCTGACGCCGATCGTGAGTCATCCGGAGGAGGCGGTGCTTTCCGATTCAATGCGACAGACGCTGCGGGAGCTTGCCGCTCGAGCACCGGTCGTTGCCATTCTTAGCGGTCGCGAGCTCGATGACGTTCGCCGACGCGTGAACATCGATTCCATTGTGTACGCCGGCAGTCACGGATTTGATATCGCCGGGCCACACGGATTGCGCAGGCAAATGGCCACGGAGTTTCTGTCCAACCTGGACATGGCAGAAAAAGAGCTGCACGCAGTCCTCGGTGGAATTTCGGGTGCACGTGTGGAGCGGAAACGCTTTTCCGTCGCAGCGCACTACCGCAACGTAAAGGAAAACGACGTGCCCAAGGTGGAACAAGCGGTTAGCGAAGTGGCGACGCGACATCGCGGGCTCCGCAGGATGGAGGGTAAAAAAGTCTTCGAACTGCTGCCGGCCATCGCTTGGGACAAAGGCAAGGCCATGCTCTGGCTGTTGGAAACGCTGGGCTTGGAGCGCGGGAACATTCGTCCGATTTTCATCGGCGACGATCGCACCGACGAAGATGCATTTCGCGCACTGGAGCAGCGCGGTATTGGCATTTTGGTGAGTGAGCAATCACAGCCCACCGGAGCGAAGTATTCACTTAAAGATCCGGCGGAAGTGGAGTATTTCCTGCGCGCGCTCAGTGCGCATCTGCCGGCATAGGTAGGACGCGTCACTCCGTGTGCGCCGCTCTTCGTGAATCGAATCGGCGTGCAGAGGACTGCCCGCCCTACGAAAGCGTCACGCCACTTGATCATCATGATTCAGTTCGTCATTCGAGCTTCGTCAGTTGTCTCGTCACTGAAGACTCAAGCTATAGTCTTCTGCCAATCTCAACACTGTGCCGAAGCGCTCGCCGAGTTGGTTCAGGAGATTGCAAAGCCATTTCGCGTCGGCGGCAGATACGCTTTCCAGTCTGAACCGCCGCATTTGCATTGGAATCATTCGCGCAGCGATCAACTCACCGCTACCTGCATCCAGCTCGACGAAATACATCAGTGCCAAATCACCGGCCGCTTGCAGGAAGTCGTCGATCGATTCAGGCCGATGGTGTAAGATCGACGTCTACTTTTTCACGCGCTTCAGCCGGATGTTCGATCCGTAAAACGCGACGCAACCCGGGTCTGCTTTTCGCGATGCGCTCACCGAAACGATGATGTCGTCGCCGCTTTTGGTGATCGTTCTCGTACCGGAATTTTTGCAGCTGTCTTCGAATTTGAATTCGAGTTTGCCTTTGTCTGTGACCTTTCCCGTACCCTGACCTTCGGGCGGGGCGCCCTCCCCGAAAAGGCGAACACGATTGCCCCGAGGAGTAGATGTCGATCTTTCATGCCGCGGTTACATCAAATTGTGAGCCGTTCCGATAGCGTTATGCTGCGTCCGATGATTTCGCCGGAGGTCGACGCCACAAAAAGCGCGCGCAGTCGGATTGCGTGGCGGGTTCTGCCGTTTCTTTTTCTTCTTTACGTCGCGAATTATCTCGATCGCACAAACATCGCCTACGCGACGCTCGGGATGAAAGGCGATCTCGGCCTGAGTGACTCTGTCTTCGGAACGGCAAGCGGAATTTTTTTTATCGGCTATTTCGCCCTGCAAATTCCCGGCGCGCTTTTGGTCGAACGTTGGAGCGCGCGCTGGTTGCTCGCGCTGACGCTGATCACCTGGGGCGCGCTGACCACCCTCACTGCATTTGTCCAAACTCCCCACCAGCTTTACGGCGCGCGCTTCTTGTTAGGCGCAGCCGAAGCCGGATTTTTCCCCGGTGTAATCGTTTATCTTTCGCACTGGTTCATTTACCAGGACCGCGCGAAAGCGATTGCGCGGTTCATGTCCGCGATTCCGATCGCCTACATTCTTGGAGGGCCGCTCGCGGGAAAGATCCTCGGAATTCATTGGCTGGGAACACCTGGCTGGCGCTGGTTGTTTCTTCTCGAAGGCATTCCGGCGGTTTTGCTCGGTTTCGTCACGTTGTTCGTCCTGCCGGATCGGCCTAACGAAGCGCCTTGGCTTGCGCCTAACGAACGGGATTGGATTGAATCTCGCCTGACCGAGGAACGACGCGTCAAGACAGACGCGGAGCAGATGTCGATCTTACAAGCGCTGCGACATCCGCCGGTGATCATTCTGACTCTCGGTTTGTTCTTTTGTTACAGCGGCGGTTACATTTTTTGGTTCTGGATGCCGACGCTCCTCAAACGCATGACCGGATGGAGCGATCTTCACGTTGGTTGGATAGGCGCGATTCCATTCATCGCCGGATTGATCGGCATGCTCGTGCTCGGTTGGAATTCGGATCGCACCCGCGAACGGCGCTGGCATTTTGCGGCGCCGCAATTGACGGCCGCGCTCGGACTGGCGGCGTGGTTCTTTTTGCCGCATTCGAACGCGCTATTGATCCTGGTGTTCACGCTCATCGGCTTCGGAACAGTCTCGTATCTGCCTGCGTTTTGGGCGTTGCCGTCAGCATTTCTCACCAGCTCGGCCGCGGCCGCTGCGGTCGGCTTCATCAACTGCACCGCCAGCATCGGCGGATTCGTGGGACCGAAAATTTTCGGCGACCTGAGTCAGCGCACCGTTTGCGCGGATGTCGTCCACCGTTGCATTGGAATGAATCTCGGTCAGGACGAGTCCGCCGCTCTCTTTCACTTCGAACACGCACAAATCGGTGATGATCAGATTAACGACTCCGAGGCCGGTGATGGGCAGCGTGCATTTTTTCAAAATCTTCGGACTGCCATCTTTCGACGTGTGTTCCATTACTGCTACTACGCGTTTCACGCCGGCGACAAGGTCCATCGCACCGCCCGGTCCTTTGATCATCTTGCCGGGAATCATCCAGTTCGCGATGTCGCCGCTGTCGGTCACCTCAAACGCGCCGAGAATTGCAAGATCGATATGGCCGCCGCGAATCTGTCCAAACGAATCGGCGCTCGAGAAATAAGCAGACCCAGGCCTTTCGGTAATAGTTTGCTTGCCCGCGTTAATCAGGTCGGCGTCAATCTTCTCTTCTTTCGGAAACGGGCCAATGCCGAGCAATCCGTTCTCGGATTGGAGCGTGACGTTCATTCCTTCCGGAATGTAGTTCGCGACGAGCGTCGGAATGCCGATGCCGAGATTCACATAATAGCCATCGCGCAATTCCTTGGCGGCGCGTCTCGCCATAAGCTCGCGCACCGGGTTTTCTTTCTTTGATGCGGCTGCGCCCTGAGTGGTGCGGAACTCGATTCGCTTTTCGTACTTTGCGCCTTGAATGATTCGATTAACAAAGATACCGGGCGTGTGGATCTGGTCGGCATCGAGCTCGCCGATCTCGACCAATTGTTCGACCTCAGCCACGCAAATTTTGCCGCAGGTCGCAATCATTGGATTAAAATTTCGCGATGTCTTTCGGTAAATGAGATTGCCGGATTTATCGCCCTTCCACGCTTTTACGATTGAAAGCTCAGCCGTGATTCCTGGTTCGAGGACATAATCGCAGTCGCCGAATTTTTTCACTTCCTTGTCCTCGGTGAGTTTCGTGGCGAAACCGGTGCGGGTGTAAAATCCGGGAATTCCTGCGCCGCCAGCGCGCAATCGTTCGGCAAGTGTTCCTTGCGGAATCAGCTCGAGCTCGAGCTCGCCCGCCAACACCTGCCGTTCGAACTCCTTGTTCTCGCCGACGTACGACGCCATCACTTTTTTTACCTGCCGCGCCGGCAACAGAATCCCCATGCCGAAATTATCTACGCCAGCGTTGTTGCCGACTATCGTGAGTCCTTTCACGCCGCTCTCGTGCACGGCCGCGATCAGATTCTCGGGGATTCCACACAATCCGAAGCCGCCCGCGGCAATGGTCATGTTGTCGTGAAGCAGGCCTTCCAGCGCCGCTTTCGCGTCAGAGTAAACTTTCTTCATCTGGCGAGAATTCTAACCATGGATCATGCGAATGAACATAACACCGTCGTTACTCGGCAAAGATTTCTTTTTTCCGAGTGATTAACTTCTCGACGACCTTTTGGATTTCTTTGTCGAGCTGATTTTTGTCCGTCAAATGCTCTCCATAGTTCCGCGCTTCCAACTGCTCAACTATCCATCAATTTCGCGATTTTTGAAATGATCTACTCAAGAAAGGGGCGCCGCTACAACTTGCCGATCAACAAATCGTCGGCAGATTGCAGCGACAGTTTCCATGACCAAAACGCTTGCTCATCAACTGGCCGATTACGCGTGCGGGCTCCGGTTTGAAGATCTTTCCAAGGAAGTCCTGCACGAAGTAAAGCGGCGCGTGATCGACTCACTCGGCTGCGCGCTGGGCGCGTGGAAAGAGGACCCGTGCGCGATTGCGCGAAAAGTTGCCTCGGATTTTTCGGCGAAACATGGATCCACAATCATCGGCACGAGTCACAAGGCGCCGCCGGATTGGGCGGCATTCGCCAACGGCTGCTGCATCCGGTACTTCGATTATAACGATACCTACCTTTCGAAGGAACCGGCGCATCCGAGCGATAACATTTCGGCTGCGCTGGCGGCCGCGGAAAGCGTGGGCGCAGGCGGACGCGAGTTGATCACCGCCATCGCGCTCGCGTATGAAGTGCAATGCCGCTTTTGCGATGCGGCTAGCATTCGCGCGCACGGCTGGGACCATGTGACATATGGCAGTTTTTCAACCGCTCTGGCTGCTGCGCATTTGATGAAACTTGACCCGGGGAAAGCTCGGCACGCCGTGAATATTGCAGGTGTGGCGGGCGCGGCCATGCGCCAGGCGCGCGCGGGCGAGCTCTCGCACTGGAAAGGTGTGGCTTTTGCGAATGCTGCGCGACACGGGGTTTACTCGGCACTGCTTGCCCGCGCCGGCATGACCGGACCAGGGCCGATTTTCGAAGGGCAAATGGGATTTGAAAAGCAGCTCGGCGTTTCGCTGGGCAATGTGGCCGAAAAGTTTGCCGTGCCTTTTGAAAAAACCGACGACTGGCCGGCGTCGATGATTTTGCACACGAGCATCAAATTCTGGCCGGCCGAATATCATAGCCAGAGCGCAATCGAAGCGGCGCTTTTTTTGCGCGAGGAAATCGGCGACCCGACGACAGTGCACGCGGTGACGATAGAGAGTCACGACGCCGCGGTGGAAATCATCGGGAGCGAGCCGGAAAAATGGAAACCAAAAACGCGCGAGACGGCGGACCACAGCTTGCCTTACATCACGGCGATTGCGTTAATCGACGGCGAAGTGACAGACAAACAATTCGAGCCGCAGCGTTTCAAAGATCCAGAGGTTTGGAAATTTTTGGAGAACGTAAAGGTCGAACGCAACGCGGAACTGAGCGCGTTATATCCCGACGCGGTCGCGAACATTGTGCACGTTGATCTCGCCGATGGCCGGCGGCTAACCAGGCGAGTCGATTATCCGATGGGCCACGCAAAGAATCCGCTGCAGGATTCGCAAGTGGAAGAGAAATTCCGTGCGCTGGTTGAGCCGATGGTCGGCAACGCGCGCGCGCGGAGAATTGTCGACATTGTGTGGAAGCTCGATGAAGCGAAAAACGTCGATGAGCTGATGAAGGCAGCGGAAATGCCGAAGAAATAGCAAGAGATGTCTCGACTTCGCTCGACATGACAAAGAACAGCACGAGCATGAGCAAGAATAAGAGACTGCACGAATTGATCGCGAAAGGCGCGGTGATGCTGCCCGGTGTTCCGAACGCGGCGATGGCGCGGCAGGTGGAGCGCGCTGGATTTGATGCGGTGTATATCAGCGGGGCCGGAATGGCGAACGCGACGGCTGGTGTGCCGGACATCGGGCTGCTCACGATGACAGAGGTTGTCAGACTCGCCGGGTACATTGCAAATGCGGTAACAATTCCGACAATTGTCGATGGCGATACCGGTTTTGGAGGAGCGGACAATGTGGCCCGGACAATTCATGAGCTCGAAGCCGCCGGTCTGGCCGGTTGTCACATTGAAGACCAGGAATTTCCTAAGCGCTGTGGACATCTGGCCGGGAAATCGCTGGTCGATCTTGAGGAGATGGCCGCCAAAATCAAAGCGGCGGTGGCGGCGCGCCGTGACCCGAATTTCATGATCATCGTACGGACAGATGCGCGCGCGGTCGAAAATTTCGATCGCACGGTCGAGCGAGCGGGTGAATATCATGCCGCCGGCGCCGACGCAATTTTTCCGGAGGCGTTGCAAAGTGCCGAAGAGTTTCGCGATTTTGCGAAGGAAATTGATGTGCCATTGCTCGCGAACATGACTGAGTTTGGAAAAAGTCCGCTGTTGACCTTTGAACAGTTCGCGGACTTTGGCTACCGGATGGTGATTTTCCCGCAAAGCGCCTTTCGCGTTTCAATGAAGACGAGTGAAAAGTTTTTTGCGGCGCTAAAGAAAACCGGGACGCAATCCGATTGGCTCGACAAGATGCAAACGCGTGAGGAACTTTACGAATTGCTCGAGTACGATCCGGCAGCGGAGAGTTGGAACACGAACGTCGAACGTTAACTCATTAAGTCCAGTGAGTTGAACGATTGCGATTCGCAAGTAAAGAGAAACCAATGGCTACCGAAAAGAAACCAGAATACAGCCCGGGGCTGGCCGGCGTTATTGCCGGGGAAACTTCGATTTGCTGGGTCGATCCCAACGCCGGGCTGATGTATCGGGGCTACGACATTCATGAAATGGCTGAGAAAGCTAGTTTTGAGGAGGTCGCTTACCTGCTGCTGAATGGCGAGTTGCCCAACGGCAAACAGTTGGTCGAGTTTACGCAGCAAATTGCCGCAGAACGCGCTCTGCCGGGTCCCGTAACGGAAATGCTGCGGCTGCTGCCGAGCGCGACCCACCCGATGGATATGCTGCGCACTGGGGTGTCAATGCTGAGCGCGTTCGACAAGGATCTCAGCGAGAACTCGCACGATGCCAACGTTCGCAAGTCGATTCGACTGATCGCGCGCGTTTCCACTTTAATCACCGACGGCTGGCGCATTTCGCACGGCGAAGAACCGCTCCCGGAACGACCGGATCTCACGCAGGCGGGCAATTTCTTTTACAAGCTGGACGGCAAAGTTCCGCAGGATTGGCAAATCCGAATGTTGGATACGATTTTCAATCTTTACGCCGACCATGAATTCAACGCCTCCACTTTCGCGGCACGCGTGACGGCTTCGACGCTGGCGGGGATCTACGCCGCGGTGACCTCCGCAGTCGCGACGCTTAAAGGTCCGTTGCACGGCGGCGCCAATGAAGAATCGATGAAGATGCTCGAGGAAATCGGGACACCGGATCAGGCGGAAGCGTGGCTGATGAAAAAACTTGCGACGAAAGAAAAGGTCATGGGTTTCGGCCATCGAGTTTACAAAAAAGGTGATTCACGCGTGCCGGTGATGCGAGAGATCGGGCGCGAACTCGGCAACCGCATCGGCAAGGAAAATTGGGTGCCGATTTGCGAAAAACTCGAAGAAGTAATGGATCGCGAGAAACATCTTTGCGCCAATGTGGATCTTTACGCCGCGCCGGTGTTTTGGATGTTTGGTTTTCCGCCGGAGCTGAACACGCCGCTTTTTGCTGCGTCGCGCGTGGCTGGCTGGTGCGCGCACGTCACGGAGCAACACGATCACAATCGGCTAATCCGGCCGCGTTCACTTTACACGGGTCCCCAATTGCGCCCGTACCCAGAGTCGCCTGCGCGTGGCGCATAGAGTTTCAAACTGTAGCGGCGGTCTATGACCTCCGAGCTCGCTTATTTTCGGCGCTCATAGAGCGCCGCTACAATGGAAAAACCGCAATCACTTCAGGAAAAGTATGCGCCAAACAACGTCTGCTGGGGTTGCGGCCCAGCGAACCCTGATGGGTTGCACATTCGAAGCTTTCCAAAAAACGGGGAAGTGGTCGCCGAGTGGACACCGGAGAAAAAATACGAAGCTTTTGATGGAGTTTTGAATGGCGGAGTGATTGGCACGTTGCTCGATTGCCACTGCAACTGGACAGCGGCTTATCATCTGATGAAACGTGCAAACGAGGATCGCCCGCCGTGCACGGTCACCGCGGAATACTCGATTAAATTGCTGCGGCCAACTCCGACGAACGATTCGGTGTTTCTTTCTGCCAGAATTGTGGATCTGACGGATGATCGCGCGACCGTCGAGGGGACATTGAGCGCCGGCGGAAAAGTCTGCGCCATTTGTCGCGGAATTTTTGTCGCGGTGAAGGAAGATCATCCCGCATATCATAGATGGTAGGGACGCCGCGCTGTCCCGCAGGCGCGGGAGTCGGCGGCGGCGCGCTGACCCTGCCAAAGAATTCCGTGCCCGAATTTCGTCGATGCGTCAATGCGCGTGAGTGCTTAATCTTTGCATATGAAAACACTCGATCTTCTTCCGCCGCCGGAAACGATGTATCGCGCGCTCGTGAATCGCGATTCGAGCTTCGAAGGAATTTTTTATGTCGGCGTGCGCACAACTGGAATTTTCTGCCGGCCTACATGCACGGCGAAAAAGCCGGCGCGTGAAAATGCCGATTTCTTTGCGACGCCGGATGACGCGCTGGAGAGCGGTTATCGTCCCTGTTTGCGCTGCCATCCACTTGATTCAACTGGTCGCCCGCCAAAACTGATCGAGCGCCTGCGCACTGAAGTCGAGCGCGCGCCGGGCGGACGTGTGACAGACAAGGAACTCGCCGCGATGGCGATCGATCCATCTACAGCGCGGCGGCAATTCAAACGCCACGGTGAAGCACCAACGGTAGCAAAGGGTCGCGCTCCGCTCTTTGCGGAGCGAATTGATACGCCGCTCGGCGCGATGATTGCCGTCGCGGATGATCGCGGTTTGCGTTTGCTGGAGTTTATCGATCGGCGCGCGACCGAACGCGAATTATCGATTTTACGCAAGCGACTGCGAACAAATGTAGTGCCGGGTGAGCATCGTTATCTCACTGCCACACATCAACAGCTGGCCGATTATTTTTCCGCCAAAAGTCTGGAGTTCGATATCCCGCTCGCGCCGGTTGGCTCCGAGTTTCAATTGCGCGCCTGGAAGATCTTGCAGTCAATTCCAGTTGGCGAAACCCGCTCATATTCCTGGATGGCGAAACGCCTCGGGGATGAAAATGCGCGCCGCGCAGTCGGCCGCGCCAATGGCACAAATATGATTTGCATCATCATTCCGTGCCACCGCGTCATTCGTGCCGATGGCACATTATGCGGGTACGGGGGCGGATTGTGGCGCAAGAAATGGCTGCTCGATCACGAACGGCGCCGGAAAGAAAGTGGGAGATGAGACGTGAGAAGTGAACTGGCGTTCTTCCACTTCTCATCAATCACTCATCACTTCTCAACGGAGAAAACGCGCCCGGGGTGACTCGAACACCCGACCCACGGATTAGAAATCCGTTGCTCTATCCGGCTGAGCTACGGGCGCAGATTTAGCACGGACATATACCGCGTTTTGCGACGAATAAAAGAACGCGGGCTGCGCCGTTCGTAGTTTTGCTCAAGATAAGTACCAAGTGGAAGACCAGCGGTACCAATATTTTTTTGGACCTTGCACGGATAAAGAATCGCAGGCGCTGCAAAATAGGAGACCGGCGGATTCGCCCATTGCGCCCTGCGAATTCCGCCGGTCAATTAACCGAAAATTATAGAACTACCCCCGGCTCTGACCAATCGACCGGGCAAAACCGGATCACTGGCTTGCGTATCCGTGATCCTGCTCGTACGCGCGAATTGCTCGACGCGTCTGCGGTCCCAGGACACCGTCAACGGACCCATGGTAATAACCGGCACGAGCGAGCCGACGCTGTAGCTCAGCCACTCTGGAGTGGCTGCTGTCGCCGTATCTATTACCAGAGCTATTACCAGAGCCGTACGCATTACCGTAGCCGGAGTCGCCGTATCCGTTGCCTCCGTAACCATAACCGTAGCCGTAGCCGTAGGGGGCACCGTAACCGTAGCCATACGGATAGCCATAACCATATCCGTAGCCGTACGGATAGCCCCAGCCCCATGAATCCCAGCCCCAGCCCCACCACAACGGAAAGCCGAAGGAACCTATGAAGATCACATCATTACCATGATGATGGCCCCAGTTGCCGCCATGCCAATTGCCACCGCCCCAGTTGCCGCCATGCCCGTTGTGTCCGCTCCAATTGCCGCCGTGCCAGTTGTTACCGCTCTGGTTGCCGCCATGCCAGTTGCCGCCGCTCCAGCGCTGGCCGCCCGACGCACCCATTCCAGGGTGGCCGCCCATTCCGGCGCGCCCACCCATCGAGGAGAAATGATGGCCGCCACCGCCTCCACTGCGGGGTGCAGCCGTGAGAACTGGCGCAGTCAGCATCACTGCAACAAAACAACCAAAGAAAAACAGAAGTTTAGAATTATTCATAATCGGTCGAGGTTTTTGTATCTACATCATTAGACACCGCACGCGATTCAAAGTCTCATTTTATTTTTACGGTGGCAAAGAATTAAATAAGACCGGCGGCTCGCCCCCCCTTTTTTCCCTGCGAACCGCCGGTCAAAACCAACCGAACTCACCGCTCACCCGCTGGGTGCGTGCGCACCTCTCCCCTGAGATTCCTTCATCTAATTAAAAACCGCCAATCGGCTGGAGTTTCGCATTGATTCTTACTGGTCAGCGCGCAGCTATCTCGATTATTATCGCGCCTTAATCACTATGGCGCGTGCCGCGATCTTTATATCCATCGTCCTCACAGCGCACGTGCTTCGCGCCGCGACGCTGGAACGCAGCGTGAGTCCGTCGCGCGAATTCGTCATCTACGGAGCTGACGCGCAATTGCGCGGCGCTGTTTCTGACTTGGCAGAGCGAACAAAGGTCGATTGTCTGGCGCTGTTGCGGCAACGCGACAACTGGATCGTCCCTGTCGTGGTGAACCTCCAACCGCAGCAGGCGAATCTTCCCGAAATTCCGCCGGCCAACCTCCGATTTAGCCAGACCGGTTTCGGCCTCAAGCTGCAGGTCGACCTGACAATCTCGAAGAACCTCGACGCTTCCTTGATGGAGCGCGAACTGCTGCGCGCGATTTTATTGGAGATGATTTATCGAAAAGAATCGCACATCGCGGCCGGTAGCGTGTTCGTCGAGCCGCCGGATTGGTTAATTGACGGCGTGCTTGCCCTTTCGCCTACGAGCGATCACGGACAGTTGATCGAGGCTCTCACTACCGCGCACAAGACAGAATCGCTGGAGACGTTTCTTCGTCAACGCCCAAAACTCCTCGATTCCGCGGGCCGGACGCTTTATCGCGCATACTCTTTTGCGCTCGTGCAAATGCTAATCGATGGAAGAAACGGCCTTGCCCTTCTCGCGCATTACATTAGTCATCTATCTAACGCCTCAAATGAGCCGCTTGCGGATTTAAAGACGCAGTTTCCGTTCCTGGGCGGCGATGTGGAGCGAACCTGGCAGTTGACCTTGAGTCAGTTGAGAAATTTGCAGATGTATCAGTTTCTCACCTTCGCCGAAAGCGAGCGATACCTTGATGAATTGTTGCGCGTGAAAATCTCAGAAGCGAATAAGCCAGCCAGGCTGACTGGTCTTGACGAACTCGCGCGACACAAAGTATCTGCAAGCGAGAAAATGGCGCTGAGCGAGTTGAACCGTGAATTACTCGTATTTGTTGCGCAGGCCAATCCGGTTTTGCGCCCGCTTGCGCGTGAATACCAGGAAATCGTGGCGTTGCTTGCCCGTGGGAAGAGGAAACGAATCGCGAAGCGTTTGTCGCGTTTGGAGGTCACTCGCAAAGAACTCGCCGCTCGAATGAGTGATATTGACGACTACATGAACTGGTTTGAAGCCACTCAAATGAAAAGCCGCAGCGGGAATTTCACTGGCTATCTCAAAGCCGCGAACCACTCGCAGCTCTCGGCACCAAAGCGGCACGATCCGCTTTCAGTTTACGTAGATGCGCTGGAGGACCAATTCGAAAATTGAGCAAATCTGGACAGACTCTTGCCCCTTTCGGCTTTGACGATTATGTTGAGCAGCGCGTTTGGATGCGCATTTTCTGTTGATGCAAAAGATTGGTTTCGCCGAAGCTCTCGACTCAATTGTTGCCAACGACCCACGTTATCAGCGGGACGCCTATGCCTTTCTGCGCGACGCGCTCGATTTCAGCACCAAGCAACAGAAGAAAATCAAAGGCGTCAGCGTTCGTCACGTGACCGGGCCGGAATTGCTCGATGGAGCGCGGCGGTACGCTCTTAAGGAATTCGGACCCATGGTGATGACAGTTTTCGACAACTGGGGCATTCATTCCTGCGAGGACATCGGGAACATGGTTTTTAACCTGATCGGCGCCGGGATATTTGGAAAGACCGAGGAGGATTCGATCGAGGACTTCAAGAATGTTTACGATTTTGGAGAGGCTTTTGTGAAACCGTTCGCGCCAGCGAAACCACCAAGGGCGAAACCGCCGGCGCAATTGCCAGCACCGAAGCCGGCTGCATCGAAAAGCTGATCGGCCATAACTGGTCACTGGGATTGACGCTCGCTGCCCAACGAAGAACTGTCGGCATACCATTCTCCTTCATTCCATAAATTGCCCTGTCATGTTGACCCCTTCGATTTCACTCAGGACAGGCTTCGCGAAACATCTCGATTTATTCCCGTGAGTGACCCCTCCAGAAATGATCAGAGATTCTTCGCTTCGCTCAGAATGACATTTTTGAGATCGCTTATAGCGAATTTCCTCTCAGTGGTTCTATTGTTTGGCATGGTCAATCTGAAAGCTGCGCTGCCTCCCGGCGGGTCGTCCACGATTACCTTTCCGCCAAGCACGGCGCAGAAATGGATTTTGCCGAACGGACTGACGATCATCGTGCAGGAAGATCATAGCGCGCCGGTGGCGAGTGTGCAGGCGTTGTGTTCCACGGGAAGCATCTACGAAGATCAGCATATGGGCGCGGGCTTGTCTCATATTCTCGAGCACATGCTTTTCAAGGGCACCAAAACGCGATCGAGCAACGAGATCGCGCAAAGAATCCAGGATGTCGGTGGATACATCAACGCCTACACTTCCTTTGATCGCACAGTTTTTTGGATTGATGTGCCGAAAGATGGCGTCGCCACCGCTTTGGATGTTTTGGCTGATGCAATGATGAACTCCACCTTGCCGCCGGAAGAATATCAGAAAGAGCAGGAAGTCATTCGGCGCGAGTTTGCCATGGGCATGGATGATCCCGATCGCATGGCGGGGTTGCTCCTTTTTGCGACGGCTTACGAGCGGCACCCCTATCGATTCCCGGTCATCGGCGAGCTCGAAATCTATAACCAGCTCACCCAGGAGCAGGTGATGCAGTATTACAAGACGCGCTACGTTCCGAACAATCTCACCTTCGTCATCGTGGGAGATGTGGATGCAGAAAAAGTGCGGCAACAGCTCGCTGAGCTGTTCAAACCGTATCCCGAGAAATCGCTGAAGCCTCTGTTTATTCCTGCGGAGCCTCCGCAACTTGGCCGGCGCGAAGTGAATCAGGAATTTGCGACTGAACTGACGCATCTCTCGATGGCGTGGCACATCCCGGAGCTTACAAATCCAGACGTGCCTGCGCTCGATCTGCTCTCAACCATACTCGGCGACGGGCGCAGCTCGCGTTTGTATCGGCGCGTGCGTGAAGAAGCCGGTCTGGCGTTTGGCATATCGGCATTCTCTTATACGCCGGGCGATCCAGGTTTGTTTGGCATCGACGCCACTGTCGATCCAAAGAAACACGAGGCAGCCGAGGAACTTGCGCTGCGTATCGTGGATGAGGTGAAACACGCCGGCGTCACCGCAGAGGAATTGGCGAAGGCAAAGAAAATCACGCTCAGTCATCATCTCGGCTCGCTGACCACTATGCGTGGCCAGGCATCGGACATTGGCTCGAACTGGTTGCTCACGCGGAATCTGAATTTTAGTCGCGATTATTTGGACGCAGTTCAGAAACTGACGCTCGAGGACATCAAACGCGTCGCCGCAACTTATCTCACAGAAAACAATCTGACAGTTGTCTCATTGAACCCAAAGGGCTCGCTGGCCGGAAAAGCGGAAGGCGCGAAAGCGGTCGCCGCGGGTGAGATCCAAAAATTTGAGCTGTCAAACGGACTGCGACTGCTGGTGCGCGAAGATCCTCGCTTGCCAATCGTGGCGATGGGCGCGGTTTTTCGCGGCGGCCTTCTCGCAGAGAACCCGCAGGACAACGGCATCACGCGGTTGATGGCCAAGGTGCTGTTGAAAGGAACCAAGACGCGCACAGCCGAGCAAATCGCGAACCAGATCGAAGCCGTGGGCGGTTCCATTTCGAGCGACGCCGGTAACAACAGCTTCACCGTGTCGGTCGATGTCACCAAGCCGGACGTGAAATTGAGCTTGGACTTGCTCTCGGACGTGTTGCTCAACGCCACGATGCCGGAAAAAGCGATCACGCGTGAAAAAGAGATCCAGATCGCCGCCATCCAGCAGGAGGAAGAGCAGTTGACGACGGTCGCGCGCAACATCATGCGACAGGCGCTGTTTCCGCAGCATCCGTACGCGCTGCGCTCAAATGGCTCGGTCGAGTCCGTCCAAGGGTTGACACAAAAAGATTTGCTCGAATTTCGCGATCGCTACGTCGTCGCGAAAAACGGCGTCGTTTTTGTCTTTGGCGATGTGAAGGCGTCCGAGATGAAGCAACTGCTCGAGCAAACGCTCGGCAAAATGAAGCCCGGCGCGCTTGCCCTGACCGACGCCAAACCTTCCGTGCCTTTGGGCAAACCGGAAACCGTTGAAAGCTACAAAGACAAAGCGCAGGGCGTGATCATGGTCGGGTTCCGCGGCGCCAGCCTGTCCAGTCCCGATCGGTACGCGCTGGACTTAGTCGACGAGGCGAGCAGCGATCTCGGCTCGCGCTTCTTCATTCGGATTCGCGAGCAAATGGGGCTGGCCTATTACGTGGGCGCCGGCCAGATGCAAGGTCTGGTGCCCGGACTTTTTTCATTTTATGTCGGCACGGATCCGCAAAAAATTGAGCCCGTAAAAACGGCGTTGCTCGATGAAATTCACAAGCTCGCCAGCGATGGCCTTACTCCTGAAGAATTGGCGCGGGCGAAAAAGAAATTGATCGGGCAACAGGAGATCGCCAATCAAAGCAACGACGCTTTCGGTTATCATTGCGCGCTCGACGAGCTTTACGGGTTGGGCTTCGATTATTACAAGGGACTTGAGCACGACGTGAACGCAGTGACGCTCGATGACACTAAAAAAGTGGCGGCGAAATATTTTCGCGATCAACCGTATGTTTTGGCAACAGTGCGACCCGCCTCCGCTGAAGCTACGGCGGGCAGGCCGCCCGCTTCACCAAAACCGAAATAGGAGTGAGCCATGGCTGAAGTCCAAAAAACCACACTGAGCGGCGAGCTTTCGCAGCGTTTTATTGAATTCGTCGTGATGCACGCGCAAAACGCCGCGCTTTTTCTCGGCCAAATTCCAAATCCAAAAACCGGCGAACCCGAAGTGAACCTCGACTTTGCCAAGATGTTCATCGATCAGCTGGCAATGATTCAGGAAAAAACGCGCGGCAACCTCACCAGCGAAGAGGCAAAAGTGTTGAGCAACGCGCTTTCCAATTTGCAAATGGCGTACGTGGAAGTCGCGCGGGAAACGCCCCAAGGCGCCGCGCAGCGCGAAGCGCCAGAAACGGGAGTGCCGCCAGAACCAGCCGAACAAACGTCGGCAGCTAAGTCAGAGCCGTCAGCGCCGGCCACATCGACCGAGTCCGAGACCGAGTCGCGGAAGAAATTCAGCAAAAGCTACGGCCCGTAATCTTGCATTCGGCCACGCGCCGACCATAGCCGAGGTCGCTCACCCGGGCCGGATTCTTTTCTTCGATTGCCGCATTTGGCGGCAACCTTTTCAACCTGAATCGAAATTAGGGAGCAAACCTTCTCTGGCGGTCTGGGTAGTGCGCGGTGGCAATGCGAGCCTTGCCGAGATTGCCACCGCGGTTTCGAAAGCTGGAACGGCCGCATATTTGAGCAGTAATCAAAACGCGTTTACCTCGCGCACTGCCGGTTTCATTATCCAGCAGCACTTTCCGCCGGGCGTGAGTAACACCGCACCCGGCCCCCTCGTCGGCGTCGGTCTTTCAAATCTCTTTTTTTCTGACATCAACACATTCCGAGGTTCTGGCAGCGTGATTGTGTTCAGCCCGACGCCCGGTGCCATCATGCCGCCAGTGTACCCTCAAATTAAGCCGGTGATAGGCGCATCGCTCGATGGCTCGCCCGGCGGTGTTCCGCTTTACAAGAACGGCCAATTAGTGGGCGGACTTGGGGTGACCGGCGACGGGGTTCCGGGACCGATTGTCGGTTTCCGCGCCGAAAATCCATTCATATTTATTTCTGGATCCGACACTGACGAAGACGTCGCATTGGCTGGACAAAACGGTTACGTGCCTTCGTCCGGTATTCTTGCGACGAACGTTTTCATTAACGGGATTCGAGTTCCTTACGTGAATTCATCGACAGTATTTTCACAGACGATCTCGCTGCACGGTAACGCCGACTCTCGCTACCCGATTCGTGCCGCGCCGGCGCCATTCGCATATCCGGTCGCAACTTTTGGCGGAGTGTCGGGACAAATTCGTCAGCCAATCATCAATGATCCGGTCGTGGGAACAATCAACGGTCAGCCGCGGCTCACCGCGCAAGAGGTGACGAGTATTTTAAGCTACGCCGCTTCTCAAACGAGCATCACTCGGGCTGCTATTCGGCTGCCGATCGGCGTGCCAATGAACGCGTTTATCACCGCCGTAAACAATCCCAACATGGGCATGAGCGGCGTCGCGCCGACGGTGCTGGGAACTTTCCGCACGGGCGAAGCGACGTTGTTTAGTTGGGACGTCGCAGTGCAAAAAGCCCGCACCGTCATTTTTTATTCGAGCCATGACTTCCTCAATTTCGGCTTGAATGTAGCGCTCTCGGTGCGCACGGTGGGTTTTCTTTCGCAGTGCAATTATCCGCCGGGCATCAACGGAAATTCGCCCGGCCTCTTTAACGGCCAGCAAGAAATGGTTTCCGGTTTGCTTGGTAACCACTGTGATCCTAACGCGATCACGCCGAATACGTCTTTCACCCCTAATCCGATTTTGCCGAATGGGATCACGATTTTCCCGGGTTCATTTGGGTTGTATCGGAACGGGGTTCTAATCGGCGCCATCGGGGTTAGTGGGGACGGCGTAGATCAGGATGACTTGGCTGCTGCCGCCGGCACGCACGATTTCCTCGCGCCGTTTTCAATCCGAGCCGATCAATTCTTTTATCGCGGCGCTCGTTTGCCCTACGCAAAATTCCCACGCGATCCGTGAGGGTAAGTCCGAATTGCCAGCCATTTTTGCTGGGTAAGTTTCGGCATCGCGTTCAGTAACAATCGCTGGTCTGCAAGAATCGTCCGCGTAAGCGTTAGGGCTACCGTTGGCTCGTCCGCGGCACGGGGGTCGCGGTGCGACGTGGCTTTGCTCTTGCGCTTTTGCGCACGGTGATGGTTCCCTGAGCAGGAGCGGGAGTTGGTGATGCTTCGGCGTACTTTTTTGTCGATGGCCAGATCAACCGCCACGGCTGAGTTTTTATTGTCTCGCTGAATTGCTTGATGTTTTCGCCGGCGGGCCCGAGCTCGGTGGTCGCCACCTTTAGTTTCTCTGACGAGCTTCGCAGGTTTCGCAGAGTGACCTCGATGTTGTCGTTTTCAGTCAGGCTGGTGCTGATCTTTTCGATGTTGGTGAGCGAATGCGAGAGGGAGCTGTCCGGCGCAGTCAGACCGGCCATATGTTCGCCGAACGTTTTGAACTGGGTGAGCGCGAGGTTTAGCTCGGAGTTTTCGTCGGTGAGACGATTGAGATTTTGCGCAGTCTGCTGGAGATCCTTCATGGTATTAGTCGCTTCGGCTGCCACCGGTTTGATGACTTCCAGCATCTTCGACGCTGCTTCGCCGAGATCGGGAGTGCGTTCCCCGGCGAACGCCTCGCCATCTTTTGCGCGGCCGGAACTTTCGTTCCCTTGGGTGATGTCGATTGCCATGTCGCCCAACAAGCCGAGCTGCATCAATCGTGTTTTCGCGTCGCGATAGACCTTCGCCTTCTTGTCCACCTGCACATCCACGCGCGCTTCGAATCTCGGTTTGCTTGGACTCGCGGTTGGACTGGGGCTCGCGTTCGCTTCGGGCGGATTAATCGCCGCGGCCGCTTCCTCTGCCTGTTTTTCTTCTTTGGGCGACACGGGTGAATACAGCTTTTGAACTTGGCCAATCTTGCGGCCGGCCAGCATCACTGGCGCGCCCTGTTTGATTCCGGCCGCGTTGTCGAAATAAACCTTGTAGGTCACCAGCGGCCGGAACAAGCCCGGCGCGCCGAGCAAGACCAAAAGGAACGCGACCACGGCGATCGTGCCGATCACCAGCAGGCCGGTCATGATTTCATTTTTTTGTAATTGCATCGAGGCTGCCTTCCAGAATGGGACCTTCTGTGCTTCCGCTCAAAAACTGAGCGACCACCGGATTTTTGGATTGCTTGAATTCTTCGGATTCGGCTTCTTCAATAATTTTTCCCTGGTACAACATAGCCATTCGCGTGCCGATGCGAAAGGCGCTCTCCATCTCGTGCGTGACGGTGACGGATGTGACCTTCGATTTTTCGGTAAGGCTAATGATTAATTCGTCGATCACGGATGCAATGACCGGGTCGAGTCCGGCTGAGGGCTCATCAAGAAGGATCAACTCGGGCTCGAGCACGAGGGCGCGCGCCAGGGCCACGCGTTTTTTCATGCCCCCGCTGAGTTCCTCTGGCAACAGTTCCTTGGAATCCTTCATCCCGACGAGGTCGAGTTTTTCATCCACGATCTTGTCGATGTCCTCACGCGATTTGTCCGTGAGCTCTTCGAGTGGCAAAGCAACATTGTCGCGCACGTTACGGGAGCTCATTAGCGCCGAGTACTGATAGACCATGCCAATGTGCCGTCGTACCTGCTGAAGTTTCCGGCGCCGCAGTCGGGTGATTTCAAATTGCTTGAAAAAAATGGAGCCGGAATCAGGGCGGAGCGTGCCGAGAATCAATCTTAAGATGGTGCTCTTGCCGCTTCCGCTTTGACCCATGATCACCAAACGTTCCTGTGGCTCGACTTTAAGTGAAAGACCGTCGAGCACTTTTTTTTCTTCGAACTGCATGTGCACATCGCGCAGTTCGACCATGTGCGACGGTGTGCTCACGTGGGGAAGAATACCGTGTAAATGATATTATAGAGCGTATCGAAGCCGATCACTACGGTGATGGCGGTGACGACACTCGAAGTTGTCGATGCGCCAACGCCAGCCGCGCCGCCTTTCACAGTCAATCCCCGATAACAGGCAATCGCGGCAATGAGTAGTCCGAACAGAAGGCTCTTTAAAATGCCGGTGATAATATCGCGAATGAGCAATGAATCTTTCACCAGATCGAGAAAGTACGGGAACGCGATGCTGAAATAGGCTTTGCAGATCAGGCTGCTGGCGAATACAGCCGCGATATTCGAAACCATGGAGAGACACGGCATCAGCAGAAACAACGCGAGCATTCGCGGCGCTACCAGAAAGCGCAGAGGACCGATGCCCATGGATTCAATTGCTTCCACTTCCTCTGAGACTTGCATCGTGCCGAGTTCGGCAGTGAAAGCAGCGCCGATCCGCGCTGCCAGCATAATACCGGTCATGAGGGGCCCAAGCTCGCGTGTAAAAGCGATCGCGACCAATCCAGGAATCAACCGTTCGGTTCCAAAGCGTTGCAACTGATAGCCAGTCAGCAGCGCCATGGTTAGTCCGAGAAAGAACGACACCAATCCGACCAATGGCACTGAGTCCACACCGGCGCGTTGGGTGTGCCGAAAAAAACTGGCGGCGCGAAACGGCACTCGCCCGTGCTGAATACGTTCGAACGTTTCTTCGAACGTGTTGACGATGAACCAGAACACGCTCCCCACCTCACGGAGAAAAGTTCGTGTAAGCTGGCCAATTCCTTGGGCAACCAAAACGGGCGGATTAGCGTCTGCCATGGCGGGGGAAACGTGGCCTTACTTGTCGATGGGGAAAAGAGCAAAGTTCAGCAGGGCGAAGACCTGCCTTTGTGAGTATGGACGCGTTTCCGCGTCGCTTTCATCTAGTGGACGGCCACTGTATGATGCCAATATCAATAGAACCGGAACCGACGGTCATTTGCGCTAACCCAGCCCGCATTACGTGAAATTCTTTCGCATACGGAATTGCTTCTTTGTGATCGCGATATTTAGTGCCGGGGCGCGCGCGCTTGCCCAAGAGAATCAGCCAGACATGGAAACAAAAAGAATTGGACTCGCGATTCATGGCGGCGCCGGAACTATCGAGCGCAGCAAGATGACGCCGGAAAAAGAGCGCGAATATCGCGCGGGACTCGAGCGCGCTTTGACAGCTGGTTGCGAAATTTTGAAGCGCGGCGGGTCAAGTCTCGACGCTACGGAAGCGGCCGTGCGCGTGCTCGAAGACGATCCACATTTTAATGCCGGCAAAGGCTCCGTGTTCACGAGCACCGGCACGAACGAGATGGACGCTTCCATCATGGACGGGAAAACACTCAAGGCCGGAGCGGTCGCCAGTGTGAAACACGTGAAAAATCCCATCGGTCTGGCCCGGCTGGTCATGGAAAAATCGCCGCACGTCATGCTCGATTGCGCAGGCGCGGAAGCGTTCGCGAAAGAAAACGGGATCGAGCTTGTAGATGAAAAATATTTTTTTACGCAGGAACGCTGGGACGCGTTGCAGAAAATTAAAGAAGCGGAAAAGCACGGTGGCGTCGGCGGCAAGAAATTTTTTATCTCCGAACACGATCGGCACGGGACGGTCGGCGCGGTCGCGTTGGATAAGAGCGGGAATTTGGCGGCGGCGACTTCGACTGGCGGAATGGCAAACAAGCTGCCTGGGCGAATCGGCGATACGCCGGTCATCGGCGCTGGCACCTATGCGAACAATCAGACGTGCGCCGTGTCCTGCACCGGTGACGGCGAGTTTTTTATTCGCGCCGGCGCGGCGCATGAGGTGTCAACGCTGATGGAATATCGCGGCATAAAATTGCAAGCAGCAGCACAGATGGCTCTGGACGGTGTCAAAAAGCTCGGCGGCAGCGGCGGTTTAATCGCCATCGACAAAAACGGCGCGGTCGCTTTGCCATTTAACACAAACGGCATGTACCGCGGCTACGTTGATCCGAATGGTAGGTTTGTGATCGAGATCTACCGGTAGAGATTGTCATGTCGAGCGAAGTCGAGACATTTCTCGCTGTTAAAATTAGAGATTCCTCGACCCATTCGACTTCGCTCAGGGCAGGCTTTCGCTCGGAATGACAAAGTGATGCTTCCGCCCTTCTCGATTGTCATTCCCTGCTTCAATGAAGAACGGCGCGTCAGCGACACGCTGCGCGTTACGCTCGAGTATCTCGGCGCCCACGCGCCGGAGAGCGAATTAATCGTGGTAAACGATGGATCGACCGATGCAACGGGGACAATCGCGCGCCAAATTTTATCGGAGACTAAGATTGCGACGCGTTTACTGGAGAATTTTCCAAATCGCGGGAAGGGCGCGGCGGTTCGTTCCGGATTGCTCGCCGCCCGAGAACCGATCGGGCTTTTTTCTGACGCCGACCTTTCCACGCCGATCGAAGAGACGCCCAAGCTGATCGAACCGATCGCGAATGGCGAAGTCGACATTGCGTTTGGATCGCGGGCAATCGACCGCAGTTTGATTGGAATTCATCAACCTTGGCGCCGAGAACAAGCGGGCCGTGTTTTCAATCTCCTTGTGCGCATGGCCACCGGTCTGCCGTTTTGGGACACGCAATGCGGGTTCAAGGCCTTTCGCCTTGATGTTTGCCGACCGATTCTGGAGGAAGCACGGATCAATGGTTTCGCGTTTGATGTCGAACTGCTTTTCCTGGCGCACTGCGCCGGCTTGCGTATTCAGGAGATTCCTGTGCGGTGGAATCACGCTGAAGGAAGCAAAGTCAGCTTTTTCAAAGACAGTCTGCGCATGTTGCGCGAAGTCCTCGCGCTGCGGACAAAGCGCGCCGTTCCATAATGAACACGCGGTCATCCTGAACGAAGTGAAGGATCTCACCGAAGCTGATTGAGCACATTGTTTAGCTTGCGTGTTGCACGTTCCATCGGGGAGGTCCCTCGCTGCGTTCGGGATGACAAACCGGGACCTGCTTTTCTTTGCCGCATCGTCGCATAAATTAGATTTCTTGTTTCCATGCGGTCTTTTCAATTTCACCCAGCGGTCACCCGGTGGTTTGAGCACACTTTCGGCTCACCGACGGAACCGCAAGCACGCGGCTGGCCGGCAATCCAATCGGGCCGGCACGTGCTGATTTCTGCGCCGACAGGCTCGGGCAAAACGCTGGCGGCGTTTCTTGCTTCGCTGGATGCGCTGTTCCGCGAAGGCGTCGAGGAGGAATTGGCGGATGAAACGCAAGTCGTTTACGTCTCGCCGCTCAAAGCATTGAGCAACGATATCCGCAAAAATTTGCAAGAACCGTTGGCTGGCATTCGCGCGTTATTGGGTGAAACAAATGGCACCGAGATCGACGTGCGCGCCGAGGTTCGCACTGGCGATACGACTGCTGCTCAACGACAGGCGCTAATCAAAAAACCTCCGCACATTCTCGTTACAACGCCAGAGTCGCTTTATCTGCTGCTGACTTCGGACTCGGGCCGCCGGATGCTGAGCACGGCACGAACACTCATCCTCGACGAAATTCACGCGGTCGTTGATGACCGGCGCGGCGCGCACCTCGCCTTGAGCGTCGAACGTTTGGCGGCGCTAACAAAAAATCCACTTCAGCGAATTGGTTTATCTGCGACGCAGAAACCGATTGAAGAGGTCTCACGCTTTTTGGTCGGCGCTCATGGAGTTGACGACGGTGGCAATCCCGATTGCGAGATTATCGATATCGGTCATCGCCGCGAGCTGGATCTGGCTATTGAGATGCCCAAGTCGCCGTTGGAAGCGGTGATGTCGAATGAAGTTTGGGAGGAAATTTATCATCGGCTCGCTGAGTTGATTCAGGCCCATCGGACAACGCTTGTTTTCGTTAACACGCGCCGAATGGCCGAACGCGTGACACATCATCTGAGCGAAGTGCTCGGCGCCGATGCGGTGACATCGCATCACGGAAGTCTCTCTGCGAAACTACGCCTCGATGCTGAGGATCGATTGAAGCGCGGCGATTTGAAAACGCTCGTGGCGACGGCTTCACTTGAGTTAGGCATCGATATCGGTTCGGTTGATCTCGTGTGCCAACTCGGCACGACGCGATCCATAGCGACATTGCTGCAACGGGTCGGACGCGCCGAGCATAAGCGCAGCGGTTTGCCGAAGGGGCGCATCTTTCCATTGAGTCGTGACGAGCTGGTGGAATGCGCGGCGTTGCTCCGTTGCGTGCATCGCGGTGAGCTGGATCGACTCAGCATTCCGGAAAAACCGCTGGATGTTCTCGCACAACAAACCGTTGCCGCGGCTTCGACCGAAGACTGGGATGAAAATGAATTCTTCGAGCTTGTCCGTTCGGCGTGGCCATATCGAAATCTGACCCGCGATGAGTTCGATAGCGTCGTCACGATGCTTACCGATGGGTTTAGCACGAAACGCGGCCGGCGTGCGGCGTTGATTCATCACGATGCGGTAAACCATCGAATCCGCGGTCGTCGCGGAGCGCGATTGACTGCGCTCACGTCCGGTGGCGCTATTCCAGACAATGCGGATTATCGTGTGATTCTCGAGCCTTCGGAAACTTTCGTCGGCACAGTGAATGAAGATTTTGCCGTCGAAAGTTTGGCGGGCGACATCTTTCAACTCGGCAATGCTTCGTGGCGAATCTTGCGCATCAACTCCGGAGTCGTTCGTGTCGAAGATGCTAAAGGTCAGCCGCCGGGAATTCCATTTTGGTTGGGCGAAGCTCCAGCGCGGACTAACGAGCTATCCAAAGCTGTATCGGATCTGAGGGGTGAAATTGAAAAGGGGTTGTCCGTAGAGGAAGCTGAAAGCTTCCCCTGCAAAATCGAGGAGTGGCTAAAACAGGAACTACAGCTGCCGATTGTTGCCGCTGAACAAATCAGCGCCTATTTCGCCGATGCTTATCGCTCGCTGGGCGCAATTCCGTCGCAGCAAACTCTCGTGATGGAGCGGTTTTTTGATGAATCAGGCGGCATGCAACTCGTTTTGCACGCGCCGTTCGGCAATCGAATCAATCGCGCATGGGGCCTGGCGCTGCGAAAACGTTTTTGCCGCTCGTTCAATTTCGAGTTGCAAGCGGCAGCGACGGACGACGCGATTGTGATTTCGCTCGGCACGCAGCATTCGTTTCCGCTCGAGGAAGTATTTCGCTACCTCAATTCCAACACCGTTCGGGACTTGCTCGTTCAAGCGTTGCTCGACGCGCCAATGTTCACCATTCGGTGGCGCTGGAACGCGACCCGCTCACTCGCAGTGCCACGTTTCCGTGGCGGCGCAAAAATCGCGGCGCCGTTGCAGCGCATGGAATCGGAAAATCTTTTGGCGGCAGTTTTCCCCGACCAACTGGCCTGCCTCGAGCATATCGTTGGCGACCGCGAGATTCCAGATCACCCGCTGGTGAAACAAACAATCGACGATTGCCTGACCGAAGCGATGGACATCGAGGGATTGGAAGAACTATTGCGCAAGATCGAACGCGGCGAGGTCCGCTGCATTGCGCGCGATTTGCCCGAGCCTTCGCCGCTCGCGTCTGAGATTTTAAATGCGCGGCCATATGCGTTTCTCGACAACGCACCTTTAGAGGAACGCCGAACGCAGGCCGTGTACACGCGGCGCGCTTCAGAAAGAAACGGCAGCGATGGCTTGGGAATTCTCGACACAGCGGCAATCGAGAAGGTGCAACGCGAAGCATGGCCGAACGCGACTAACGCGGACGAACTGCACGACGCGCTAATGCTTCTCGCAGTCATGACGCGCGATGAAGTGCTACGAACTGTTCATCACGAAGACAACGGTGCTGGCGCGGAGCACTTGTTAGACAAGCTCGTCGCGGACAAACGCGCGGCGCAATTGCGAGTCGACGACAAGAAGTTTTGGGTTTGCGCCGAACGTTTGCCGATGCTAAAAACGATTTATCCGGGCGCCGATCTCGATCCTCAACTGAGCGCACCTGAATCTGCCCAGAAGCAAAATTGGGAGCGGTCGAACGCGATCCGTGAAGGGTTGCGCGGAAGAATGGAAGTTTCCGGTCCTGTCACCGCCGCTCGGTTGCAAGATATTCTGAGTCTTTCGTCTTCGGAAATTGAAGCCGGATTGCTCGGACTCGAAAGCGAAGGCTTCGTTCTGCGCGGAAAATTTCAACCCGGCACAACAGAACAGGAATGGTGCGACCGTCGATTGCTCGCGCGAATTCATCGGCTCACAATCGACCGGTTGCGTGCTGAGATTCAGCCTGTCCCGGTTCAAGATTTCTATCGGTTTCTCTTCGTATGGCAGCGTGTTGATGTCGATCATCGCGTTGAAGGACCGGACGGTCTGCAATCTGTTTTGGAACAACTCGACGGGTGCGAGTTGCCGCTGGCGGCCTGGGAATCGGCGGTGCTCGCGGCGCGCGTTGCCGACTATGATCCGGAATGGCTCGATCGTCTTTGTTCTTCCGGCCGCGTTGGCTGGGGACGTTTGAGCGTGCCACAAAATCCAAATGCGCGCACAATCGCTCCGTTGCGGAGCAGTCCAATTGCGCTTTACCAGCGCGAGAATATCCAAGACTGGCTGCTGTTGTCGCGGGCAAATTCCGCGATGGAGTTTTCAGTTGCCAATCAAGCCGTGATCGATGCACTACAAAGCGGTGGGGCACTCTTCTTCACAGAGTTGCTGCGACGCACCGACAAGTCGGTGCTGCCTTCTCAGGTTGAGGAAGCGTTGTCGCAGCTTGCCGCGCTTGGTGTGGTTACTTCCGATAGTTTCGATGGATTGCGAGCGCTTCTGGTCCCATCAGACAAACGGCCCACGTTTGGCCGAAACATCGGAAAACGGCGCCGCAAAACAAATCTGGCCAGCATTGAGTTTGCGGGGCGCTGGTCGTTATTAAGAACTCAGATCGCGTCGCAGCCATCGGGAAATGGCGCGGAAAGTTCTGAGCGCGACACGGCGGCCGCAAAATTTGCAGGTGTGTTGCTGCGTCGCTACGGCGTTGTATTTCGCCGTTTGCTCGAGCGCGAAAGTTTCCCGATTACGTGGTACGAGCTGGGGCGAATTTATCGCAGGTGGGAGGCACGCGGCGAGATTCGCGGCGGCTATTTCGTGGGTGGCATCAGCGGCGAACAATTCGCTCTGCCCGAAGCTATTGGCTTGTTGCGTTCTATTCGCAAGGCGGCGCCAAAGGGTCAACTGATCACGCTGAGCGCTGCGGATCCGCTGAATTTGCAGGGCATACTGACGCCTGGACCGCGAATTGCCGCGCTCACCGTAAACCGCATCTTGTTTCGCGATGGCTCACCCATCGCAGCGCTCGAGGCGGGCGAGATTCGCAAACTCGCCGATGCAGGCGTTTGGGACTTGGAAACCGAAAGGGCGCTGCGCGTCGGCAAGCTACGCCCCTCCCTGCGGCCGTACTACAAGTAGGACGCGACGCCACCCTGTAGCCGCTTCGCTGCACGAAGCGCACCGCTGTGTTTCTGGCACGCACGCGCCACGCGTCTCACAGAGAGACGCGGCTACAATTATTTTTTAACTACCTCGGCGTTCTCGATCATTGCGATGCCGCCGCGCTCTGCCAGTTTGCCTTTCAGAGTGACATTTTTGCCGCACAAATCGGCAAGCTGATTATTAATCGGCTTGTGTTCGCCCACGACCAGATACGCTTTGCCCTCGCTGATGATACCGACGGGACCGCCGCTTCTGATGCATTTGGCGCCGCAGGATTGCCCGTGTTTCTCGCCCACGGCGTTATGGTCGACAAAGCACATCATATCGACCACTTCGCCCGTGACCTCTTTCGAGGCAGCAGCGTCTGCGTCGTGCTCGTGTTCCTGTGCGATCGCCAGTGGCGAAACGGCCAGCGCTGCAATGAACGTTGCTGTCACCGCAACTTTCAACACTGTGGTTTTATTGCTTGTTGAATTAAACATAAAACAAATCTCGGCTGCTTGGCGCGTAGGTCAATGTTGTGAAGCAGGCAATCCTGTCTGCGAGTGATGAACGTCCAAGACTGGCAGACACTATTGTCTGCCTCACGCGCCTTTCTCGATTAGCTCCGCAAATTGATCGAAGAAATAAGTCGCATCGTGTGGGCCGGGCGCCGCTTCCGGATGGTATTGCACGCTGAAGATCGGCAATTTCTTGTGCCGCATTCCCTCTACGGTGCCGTCATTCAAATTGATGTGCGTTAGCTCCACATCAGAGGGAAGCGAGTCTGCATCTACGGCGAATCCGTGATTCTGCGCAGTGATAGCCACTTTACCTGTCCGCAAATCCTTTACCGGTTGATTGGCACCGCGATGGCCGAACTTCAGCTTAAACGTCGATCCGCCGAACGCGAAGCCAAGAATCTGATGGCCGAGACAGATCCCGAAGATCGGTCT